>WJMF01000177.1 GCA_014728085.1 Candidatus Zhuqueibacterota bacterium
CAGTGCGGCAAGGTGGTGGTTGCCACACGAGAAGATGAGCTGCCGGCGCTCGAAAAGCTCTACAGACGCGGTTCTGAAAACGGATTGACCGGATTGAAAAAAATCACACCGGATGAAATCAGAGAAATCGAACCCAATGTACGCGGTATTGCCGGTCTTTACGTGCCGCAAACCGGAATTGTCGATTTTGTCCAGGTTTGCGAGCGTTTTGCCGACGAGGTGAGAAAACAAAAAGGCGATATTCAAACCAATACGCGATTTCTCGACGTTGAAAAACGCAACGGGGATTTGGTTCTCAATACCTCCCGTGGAAAAATTACCACAAAATATCTGATCAATTGCGGCGGACTCTATTCGGATCGAATCGCCAAAAAGTGCGGTGTTGATCCGGGTTTGCAGATTATACCCTTTCGCGGTGAATATTATGAAATTAAAAAGGATTTTGAAGGGTTGGTTAAAAATTTGATCTATCCGGTTCCGGATCCGCGCTTTCCGTTTTTAGGGGTGCATTTTACCCGGATGATTCACGGTGGTATAGAAGCCGGTCCCAATGCCGTGCTCGCCTTCAAGCGCGAGGGCTATAAAAAATCGAGTTTTTCGATTCGGGATGTGGCGGAATATATGACCTATATCGGCTTTTGGAAAATGGCGATGAAATACTGGAAAATGAGCGTTGGTGAATATTACCGCTCCTTCAGCAAACGCGCTTTTGTCCGCGCTCTGCAACGGTTGATTCCGGAAATTGACCGGCATGCCGTTACGCCCGAAGGCGCCGGTGTTCGCGCCCAGGCCCTTGAACCCGCGGGTAATCTCGTCGATGATTTTCGTATCGTTCCGGCCGAACAGATGATTCACGTGCTCAATGCGCCCTCTCCGGCAGCCACGGCCGCCATCAGCATCGGCGAAGCGATTGCAGAAAAAGCTTGCTCGGCTTTTGAACTTGGATAAAGTGAAAACCGCCAAGCGCGCGAAGAAACGCGAAGGATAATTTATTCTGGAGGGCTGTATCAAAAGGGTTAATAAAAAGAATTGATAATCTAACGACATAAAAATCTGTACATGTATATTCATTATCGCTTGAGATTCTCGGCGAAAACCGCCGGAAACGCTGAGGAACGCTGAGAAAACATACCTGTTTAAATGGACAAAACGCAAAACAACAATCAACACAAGTCACTAATCATGAATTTTTTATAAATTTTCTTCTTGATAACTGGTGTGATTATATCCTGTTAAAAGCCCTTCTTTAGATCAAATCAAGTACCAAGCTTAATGAATTTTCAGCGATAGCTCTGTGGTCTCTTCGATTTTTAATCGTTAAGAAACCCAAAAAAATCATACTATTAATACTTTTAATACAGCCCCTCCTTTAGGGAGGCTTTGCCTCTGTCCCGGTACGCATTAATCGGATGAGCCATAGCGAATCAAAAAAGAAAAAAAACGCCGATCGAATATGGACGAATTGATTCAGGAAGCAAATAGAATATCGGTTTTTGATCTGCCCAATAGATAAACCGGATTGAATCTACTAGCGTATGAGACCGACGAGTCCGATATACATCTGGATCTCTGTAAGATTACCGGTGGTGTGTTGATCACGCGATGCCCAATAGACTTTATAGTCTCCCGAGCCTGCCGGCTCTTCAAAGACCGGTGCCACCAGGACTGCATCATCCCAATTGAGACTCACACCTCCACAATGATACTCCTGCCAATTCGAACTGTTGGTTTTCACCAGATAAAAATAGTCGCTATCATCACCATCGCTGCTACCGGATAAGGTGAAATAAGCAGAATGATATCCGGAAACCCCTGTTGAAAAGGTTAACGAACCATGGGTGGTGGAACTCACATCGAGAATAACCGGTTCATAGGAGATATTGGTTGACGGCCAGTATATGGTAGGTGGCAAGTCGACCGAGCCTCCACCTTGAGAGAGACTGATGGTTTGGTTGGATATGGACAGGCTTTGAATTTCACCGGAGGGGTCGTGATCGGCGTCATTGACATTGTCCGGTAGCGTCACACTACCGCCCCGTTCCAGCGACAGGGTATGGCCGCTGACACTCAGCTGCTGATTGTCCGAGCCGGTGGGCAATGTCACACTGTTGCCATCGGATATGGACAGGTCGTTGCCATTCAGAGAAAGACTCTGATGTTCATTGCCGATTACATGATCCGCATCATTCACCTGATCCGTTCCCCAGGATGCCAATCCCGAAGCATCGGATTTCAGCACCCGTCCATCAGCCGCACCGTTCAGGATGGTCAGGGTATGGGTGGTCAATGCCCCGGTCCGGGTTGCCGAGCCGATGGTCACGTTGGCCTGACCATCCACCTGCAGCATCACTTCACCACTGGAATTCATAACCGTCAATTGCCCCCAACCGGCCGTTATTACAGTCAGAATAATGATAAAAATGTACAATATTAAATTTCTCATGATCTCTCCTCATCCAATTAACTGAAAGTTGACATTGATCTTTTCGACGATTCGATTTAGATTTATATGATGTCTTTATAAACTACAGCCAAAAGATCACCGCAAGAGTAACCTGATGGCCTTTAAAGGTGACAGACTGTCAAAAAAAGATGACAACACAAAAAAAAGGTTCAGCAATTTAAAAAACTAAATCCCATAATTTCAAGGTGCTGGATTAACCTCTTCTTATCAAGGACTGATATCGCAATATTCATGCCAGTAGATCGTGAAACAGGAACGTGTATAGTTTGTATGACCGTCGAAAATGTTGTGTCATATCCGCATTCGGTGCTTTTTCAGAAATGCCTGACAAAATCATTCAAATAGGTTACAGCAGAACAATATACAATACACCGGGCAATAAACAGCATGCAATTCAGTTTATTTAAACACTTGGCGCAAAATTCAAGCGCCACGTCAGGAGACCTACCGCAGCCGCATAGCTTTGATGATTTTTTCATGGTTGCGGGTATGCACACGGATCAAATAGAGGCCGCTGGCAACGCTGACATTTTCGTTATCGCATCCATCCCAGCCGACGCTGTGCTCTCCAGCCCTTTGAAATCCACGTTCAAGTGTTTTTATCCGCTCACCATGCAGGTTAAAAACTGCAATCTCGACGTATCCATCGCGTTCGAGCCGGTAGGAAAGCAGAGTGGATGGATTAAAGGGATTGGGATAGTTTTGCATGACCCGAAAAGAGCGGGGCTGCGACGTTTCGAATTCGACACCGGTACCTGTATGTGGCGGCGGTGGCGGCGTGCATTGCTGCAATGGTTGAGAGGATTTGTTCAGATCGGACCTATCACTTATATCCTTGCTATAGCCGATCAATTCACAGTCGCCGACAGCCCAAACCCAGTAGGCGCGGGTCGCCAGCAGCTGTTGCGTCGTACGGTAAGATCCATTCGCCGCGTCCCATTCGATAAACTGATACCAGAGGGCATCCTGCGGATCGGCCTCAACCGCGCCGATATCAAACGGCGCGCCGATGATATTCCAGCCGGCCCGCAATGTCAGATGGAAAAAATCCACAGCTTCACCGCTGATCTGCAGCAAAGCGGGATTCTCAACAGGGAGCCAGTAGCCTTGACCGGGTTGCAGATGAGTCACCGCTTCATAATTTTTTTCCACCGGGTTCCAGGTATAAGCACAATTCTCAAGGAGATTGGGAAAAAGCTCATCCACCCGATTGTTATCGGGAACTACGGGCAAAGAGACCATATGCCAGCCCTGCCGCGTGAAATTCAAGCCCGTGCTGGTTTTCATCGAACAGCCGATTTGAACCGTTTGACCGCCCGCCACCTCCATCACATCCTGCCGCCGCATGTCGATGTATTCCGTATCATGTTCGCATCTCTGAAAGCAAAAAACTGTGTAAAGGGACGGCAGGCTCTGTATGCATTTTGCAAAGAACATGGCATCGCCCACGACCAGTGCGGCAAGGTGGTGGTTGCCACACGAGAAGATGAGCTGCCGGCGCTCGAAAAGCTCTACAGACGCGGTTCTGAAAACGGATTGACCGGATTGAAAAAAATCACACCGGATGAAATCAGAGAAATCGAACCCAATGTA
>WJMF01000034.1 GCA_014728085.1 Candidatus Zhuqueibacterota bacterium
TCGTGTTCAAAATCATATCAAGAAAAGCACTAAAAAACAAGATAAATATTTGCATATTGCAAAAAAAAGCATTATTGTTGATTGAACGACTATGGTCAAAATATCACCTGAAAAAATCGAAGAGATTCGTGAGGCCAGCGACATCGTGCAGGTCGTATCGGGTTATCTGACGCTGCAGCAGCGAGGCAAGAATTATTTCGGCCTTTGTCCCTTTCATCAGGAAAAGACACCCTCTTTCAGCGTTAATCCCGCCATGCAGATTTTCCACTGTTTTGGATGTGGTGCCGGCGGCAACGTCTTTACTTTTGTCATGCGCATGGAAAAGTTCAGCTTTCCCGAAGCGGCGCGGCAACTGGCCCAGGCTGCCGGTATTATCATACCCGAGGACGATGAAGATGTCGATAAATTGCGGCATCGCGAAGCCCTGATCTATGTGCACAAAACTGCACAGGAATTCTACCAGCACATCCTGCTCACTGCGGCGGAAGCAGAAGCGGCGCGGCAATATCTGGTTAAACGGGACCTGGATGAAAAGGCAATTAAACGCTTTGACCTCGGCTATGCTCCGGATGAATGGGACAGTCTGCTTAAGCTGAGTCGCAAAAAGGGCTTTAATCCCGATCTGTTACATCAGGCCGGCCTGGTGGTGGAGCGCAAGGAGGGAGGAGGGTATTACGACCGTTTTCGCGGCCGTATTACCTTTGCCATCCACAATCAGAACGGCCATGTTATTGCGTTTGGCGCCCGTCGTATTGTGGAAGATGATTCACCCAAATACATCAACTCACCCGAATCGGATATCTATCAGAAGCGGTTTGTCCTTTACGGCCTGGACTGGGCACGGCAGGCGATTCGTGAAAAAGATCAGGTCGTGATTGTCGAGGGATATACCGATGTCATGAGTCTGCATCTGGCCGGCATCGGGAATGCGGTTTCCACCTCCGGAACATCGCTAACCGAAGAGCACGCCCGCGTTTTACGTCGTTATACGCGCAATGCGATACTGCTCTATGACAGCGACTCTGCCGGTGCTGCTGCCGCTTTGCGCGGTGCCGATATTTTAATGGAAAACGGCATGGAGGTGAAAATTGTCGATCTGCCGGCAGGGCAGGATCCCGATGATTTTTGTCGTCAGAACGGCAGAAAAGCACTCGAGGAGCTCTTCGGCAACGCTCAATCCTTACTTGATTTTAAACTGCAACGACTGCAAGCGGAGAACAAGCTGGCCACAGCCGCGCAACGCGCGGAGGCAACCCGGGAGTTACTGGCTTTTATTCACAAGATCAGTGATAGCATACAACAATCCTTTCTCGTCACCGAACTCTCCAAAAAGTTGAAAATCGATGAAGGCGTTTTGTGGAATGAGATGGCCCGGTTCAGGGTAAGGCGACCCTCGCCGGTTCGAACCGATGAGAAAAGGAGCGTTGATACGGATTATCACCAGACCAAACGGGGTGCTGCAGAATTTGCCCTGCTCAGCGTTATTTTAAACGCCCCGGAACTGGCGGATAAAATTATTTCCGTTATTCCGCATAATCGCATACGGCACCGGGAAATCGCCTCTATTTTTCGCCGTATCGATAATGACATTTTGTATTTTGGCCGTTTTCAACCTCAATCCTATATCGCCACCATTTCAGATCCTGTGCTGGCGCAATACATCACGCAATACCTCGAGCAGAAAAACACCGAAATCTTGAAAAAGCAGGCGATCGATTGCATTGTCAGATTGAACATGGTTCATGTTGAAGAACAAATGCGCCAGGTGCGCAACCAAATGCGCCAGGACCGCTCTGAAACATTACTGGCCAAATACAGAGAGCTGATTATACAAAAACGCCATGTTGAAAAGAGAACTTTTATCAACGAAAAAGAGTTTTTTGAATAGGGTTCAAGTGGTGATTTTTTTCGGGGGTTGTGCCGGTTGCGGCCAAAATATTTGCTTTTACCAAATAGAGGATCTTTGCGGGGCAGGCTAACGTTTTTTTCTTCAGCCTGGACGCGCAGCGGCATTGCACAGATGTCGTAAATATGTAAACAAAATTCAATGGTTATTGCGAATTTGACAAAAAGTGCTTGATTCAGCATTGTGGATTTTGTATTTTTAGAGTGACCTGGCAAACCACTCATAAATTCAGAGGAACATATGAATGCTTCAGCAAACCGTGAACTCAAGTTATTGGGAAAGAGTCCGGAAATTGCGCAGGTGCGCAAGGCGATCAAACGACTGGCCAAATACGATGCCTCCATTTTGATCGTCGGAGAGACCGGTACCGATAAAGCGTTTATTGCCGAGCACATTCATCTTTTGAGTATGCATAAGGATAAACCTTTCGTCAAGATAGAGTGCGGTGCTATTGGTGATACCCTGGATCCGAAGGTGGTTTTTCGCCTGCCTCAGGAGAGAACAAAGCCACAAACGGAAGGGTTGGTTTCTGCTGATCAGGGAACGGTTTATCTGAACCGTATCGACAAGCTCGAGCCTGATTTTCAGGATCGTTTATATAATTTTTGGGTTACCGCCCTTTCCCGGGAAGAGCCGGCATTCAGTGTGCGGTTTATTTCTTCAGCATTACCGGCCATTGAAAAGCTCGAAAAAACGGGAGAGTTCCGGGAAGATCTTTTGCAAATGCTGTCTCATTTTCGCATTTCCACACCTCCTCTACGCCGGCGAAAACAGGATATTCCGTTTTTATTCGACAACATTCTCAAAGAGTTTAGCCAAACGTACAACAAGAGTTATGATAACACGCCGGAAGAAATTTTTCAGGCCATTATCAATTACGGCTGGCCGGGCAATGTTCGCGAATTGCGCAATTGCGTGCGCAATCTGGTCATCATGTCGCCGGAAAACAATCTGGATGCGCGTCATTTGCCTTTCTATACCAAACCCGATCCGCTGGAATTTATGTCCGATTATGATTTGCCGACGGCGGTTGAAGAGGTGGAAAAATTTTTGATCAAAAAAGCATTAACCCGTTACGAGGGAAATCAATCCAAAGCCGCCCGAATATTGGCGATTTCCGAGGCTGCGCTGCGCTACAAGATGAAAAAATACGGTTTTCCGTCGGCACGCTGATTCGGCATCTTAACCTGAAACGCGTTTACTGCATGAGGAATTATGGATAAGAACGACTACCGCATACCCCCCAAGGCCCTGCGATGGAGCTGCGATATCGGCAATATCACGGGGGTATCCTCTGAAATAGAGGTTTTCGGCCAGAGCCGCGCTGTCAGTGCAATACAGCTCGGGCTCAGCATGGATCATCCCGGCTATCATATCTTTGTCAGCGGTGCTGCCGGAACCGGCCGTACCACGACCGTTCGGGAGTTGCTCAAAAAAGTCAAAGGCGGGCCTCCATCGGATATCGTTTTTGTGCATAATTTCGACCAGCCGGACAATCCTCTTTGTCTGGTGCTGGAGGCCGGCAAGGGAAATCGCCTGAAACGGGAGATGGATGCTCTGATCGAACAGTTGTCCGCTGTCATTCCCAAAGTTCTGGAAAGCGATACGTATCAGAACCGGAAAACAAAATTGATCGAATCGCTGCGCTCGGAATATGAAAAAATCATCCAGGATTTTGATAAAAAAGCGCAAAAGCAGAATTTCCGCCTCGTGCAGGTACAGATCGGTCCCTATACCAAGCCGGATATTTTTCCGGTGGTCAATAGTGAACCCGTTCAACCGGATAAACTCGACGAGCTGGTTCAGCAAAACGTCATTACCTCCGAACAGGCGGAAACGTTTGTCGAAAACTACAAGGCGCTCTATGCAGAGCTCAAAAAGATCACCAAAAGCACGCAAAAGCTGGAAAGAGAAATTCGAAACAAGGTGGAGGAATTTCGCAAAAATGCCGTCAAACCGGTGATCGAGGATACTTTGCAGGAGATACGCGATCAATTCCAATCAGACAAAGTCCGGCTCTATCTGGATCGCGTTCTCGATGATTTGCTGGAGAATCTTGATCTTTTCCAGGTGGATGAGGCAAAACAGCAGGATCAAAAAGCCGTTCCCGGCGATCCGTTTCTGCCCTACCGCATCAATGTTCTTGTCGATCACTCGAGGTCCAAAGGGGTACCGGTTATTTTTGAAACGTCGCCGACCTTTAGCAAATTGTTCGGCAACATTGATAAAAACATGGACCAGAATGGACGAATTTACAGCAATTTTACCAATATTCGCGCCGGTTCTCTTTTGCAGGCCAATGGCGGTTATCTGGTGCTCTATGCCCGCGATGTGCTCAGTGAAGTCAATGTCTGGAACAAGCTCAAGCGCGTTCTGAAGAGCAAATCACTCGACATTCAGGGCTTTGATCCCTATCATCCGGGCGCGGTTTCGGCGCTAAAACCGGAAGCGGTTGAGATTAAACTAAAAGTGATTTTCATCGGCGATCCTGTTATTTACCGTCTTCTTTACAGCGCGGACGAGGATTTTTCAAAGATTTTTAAAATTAAAGCGGATTTTGATTATGAGATGACCAACCGCAGCGAAAACGTTCGCCATTATGTATCGTTTATCCGCCGTCTGTGCCGCCAGGATGACCTTCCTGCTTTTGATAAAAGCGGCATGACCGCCACGGTCGAATATGGCGCCCGTTTGTCCGGGAAAAACAACAAACTTTCGCTGCGTTTTAACCGGATTGCGGATTTGATTCGCGAAGCGGCGTTTTACTGTACTAACGCAAACAAGAAAAAAGTCACGCGCCGGCATGTCGAGCAAGCCATTTCCGCCAAAAAGCACCGTCTGGGCCTGTACGAAGACAAGCTTCAGGAAATGATCAGCGAGAATTCCATTTTTATTGATACAGCGGGGAGCAAGATCGGCCAGGTGAACGGCTTGTCGGTTTTGACGACCGGGGATTATACTTTTGGGCGTCCGTCGCGGATCAGCGCCCAGGTCTCCGCCGGCAGGGGAGGCGTTTTAAACATTGAACGCGAGGTGGCCCTCAGCGGACCGATTCACGACAAGGGGGTTTTGATTATCGCCGGCTATTTGCGCTCCCGTTTTGCCCACAATAAACCGATGGCCATAGATGCCAGTATTTGTTTCGAGCAATCCTATAGCGAAATTGACGGCGACAGCGCCTCATCAGCCGAGATTTATGCGATTTTGTCCGGTTTGGGCAAAATCCCTCTGGATCAATCGATCGCGGTTACCGGTTCGGTTAATCAGTTTGGCGAGATTCAGCCTATCGGCGGTGTTAATGAAAAAATCGAAGGGTTTTTCCGTGTTTGCAAGCAAAAAGGCCTGAGCGGCAAGCAAGGCGTGCTGGTGCCCATGGAGAACCGTAAAGATTTGATGCTGGATCAGGAGATCATCGATGCCGTTAAACAAGAAAAATTTCATATTTATGCGATTGAGCGCATAGATCAGGGTATGGAAATTCTCAGCGGTCGAGCCATGGGAGAGATGGATAAAAAGGGCAATTACCCGCCGGATACGGTCCTGGGGCTTTGCAATCACGCCTGTCAGCACTATGCCAATTTATTAAAAGAGTATATCAGATTTTCAGGTTAATATTGTTTTACAGGCCTGGGGATCGGAAAAAGGAATCTGAATGACCTACGCACTTTCGACATCGTGGCAGAGCACTGAACCCTTGTCGGGTATGGGGCTTGTGGATATTATCGAACAAACCGGCGTGGAGGCCATCGAGCTCGATTACCGCGTTACTGCCGAGCAGTGGCGGGAGATGCAAAAACCGTTGCGGCAAAGAGGGATTCGAGTCGCCAGCCTGCATGCCTGTACGCCGTTGCCGGAAAATTTTGACAAAAAAAAGGCTTCCGGTGATCTTTTTTTACTTTCATCGAGGGACGAGGAAGAACGGCGTTTTGCGGTGAAAAAGGCGATACAGAGTCTACAGCTCGCTGCAGATCTGCAAACGCAGGCTGTTGTCTTTCATCTCGGCAGAGTTGAGATGGAGGATCAAACCAACGTGTTGAAACAGTTTTATCATGACAATGAAATCGAAAGTGAGGGCGCTGCTGCGTTTATGCAACAAAAGCTGGCTGAACGCACCCGTCTGGCACCGCCTTATTTCGATCAGGTTTTAAAGAGCCTGGAGCGGATGAACGAAGAGGCGTGTCGTCTGGACGTTTATATCGGTATCGAGAACCGCTATCGCTATCACGAAATTCCGTTTAAGAGCGAGTTTGATACGATTTTTACAGAGTTTACCGGCGGCAATTTACGTTACTGGCACGATACCGGCCATGGCGAAATTTTTCAGCGTCTGCGTGTTCTCGATGCCCGGGCGGATTTGCTGCAGCCCTATAAACCGCTCTTGCTCGGTATGCATCTGCACGACATAAAAGGATTAAAAGACCATCATGCCCCGGGAACGGGCGATTTTGATTTCAACCAGCTCAAACCCTTTTTCAGACCGGAAACCGTGCGGATTCTGGAAATTCACAAACAGGCCTCCCTGGATGAGATTCAGCAAGGCGTGCAGCTGTTGCAGGAAATTGATCTATAGCTTGAAAAAGCCGATGGCGTTGAATTGTTGATAGAATAGAAACAGGTCCATGACCGCAATATCCTGCTGCTTTGCCTTTTCGATCTGTTCTTCCGTGTTGTATCCCCACTTTGCCAAAACACAATGAACCCCTGTAGGTTGACATTTGATCAGGGTATCGACCTGGTCGTCTACGAAATAAAACGATTCTTTGTCGATATGATGTTTTTTTAGCAGCTGCTCAATAATTTCAGCTTTGGGATTTTCCGTGCCGGCATGAAAGAGATGATCGTCAATGCGTGTAATATGGTTCGCCTGCAGGATTTGCCGAATATAGCTGCTTTTTTTGGTGCTGATGACAAAGAGATTTTGCGCCGGAAAGTTTTGTAAAAATTTTTGCATACCGTCATAGAGCGGATTGAGGGCGATCCATTGCTCTTTGTGATTTTGCAGGAACTCTTTACGGTTTCGGTAGAAAATCTCGAAAAAGATTTTTCTCAGACCTTCATAGCTTTCCGTAAAGGCATCAAAATCGTTTTGGTTGTTGATTTCAATATCCTGATCCAGCGCCATAAAGATATAGACATAATCCTCACCGGAACGAATATAGTTGCGGATGCGTTTGGCGTTATCAATGATTTTTTCCGGCAGTTCCTCTATCCGCGTAACCGGTCTGCCGTGATGGCTGTACGCATACCAGGCGTTGTTTCCCACAACCAGGCACTCCTGAATACTGTCGCTGATGACACCGTCGAAATCAAGGGCGAGAAAATTCATAATTCTCCTTTATATGATTCGAGCATAAGGTAATCATTTTCCCTAAATGAATCAAGGGTATGGCCGAATCGCCTTTGAAAGTCAATTTTTTTTGCCAAAAGGGATAAAAAATTTAATCAAAACCTTGACAAATTAAAAAATTATTTGTATAATTGGCATATAAACGGAGAATCAAAATGCAATCACTGCGATACAAACAACCTGATCAAATGAGGGACAGCTGGTGGGGCTGGTGCAACGGTATAGTGTATCGTAGTGGGATTGGCATGTTTTAAAAGACCCTTATAGAGTTTAATTTCAGCCCGCTGCGGTAATCCTGCAGCGGGCTTTTTTATTTTTTGGGTCGACACATCACACACAAACCAGGAGGACTTATGGACGCAACAAAATTTATGTTGGACGAAAAGGACATGCCGAGGCAATGGTATAATTTGGCAGCGGATCTGCCGACACCGCCTTTGCCACCTTTGGGGCCGGACGGTAATCCCGTTTCCCCGGATATGCTCACTCCGATTTTTCCGATGGGATTGATCGAGCAGGAGGTCAGCCAGGAGCGATGGATCGATATCCCGGAAAAGATACTTGAGATTTTGAGCTTGTGGCGTCCTGCACCCTTGTATCGTGCCCGGCGGCTGGAAAAATTGCTCAAAACGCCGGCCAGAATTTATTACAAGCACGAAGGGAACAGTCCTCCGGGGAGTCACAAGCCCAACACGGCTGTGGCACAGGCTTATTACAATAAGGAGGCGGGTATCGAGCGCATCACCACCGAGACCGGCGCCGGTCAGTGGGGCAGTGCGCTCTCCTTTGCCTGTTCTTTGCTGGATCTGGAGTGTAAGGTGTTTATGGTGCGGATCAGTTTTGATCAAAAGCCGTTCCGCCGTCTGATGATGCAGGCCTGGGGCGGTGTTTGTGTACCCAGTCCGAGTGAGGAAACTCAGGCCGGCCGTGCAATCCTGGCGGAAAATCCGGATACGCCCGGCAGTTTGGGTATTGCCATCAGCGAAGCCATTGAAGCGGCGGTAACCGACAAGACGGGCAAGACGCGCTATTCGCTTGGCTCGGTGCTCAATCACGTCATGCTGCATCAAACCATAATTGGCCTGGAGGCGAAAAAGCAGCTCGAGCTCGCCGGTGAAAAGAAAGTGGATGTGGTGATCGGTTGTGCCGGCGGTGGCAGCAACTTTGCCGGGCTGGCGTTTCCGTTTGTCGCCGACAAGATCAACGGTGCGGAAATCGATATTTTGCCGGTGGAACCGACCTCGTGTCCGACCCTGACCAGGGCGCCGTTTCACTATGATTTCGGTGATACGGCTGAAACAACGCCATTGCTGCCCATGTATACACTGGGACACAAGTTCGTTCCGCCTCCGATTCACGCCGGCGGATTGCGCTATCACGGTATATCGCCTCTGGTCAGCCATGCGGTCAAGCACGGATTGCTGACACCAAAGGCTTATGATCAGCTCGATTGTTATGAAGCGGCGGTGTTGTGGTCCCGTACGGAGGGATTCATTCCCGCGCCGGAAACCAGTCATGCCATTGCTGCAGCTATTGAAGAGGCAAACAAGGCCAAAGAGGAGGGCAAGGAAAAGGTCATCGTTTTTAACTGGAGCGGACACGGTTTGATGGATTTGACCGGTTATGATGCCTATTTCAGCGGCAAGCTGATTAATTATCCCTTGCCGGAAGAGGAGATCGAAAAATCAACCGCTGTACTGAAAAATTTACCCAAAGCAGACTAGACATCGTTGAAGTGACGGGCAACCGCAAAGGGCAATGCCGGCAAATGGGGTGACCTTGTCATCCTTCCGTTCCGAGTAATCGCCGGATGAACAGACGGATTGTTTGCCGGTGTGTCCTTTGCGGTTTATTTTTACTGCCGGCACTTTTGCGGGGTTTGTTTCTTACTGCAGGCAAGAATCAAAGATATATTTTAAGATTTCTACTTGCTCGTTTATTACGTCTTGACGTTCAAAAGGAATGAAACCGCAGAGGGCGCTGAGGGACGCGGAGAAAAGCCTTGTACTATTTTTTCAGACTTGTAAATTATCATCGAACTGCTGAATTATTTAAGCGCGCAGGTATATTTTATCAGGAGAAAGAAATGATAGAGCAATATGATCAGGAGAAGCGGCGTTGTCCGATGCTGGGGCATCAGATTGCGTTTCACTATTGCCGCAGTTGTAACAGGGACCTGCCCTGCAGCAAGATATATGACTGCTGGTTTCAGAGTTTCCCGGTGGAAAAATTTATGCAGGAACATTATGAAGAGGAGGTTCTGAAGAAAATTGCCGCCCCGCCCAAGCCCAAGATGATATCATTGCTGGAGCTGATCAACCGGGCGAGGGCGAATATGGAGGAATGAGAAACAAAAGCTGATAGTTTGTGTTTGAAAACACCGACTCGCACGGAGCCACCGAGCCACAAAGGCTGGAAAGACTCTGACCCATGGGGTTATTTCTTACAGAGATGAAATTTGTAATCATTTTTTTCAGGTGATTGAAAATTTTTTTTGTATTTCCTTTTTGGTTTATAAACATTACTGCATATCTGTAAAGGTTTCATACAAATTGTACCCAGTCCTGTTCCAATGGATTCATGTATATAGTCCTGCGTGGTATAGCCACTATATCCAGAAGCTGTAATTTTAAGGATATGATTTTTTTCGTATCCCACATAGTTATTCGATATTTTTATTTTAAAATCGCCTTGTTTGAAGAATGTTTACCGACATAATTTCCATTAAAATAAAAACATGCATTTGTGACTGCCTAATGACCTTGAACATAGCAATTAACCAGTCTTCCCGAAATACATGGGAATTCATCTTCGGATGATGAAAAAGTATCCTTTGCTTAGTAATGTATAAAGGCAGTACCAATACTGATACGACGATATTCTAAAATTTGCCGCCGGCAAGGCTGGCAAAACTGGAGATTTATGATATCACCGGCAAACGGGTAGCTGTATTGGTTTTCGGGGCGTCAGCCTGCCGGCCGGTACCAGGTGCGCCGGCACGGCAGGCGGCAGGCGAGCGGGATTTATATTTATGTGCTGCGCAGAGTCTTTTGTGACGGTGAAACACATGGTGTTGTTGAAATAAGGCCATATGACCTAAACGGAAATAGTGTTTTCCGGTATCACCTCTTTTATTTTTTGGCTTTTTTACCGCTTTTCAGGAATCCGATTTTAGGAGAATTTTTCCTGATGAGAGTTTGATTCCGATCTTTTTGTCGTCCAGTGTATAGACTATGCTATTTACAACTCTTATCTGTTGTGGATCGACCGTAACCTGCCCGAGCAATGCGACCAGGACGTGATCTTCCTGCATTTCATTTTCTATGGAATTGCCGGCAATGGCGGGATTTTTTGAATGGACGCCGACATACTCATCGCCTGGCCGGTACTTGCGGGCTTTGCCGCTTACCAGGTTAATGCCGATAAGGTCTCCGCTCAGCGTCTTTTCCTCTTTTTCGAACCATTCCGCATAATCCGCTCCGGGCATTGTCACGGTATGGCTGAAATAGGACTTGGCCCCATAAAAATAGCCGGCCCAGATGTTGGCAAAGTCGGTATTATTGATTACCCGAGCATGTACCGCAGCGCCGATGCCGCCAGTCTGGATAAATTCGGTTGAATTTTCAGCGTTTATATTGCCTGCAACGCCGCTGACCCAGCGAGCTTCGGTAACGGTTTGTGATTTTCCCAGCGATCCCTGGGCCAGGATGCTGTTGCCAGTGGAATTATAGGTTCTGCCGGCTACACCGGCGTTGAAATATCCCTCTGTTGTTGTGTTGGGACTGTCGGTAAATCCCATGACCGCAAACTTGCCATTGGAGCTGGTAGTATTGTTCGTGTTTTCGGAAAATATACCAAAGCCGTGGTCCACCAGAACTCCGGTCAGACCTTTCACCTGGATAATATCCCCGAGATTCATCGAGTGTAAACGCCCGTCCGGTGCGGTAATGCCGATACCGACATCATCACCAAGCGTGGCGGGGGCCACGGCATCGACATTGCGTTGCCAGTAATTTGTTCCCCCGGATGCGCTGATGGTTATGGTATTGCCGCTTTCGCTGAGCGTAATATTGCTGCCCTCGGCCAGAGTCACATTACTGCTGCTGTTGCTTATATTAATTATGGATGTGGAGCCGCTGCCTGCGCCGACTGACAGGCTTTGATTGTCGCTCCAATCGCTCAGGGTACGTACCTCAACGTTGCCACTCGCATCCAGGGTCAGTACCAGAGTATTGCCCGACCCATCTCCGCCCAGGTTTTCGAGGCGAACCGAACCGTCCACGTGTAATTGTGTCGCCGGGGTGGACGTACCGATGCCGACCTGATCGGTTACCGTCAAGGGGGCGAGATCCCCTGTGGTGCTGTTGCGCTGCCAGTAGGTGCTTCCGCCGCCGCCGCTCGCTGTAATGGTAATGGTGTTGCCACTCTCGGCAAGAGAAACCCCGGTGCCTGCAGCCAGGGTCACATCGCTTGAGCTGCCACTGATGTTGATAATTGAAGTGGTGGCGCTTCCCGCTCCGACCGAGAGACCCTGATTGTCGCTCCAGTCACTGAGTGTTCTTTTTTCTACATTATTGCTTCCATCCATGGTCAGAACCGTCGTATTGCCGCTGCCATCGGGTAAATTGTCGAAACGAAGGGTACCGTCGACGTGCAGTCGCGTGGCCGGTAATCCCGTGCCGACGCCAAGTCGTTGTGCACTGATGTTCCAGCGCAAAAGTTGATCGTGACCGAGACTCGATTCTCCGGTCCAAAAGGCGACTCGTTCGGCGACACCGCCGGAAAGACCCTGTCCCGGCGGACCGGGAGGGCCGGGTATTCCAACCGGGGGATTGGCAATTTCCCATTCACCGGCACTAATATTCCAGCTCAAATACTGTCCGGACTGCGACGGCTGGCGAGACCAGCGCAAATTTCCGTTGCCGTCTATTGAAAAAGGTACCTTACCGAGAGTTGGCGAATCTCCCGAGATGGCCAAACGATTGGTGGTGGTTTTATTGCTGATCGTGGCATTGCCGCTGTTATCAACAGTCAGCAGATCCGTACCGCTGCTGTTTTTAACGATAAATTGGCCGAATACGACTCCCTGGCAGGATACAAGTATGAATATGCCTATCACTATTATCAGAGTTTTCATTTGAAAAAACCTCCCCTTTTGCATTTAGTCTCTCTCTATTATCTTACGTACAGAACTTTGATGGTTTTTGTTTGATGCCCTGCTTTTATTCGAATAAAATATAATCCCGCCGCTGTCGGTACACCCAATTCATTGCTACCATCCCAAACCGCCGAATAGCTTCCCGCCCTTTGGGAGCGGTTTAACAGAGTTTTGACTTTTTCTCCCCGGGTATTGTAAATCATGATCGACACATCAAGCGTTTGCGGCAGATCATAGCGAATAAGAGTGGTTGGATTAAATGGATTGGGGTAGTTTTGATACACCTCAAAAGTTGCCGGGATTTTCTCCTCTGTTTCGGTTTCGGCGGCAAGAAGGTCGAAGGAAGGCGGCGGAGGAGGTGTAAGCTGCAGCTCGGATGCAATCATATACCCGGGTAGCGATTTTTGAGTTTCCGTCGACGGATTAGAGGCCTGGGCCGATAAATCACAGGTTCCATAGGCATAGACCCAATAACCGACAGTTTGTGCAAAAAAAGCCGCAATGGAATAATAAGGGACTCCCGTGCCGTCGTAAAGCATATGAGGAAAGTAATTGTCGGCAAACTCTTTAGCCGGATTACCGGCTGGATCGCACTCCAGTATGGTCGAGCCGAGTGTATACCAGCCCTGGACGAGATTTTTTGTATAGGAAAATATCGGGGATCCGCTGACATTAACAGTCCCGGGGGTGTCCACGAATATCCAGAAACCGGTTCCTGCCTCCGATGCGGGTACGTGAGTGATAGATTCATAGGCTCCGTTCGTACCTGCTTCCGCTGAATATTTATAACCATTGTATGGTGTGACGGCGGCAAAAATGGTTTTAATAGCGGTAATATCAGGTGTTACCGGCAGTGAAATCAAGTACCAGCCGCGGTAGTTGAAATCATACGATACCGTTGGTTCGGAGGATTGACCTCTTAAGGTAAAAGAATAGGGATCCGGTGACGCATTATTCGCAATCGTTACCGTAGCAGTACGGCTTCCGGTTCCCAAGGGCGTAAAGGCGATTTTAAAGGTGGTGTTGCCGCCCGGAACAACAGGAGAAACGGGATTTTGAGTTACCCAATATTCATCCAGCCCGCTGGTCGGAGTGACTTGAGGCGCGTTGAGAACCAGATTTATATTTCCGTCATTATAGATCGTAAAGGTAACCTCCATAATTATTCCGGGAGCGATGGTTCCATAATCATAGGTGGTGTTATGAGGAATTTGAGTGCTTGCCTGTTGTAATCGAAGTATAGCTCCCTGAACGAAAGCGGTATAGGTAAAAGTACAAGTCGGGCTGTGGTCCCGGCTGTCGTTGGCCACGGCGACGTAAGCTTCTTTATTGCCGACTGATGTTGGGCGGAACATGACCTGCGTATTGAAATATTCACCGGCCTGGATGCTGGTGGGGAATGAAGAGGTAACCAGGTCGAATTCCGAGGCGTTTGGTCCTGAAATTTCAACCGGATTGGTTGGAAGACCCAAAGCCACATACCCGGTGCTTTTAATCAAAAAGTAGGCTTGCAGATCGGGATCGTAATAGCTTCTCGTACCCAGATCATAGGTGCCGCCATCCGGAATTAAATTTCCCGGCGGTCCGCCGCCTTCGAGATTTGTTTCCAGCTCGATATCGGAATAATTCAGCCCATTCCCGCGACCGGTAACCTCAAATAGATATTCCTGCGGTTCTACTGCCGAACCCTGATAACTGATATTGATGATCCCCGAAAAGGTTCCGTTAAAGGGCGGATCAAAACGAACCGTAAAATAATCGTTATTGTATGCCGGAATAGGGTCATTGGGGATATTTAGTACGCTAAAGGCATTATCTGTGTCGTTGGTAATAATGATACTGTTAATTTCAATCGATGTAGAAGATTCATTCCTGAGTTCAAAAACGCGGTCTACCGGCGGAGCGCTGATTGTGCCAAAATCATAAGACCCGGTTTTGTTGGGAATCAGAGTACCTTCCTGGTATACATTGAGATCTTGTGTCTGGGCCGGAGCGAATATACACAATAGTGTTATGGTGAGCAATAGAGAAAATATATTCCTGTTTATCATATCCCCTCCATGATGGATAATGGAATATAAAGTTAATAATATATTATTTACTAAAATTCTCGCAAAATTCGTACCAAATAAATATTATTATTTATTAAAGTTAACCTCGGTTATTGTACTTTTTGCCGGAGTGTTGTAATAAAAAAGTTACAATCCTTCATAGAATTATGACAATCGGTATGTTAATTGTAGATATGTTCTCGTTTATAAATGCATTTCGGTCTGAACAAGCTGATTTTTTCTCTCTTTTTACCAATTATTGGATTTGGTAGAAAAGGCGGTGTTCGACAGGTTTCTTCACTCCATACTCTGGAATTGTTTTTAAAAATATAGGCTGTACCACCCCCTAATCCACTGACGGTACCACTTCTTGCTCCTATGATGGCATAGTCCCCTTCGATTACATGAGATCTGCCAAAATATGCGTATTCTGCTTCATTTATTTACACCTGGATCAGGATTCTCTTTTCACTTGCAATTTTGAGCAGTTGTGTGTATACTGGAGAAATTGGTCCATTAGTTGGAGGAATGCTATGGCTTATAATGACAGCAAACTCATGCCCGCCCTATGGGGGGGTATTTTAATCGGGGTGATCGATGGTTTCCCCGGTTTGGATTTAATCAATTGTTTTTGTTGCGCCGGCGTCATCGGGGGTGGTATTTTGGCAGTCTACCTTTATAGACGGCAAATCGGTGAGCAGGTTATCATCAGTAACAGCGATGGTATAATTCTTGGCGTATTGGCTGGTTTGATCGGCGCCTTTATCGGCTCTTTGCTCGGTTCGCTGTTCGGCGTCGCCATGCTCGATATGCTGGAACAAGTCAAACCTTATATCGATGACCCGGAGGTTATCGAGTTTCTCAGACATTTCCAAAACAATGAACAGACCTGGACCTGGATGTTTTTCGCTCTCTCTTTTGGTCTGTCGGTGATTATCAATTCTATATTCGGTCTGATCGGTGGCCTGATCGGCGTTTCTTTATGGGGAACACCAAAAGAGATTCCCGACGCGACGGTTGAAGAATAGACGGCAGTCTTACTCCGGACCATGATCTATGCATGACCGAATTGTGGAATTTTTAAGAATGCATGACAGAGGGGCGAGTTCGCAGGAACTGGCGTTTAAAGTACTCAAGTTAAAAAACTGCCCACCCGAGCTTTGCGATAAACTGGTATCCGCTGCTGTTGCTGATGATCCGCGTCTCTTTCAGCGGCCTGATGGCGAATGGACGTTGCACCGGAATCCGACTTTTTCTCCCCGCTATGCAGCGATCAGGAGTGTGCCGGCGAGGGTATCCCATTGGCGACAGTGGCAGGGAATGATTTTTTGGCTCGTCGATGATCGTAATTGCATTGTTCTGGACCGCAATCATTTCGATAAAGACCTCAAAGATGTTTTAAGGCGGTTGGAAGATAAAATTCTCATATTCGAAGGGTTTGGCAATCAATTAACGCTATTCAAACGCGCTTTTCAGGATCTATTGCACAGCGACTGTCCGAATCAAATTGTCATTTTAAAAGAGGTCTTGCAGACCAGGTTTAACGATCGCCGTTTCAACTCTTCACAGGATATCACCGCATTTTTTAAAACACCTCAGTTGGAAAACGCAACCTTGCAAGAGGAGGCGTCTGCATTCTGTGATCAGATAGACGCGTTTTTACAGCAGGTCCCGATGGACACAAAAGATGAAGACCCTCCGGCAGTTGATTTTTCCGGTTTTGGCTTTGATCAGGCGTTTATACGGAATTTGCCAAAATTTCCGGGTGTCTATCTGATGTATGATCGGGCCAATCAGCTGCTTTACGTCGGCAAAGCAAAAAATCTGCATCAGAGGGTTTCTTCTTATTTTCGGGCCAAAGCGGCACAAACGCCCAGGCTCGAGGTGTTGCTATCGAAACTTTATCGCATCGACTATATGACCAAAGGCTCTGAACTGGAGGCGCTGTTGTGCGAACAGCGTTTGATTCAGAAATTCAATCCACCGGTGAATCGTCAGATGGAGGTACAGGAACGACCGCATCGACGCAAACACCGCTATGAACGCATCCTGATTCTGCCTTCAACAAATGAGAAAGTTCTTTTATATTGCATGCACCCTGAAAACGGCCTGTTAATGGTTTCGCTGCAGCAAAACCTGAGCAACAAAAATATCGTTACAAAAGTGATTCAGCGCTTTTTTTTCGATCAATTTCCTCAAAAACCCGGGGCCATAGAAGCGTATAAAATCGCCCTCAGCTGGCTGTCCGATCATGAAGAAGAGGTTAACAGCATCGACATGCGACAGGTCCCTACGGCGGAGCAAGCCATAAAGTTGATCGGAGATTATGTCAGATTTTCACTTGAAAGCAAAGCTATCCATCAATCCTAATCCTGTGAGAATAATCATGAGACGACTTTTTCCAATTGTAATGCTTTTTTTTGTCCTTTCTGTGTCGAGCGCGGAAGATCTCGGTTATACGCTTTCTGTTGATGATGAAATATACGATCACTTAAAAATCGAGCTTGAAATAGATGATGTACATGCTGACCGCTATGTTATTTCCATGCCCAGATGGATTCCCGGCACCTATTTTATCGGTGATTTTGGCAAGCATGTTTACAATTTCAGCGCCCGGGATGCTGATGACAATCCTCTTCCGGTGTTGCAGCTCAATCAAAATGAATGGGAGGTCAATAGCAGCGGCACCTGGAAAATCTACGCTTCTTATCATGTCGAAACGCGGCAGCGTGGATTTATGGGCAATCCGCTCGACTCCACCGGCGCACTGGTACAGGGAGCAACCACCTGGATGTATGTCAAGGGGTTGGAACACTTGCCCTGCCGGGTCGAGATTCAAGCACCTGCTGGTTGGCAGGTGGCTACCGGTTTGACCGCAACCGAGTTTCCGCGCCATTTCCGCGCTCTCAATTATGACCAGCTGGCCGATTCACCGGTCATGATGGGAGAACTGGAAACTTTGGAATTTAAAAAAGAGAATATTCCGCATGATGTTGTCTTTCGCGGCCGGGCCGATTTCGACAGGGATAAATTTGTTACCATGGTGCGCGATATCGTTGACTATCAGATCGGTTTATTCGGTGATCTGCCTTTTGAAAAATATGTGTTTTTGTATACCTTGTCCAAAAGCCGGCATGGTGGTGGTGGACTGGAACATGCCAATTCTACAACCATTACTCTGTCTGCTCTGGATTTGATGGATAATATCTACTCTGCAGCCAACGTGACCGCACACGAGTTTTTTCACCTGTGGAATGTCAAGCGCATTACCGCAAAAGCGCTTATGCCGCTGGATTATAGCCAGGAGGCCAGAACCGAACTGCTGTGGTGGCTCGAGGGGGTAACCAGTTATTATGCCGATTTAACGCTGATGCGAACAGGCATCTGGACGCCTGAGGTGTTTTTGAACAATCAGGCGCGCCGCATAGAGCAGCTGCAGGAAAATCCTGATCGTTTGCAAACTCCGGTTTCTCAGGCGAGCTGGGATATATGGGAAGACGGCTTTATGAGCACGGGAATATCGGTATATAGCAAAGGCCAGTTATTGGGATTGCTCATCGATTTAATGATCCGGAAGAATACGGCGAACCGAATGTCGCTCGATGATGTTTTTCATTATTTGAATATCCATTACGGCAGGCGCGGCATCGGTATTTCCGAGCGGGAACTTGCACAGGCGTTGAGGCAGGTTTCAGAACTGGATTTTCAACCTTTTTTTGATCGTTATGTCACGGGTGTGGTGGAATTGCCTTATCACTCCGTTTTGGCACATGCCGGTCTGGATATCGATATTAATATGACATCCAAACCCAGCATCGGACACGTCCGTATCCTGGGACCGCGAAACCGTGTTTTTTCCATCAGTCCGGAATCTTCGGCCGCCAAAGCGGGGCTGATGCGTAATGATTTTATCAAGGCGGTGGATAGCCTGGAGATAGATAACAGGAAACAGTTTACCGATTGTATACGTAAACAAACCATAGGGGATACGACCCGGATCAAAATTGAGCGCGATGGTGTGGACCTGGTTTTAAGGGTTCCTGTGGAATCCTATGAAAGATCGAGCTGTACCTTAAGTGAAAATCCTTCTGCTTCCGCAGAGGCGGTAACCCTTCGGCGGAAATGGATCGAGGGCAAATAGGCAAACACAGAGGACGGACACTATGGAACAAAAAACCAGCCGTTTTGTTACATCCAGCAAACCCTGGATCATGAGAAAAAGCTTTGCAGAGTTTTTCAGGGCGAAAAATCTCTTTAAAAATCTTGACCGTGAGGTAAGGCGCAATCGTGAAATCCCCTTTAGCGGCCTGAAAAATCTGACCGATTTGCTTTTTTCGATCAAGGAGGATTTACACCTTGTTTTCAAGCGCGTTATCGAGCCTCAGAAACGGCAATTCGAACGATCGGAAAAGTATATCCCCGGGACCGATGAGATTGAATTTATCAATATCATTGGTCTGCTGTTTCATAAATCCATGGTTGCACGCGAATTGAAATATGTTATGGAACATTATGCAACCGATAGCGAGGATTACAGTGAAAGCAAGGAGTCTTTGCAGACCTATTGGTCCAAATTAAAGAATTTATTTTCAGATGGAACAGAGTGTATCAAAAAGCTGTTACAGGATTATGTAGAGTATGATGTTATTTTATGGTATATTTTGGAAAACAGCCGCTATGTTGAGGATGCTCTGGATGACTCTATCGATCAGTTACTGATGCACAACACAAGACTGGAGGTGGATGAAGCCTATGTCTGTGCCGCGAATTACTGTTTTTTAAGCGGCTGGCCCGAAAAGGCCAAACGTCTATATAGCGAAGCGCTTAAATATAATCCTGATAACCACGAGGCGACAAACCTCTTGCGGGAGCTTTGATAAATTCGAAAGTATCACTGTTCAAAATGATGTTGCGAATGGACAGATAAAACCGTATTTTAAAAATTGAACAAACCAGCTTCAAGGAGGCAAACTATGCAGATCAAAGAACAACTGAAAGATGATGTTGCGGTTCTGGAGCTCAAAGGAAAGCTTATGGGCGGTCCGGAAACCATGGCCATACATGAAAAGATTAAGGAATTAATCGGACGAGGACATAATAAAGTGGTCATCAACCTGAGCAAGGTTGCCTGGATGAACAGTACCGGTTTGGGCGCCCTGATGAGTTCTCTTACTTCTCTCAAGAATGCCGATGGTGATCTGAAACTGGTCGGTGTGACTGAAAAAGTGAAAAGTTTGCTCATGGTCACAAAATTAATCACAATATTTGATCATTTTGATACAGAAGAGCAGGCCATTGAGGCTTTTAAATCCTGATTATTTGAACTAAAATGGAAATATCATGCGTCGTTTTTTCTTATGGGGATTATGGGTCGGTTTATTGATTACCAGCACCGGTGTTTATGCAGCGATTGACCGCGATATGGATTATGCAATTGTTCAGGGTTCGGAATTGCTTTCTTTCTGGAGTCTGAACCTTCATATTCCGGTAGATGAGCTTCGGTTATACCGTTATGATCAGGCGGCGGATACCTGGCAGGCGATACCGTTTCAAATAGATGAACGGGACAACGGCACATTCTTCACCGATACCGCGGGAAATGTCGATATCGGATACAAGAACGGACTTTTGGATCAAAGGGATGAATTGGTTTTTATGGTTTCCGATCTCGGCGATGAAGAGTCCACCGGCAGTAGCTGGCCGGATGACCCGGTTGCCGCCCGGCGGCAACGTTGGCAAATCGAGATCAGAGACGCTTCTCAGTCACCGGCGCAGACCGGTTATGCCTATCTCTTCTGGTCTTCGAGCCTGGCAGGGGTGAACCATTCCTATGTCAGCTATAAATCTGCGAGCACCGATACGGTTCGCGGCGCCACTTATACCGTCGCTCACCGTCCTTCCGAAGCCAGCGGCCTGCCGACCGCTATCTGGGTGCCTACGGATGCGGGTGGCGACAGTATTGATTTTTTTAAATACCATCGGCTGCGAATTACCCTTACGCTCAATGTTCCCGGACTTGGTCAGCAATCTATAGACATCAAAGAGAATATGGATGAAACGATTTTTTATGTCGGACGTCTGCACGTTTTTCAATCCGGCTCTCCGGATGTGGTTTCCGGTCCCATTCGAATATTGCGGCGCAATATTATCAAAGTCGAAATCGAATTTCCCGGTTCACCGATCCGCTATTTCGATATGCCGGTTGAGCTGGTTTATTACCCGCATCTTTATGTCTTTGATCTCAGCGGCCTCGCCTTTAAACTGGATATGCTGGCCGATTATGATGGCAAAGTGACCAAGATCAAGCTCACCCAGGCGCTGAGTCCGGAAGGATTCGGCATGATCTATTATAACAGTTTTATTCCTGAAAAGAGCGCAGCTATCCGCATTAATGATGAACACCACACCGGCACCCCGGGCTTCAAGGGTGTCGATTTAACAGCAACGGACTGGCCGGGAAAACACTGGTATGCAGAGGTGGCGGATCCGGCATATTCGAAGAATGGTAAAAGCAGCGTGCTTGAAAACAACGCCACCCTTTTTACCCTGCTCGATTTGCGCGGCGAACCGGTCGGAGACGGTCAGGTGCTCTATTTCATCGAATTCGACTATGAAGACAATGCACTGGTATACGGAGATGCCGGATTATGGCTGAACGGATATCCGCCGGACTATATCGGCGGTCCCGGTAATGACATCAATATGGATTTGATCTTTAATCATTACGTTCTCAACCAGAATTTGTCACTGGAAGCGCTGCGATCTCTTTTTACTATTTATTCGGTAGCGTTGCAGAAAAGCGTCACTGTCTATAATCCCGATACCACACCGCCGGATCAAATCACCACATTATCGGTAACCGATACAACCGACAACAGCATTTCGCTGAGCTGGCTTGCCGTAGCCGATGACGGTTCCAGCGGCGATCCGGTTGCGGTCTATTATGTGCGGTACAATACCGAGCCCTATGATGAGGAGAATAAATGGGACTGGTGGGCCGGCTCAACGCCGGTTTTATCGTCGCCGACGCCGTCCGAGCCCGGGCAACTGCAAACCCTGACCGTGGATGGATTGCAGGAAGGACAGCTCTACTATTTTGCGGTTCGCGCCGGGGATGAAGAGAACAATTTTTCCGAAATATCCGTGGTAGCATCAAGCGCGACGACGCCGGTTGAACTGGTTGGCTTTTCCGCCGGAGCGGAACAAAATCGGGTTTATCTGCACTGGAGCACGGCTTCTGAAACCAACAATCACGGCTTTGAAATCGAACGCAAACTGGATAAAAACGGGACATGGGAACGCCTTGACTTTGTAAACGGTGCCGGAACCACCACGTCCCGTCACGCCTACAGCTGGCAGGAACGCATTGACAGGGTGGGGGAGATTTATTATCGATTGCGCCAGATCGATACGGATGGTTCCTTTACCCTCAGCGATGTCGTGACCGTTACGCTTGCTGCTCCGGCGCAATACAGGCTGGAACAGAATTATCCCAATCCATTCAATCCCTCGACGACAATAGCCTATCAGCTTCCGGTTACCGTCAGCGGCCGGGTAACCCTTACGGTTTATAATATGCTGGGGCGGAGGATTCGCACCCTCGTCGATAAAGAGGCCAAACCGGGATATCACAAGGCCGAATGGGATGGAAAAGATCAGGCCGGCATGGAAATGCCGAGCGGCGTCTATTTTTGTCTTTTATCAACTGACGGATATCGCACTGTCGTCAAGATGGTCAAAATGGAATAGATATTTTGTTGCTTGATTTTATTTGATACAAGCATTATATTACCCGCATGGTTGATGGCCAATACCGACATAAAATTCCGGATTGGCCAATGGATGAGCGCCCGCGCGAACGATTGTTCAAACATGGGCCTGAGACCCTCTCCGAGGCAGAGTTACTTGCCATTCTCCTGCGCACAGGCAGTGGTGGCGATACAGCAGTGGATATGGCCAGGGCATTGTTACAAAAATTCAAGGGTTTACGCGGTCTGGATCAGCAACCGGCGCAAACTCTGAGCCAGGTTAAGGGTATTGGTCAGGCCAAGGCCGCGCAAATCAAGGCAGCTTTTGAATTGGCCAAACGAGTTGTTCAGGAAGCCTATGCCGAACGTCCCCGCATTAGATCGTCCGAGGATGTTTACCGTATGGTCAAATTACAGATGCGCGACCTGGGCCGGGAAGAATTCCGATTGATCTTTTTAACCGGCCGCAATGAGATCCTGTCTCAAAAACGGCTGTTCGAGGGAAGTTTGTCTGAAAGTGTGGTTTCTCCGCGGGAAATTATCTTAACCGCCATACAACAGGCCGCGGCGTCGGTGATTATGATCCATAATCATCCCAGCGGTGATCCTGAACCGTCACCGGAAGACCGCAATATTACACAGAAAATCGTGCGTGCCTGTCATTATTGCGATATTTCCGTTCTGGACCACCTGATCATCGGCAGGGAGTCTTATTTCAGCTTTGCCGATCACGGGCTGATCGAGAGTGTATAGATAGAGCTCCGGCAAAATGGTATAAAAAAGCAATTATCAATTTTAGGAAAATTGTCGTGGAATTAGCGCAAGTTGTTGGAACCGTCGTCTCTACCGCCAAAGATGCAAAACTGAATGGTAAAAAACTGCTTTTGGTCAATATCATCGAGGCGGATCAGACGCCCACCAAAACGCATGTGGTCGCGGTGGACACCGTGGGAGCAGGGGTCGGGGAGGTTGTGATCATTGTACGCGGAAGTTCGGCGCGCCAGGCCGGCAACCTGTCGTCCGTTCCGACCGATACGAGCATTATAGCCATCATCGATTCTATCGAAAAAGAGGGCAAATTACTGTTTCAAAAGTCAAAGCGGAAATAGATATGAAGCTGGGCAGGATACAGGGTAAAGTGTGGGCGACCAAAAAGGATGCTCAATTAACCGGCATCAAACTCTATTTGATGCAGCCTTTGGATAAAAATTTAAACCCCATGGGCCGGGAAATTGTTGCCGCAGACGCCATTGGTGTCGGCGAAGGCGATTTGGTCTACTGGGTCGGCTCACGGGAAGGTACCTTTGCTGTGCCGGGAAAACGCATTCCTTCTGATGCGTCGATCGTCGGATTCGTCGATTCCGTACATGTTGCCGTACCTTCAAAAGTCAAAAAGAACGATTATATCAATTATATAGATTGAACACATGGAACTGGGACTGGTTATCGGAAATATCGTTTCGACCATCAAGCAAAAAAATTACCACGGTCGAAAATTGCTGTTGGTGGAATCCCTGGATGCGGAACTGAATCCGATCGGTACCACCACCGTTTGCGTCGACACGGTTGATGCAGGAGAAGGAGACGTCGTTCTGGTGGCGCGTGAAGGCCGAGCCGCCTCCGAAATCCTCGGTGAAGAGACGATTCCGGTACGCAGTCTGGTCATCGGTGTTATCGATCACAAAGGTATCTCAATTTTGAAACCAAAACACAATCAAGGGTAAGATAAGATTATGGCTGATTCGATTTACAAGATAAAAAAAGATATTGTTGAAATCTGCAGACGGGTTTACGAACGGGGTTATGTCGCCGCAAATGACGGTAATGTCAGTGCCAAACTGGATGAAGACCATTTTGTAATGACCCCGACCGGTATGAGCAAAGGGTTTTTACAAACCAGCGACCTCGTGGTTGTCGATGCCGAAGGCAATCAAATCGGCGGCACCCGCAAACCGTCCTCAGAGGCCAAAATGCACCTGACCATTTACAAGACGCGCCCGGACATCAGGGCCATTGTTCACGCCCATCCCCCCACAGCCACCGGCTTTGCGGTTGCCAAAATTCCCCTGACCCAGTGCGTTTTGCCCGAGGTGATCGTTTCCGTCGGATCCGTACCCATCGCTGAATACGCAACCCCCGGGACACAAGCTCTCGGCGATGTGGTTTCAAAATATCTCAAAGATTATGATGCGTTGTTGCTGGAAAATCACGGTGCCATCACCGCCGGTCATTCGGTTGAAAACGCACATTTTAAAATGGAAACGATGGAGCACTTTGCCAAAATTATTTTTGTCGCTTACCAGCTCGGTACCGTTAATGCCCTGAATCAAAATCAGGTTGAAGAGCTGATGCAATTGCGAAAACGACTCGGCATCCGCTCCGATGCCCCGGTTTGCGATATCAGCTGTGCCATCAATCAAAACAAGCCTGCAACTGATTCCGGCGCTGAGCCTGCTTCCGAGGAGAAAAAAACCGACAGTAAAATAATTGAAGCGGTCACCACAGAGGTACTCAATCAGTTAAAAAAATAGAGGCTCTTTTTTGCCCCGTCACTATTTCTGCACCACTTGCGGCCACTCAGGGGTACCCCGTACGCCATTATGTGCAAACAAATGATCATTACCCGGTTAAAATTGTTTTTTATTCTTCTCTTGTTACCCCTCTTATCGCAGGCGATGACAGGCAAGCGTATTGTACGGGTTTATATAGATGACCCGGGCCAGCGCAGATGGATCGAGCAGCAGGTTTTTGATGTTGCGGGCAGGGGAATGTCCGCTTACGTCGATCTTGTGGTTAATGCCGCAGAGTTGCAGCAACTACAGCAACGCGGTTTGCGGACAGAGATGCTGCATGATGAGTCGCTTTATAAACGCACCTGGTCACCCGGTATGGGCGTTTTTTTGACGGTCGATGAGATCGAATCCGGTCTGCATCAGCGCACCGATCAGTATCCATCCATAACATATCTGACCTCCATCGGCAAAAGCATTGAAGGGCGCGACATTCTGGCATTAAGACTTTCTGCTAATTCGCCGGGTGTTGAAGGGAGGGCAAGCCTTTTGTGCTTTGGCGGCATTCATGCACGGGAGGTCATCTCTCCGCTCGCGGTAATGCGGTTTCTCGACTATCTTCTTGACAATCAGCACGATCTTGCCGTGCAGGAAATTTTGGATCAGGCGGATATATGGTTCATTCCCTGTTTAAATCCGGATGGTCTCTATTACGTCGAGCATGTCGACAATATGTGGCGTAAAAACCGCCGCGATAACGGAGACGGCACCTTTGGCGTTGACCTCAACCGCAATTTTTCCTTTCAGTGGGGATTCGATAATGTAGGGTCGTCTCCTTTACCCTCCCGGGAAACCTTTCGCGGCGCCGGCCCGTTTTCCGAACCGGAAAGCCGGGCATTGCGGGATTTTTTACAAGAACATGATTTTGTTGCTTCTCTTTCTTTTCACAGCTATGGGGATCTGGTACTTTTTCCCTGGGCATATGCAGCGGCCAACACGCAACACCATTCCGTATTTATGAACCTGGCTTCGGCCATGACGGCCGAGAATGGATATGGATATGGGAATTTCAATCTGGGTAGTATTTATCGCGTAAACGGAGATTCCGAGGATTATATTTACAGCCATCGGGGTGAGGATAATCCGGTTTTTGCCTTTACGGTCGAAGTCGGGGATTCGTTTTTTCCGGCGGAAGAGGAGGTTGAATCCCTTCTCGCAGAGACTCTGCAGGCCAATATTAACCTGGCCCGCGTTGTCGACCTGCTCGGGATCAATCCGCAGCTCATTCTTCCCCCCCGACAGCCCGGGTTGATTTCCAGCCGGCCCGATGATAATGGCTGCTTTTATTTGTATGTGATCGATTCGGATTCGATTAACCCTGCTGTCGATTATGCGCTCTCTGAACTGCAGGTTCTCAATCAAAGCACGGATGCCTCCGGACCGGAAAACGCATTATGGCGTCTGCAAGGATTTGTTCGTATGCCCGAGACGCCGGGTAGTGACGAAATGGTATATAAAAGCGATTGCCGCAATCGTCTGCCGGTCAAAATGACCACCACCATCCCCATCGAGGTCGATTCCGGCATGGTTTTTCATATGAGAACAAGGTATTTTCTCTACACCGATTTGAATTTCGCCTATCTGCAGGTTTCAACCGATAGCGGCAACACCTTTCAAAATATTGCCGGCAATCTCACAACCCAACGTAACACGTATCAAAAAAACAAAGGGGATGGTATTACCGGTATTTCACCAGGTTGGTTGCAGGCTGAATTCGATCTCTCAATGTTTGCCGGCCGGCGGATTATCCTGCGCTTTCTCGTGGAGCCCAATATTCACAATGAAAACACATGGGTAATGATCGATGATCTTTCGCCGCTGCCGGGGGCTGAGCGCGCTGCCCCTATTATGCTTTCCACCCCCTCATCGCCCCTGTTTCAGGTTTATCAACCACAGCGGCTCTATTATCAGGTCCGCAGCCGGGACAACCAGTCGCATCTGTCCGCCTGGAGTGCCGTTTGTACGGTAGACATCGATTTTGGCGATAAAGGGGATGTCAACCGCGATCAAATTGTCGATGACAACGACCTCTTTCTGTGTGAGGATCTGGCACTGCACCGGCTGCAGGATGCAACAGCGGGACAGATTTATCGCAGCAATATAGCTGCTGATGGCGACAGTTCCATCAACATCGTTGATATCATTGCCTTGAATAAAAGGATGCAAACGCCATGATGAACAGGCTCCTGCTGCTGTGCATATTTTTTACAATGCCGGGCTGTCTGCTTGCGACTCAACCCGTTACCCTTTATCTGACGTCACAAGCACCGGTCGCTGCTTTCCAGGCAGATCTGAGCGTAAGCGGCGGGTCTGCGGGAATCGATTCTGTTGTTCTCTCTCCGTCGCTGGCCGGATTCCGGCTCCTGCACCATGAAAACCGCCTTATTTGTTATGACCGCACCGGTAGAAACATTGCGGCAGGATATACAGCTCTTTTACATCTTTATCTCAATGAGGACTATAACGGGGCACCGGTTGTCCTGAAAAACCAGATTGTTGTCGATTCGCTTTTGCAACGGACAGAGCATGGCGCGCTTTCCATCGGCGAGGCCACGTCTGTTCAAGCCGACAGAGAGGCAAAGCCGATGGATTTGCGGATTCATCCGCTTTATCCCAATCCCTTAAACGGACATACGGTTCTCCGTATCGACTTGCCGCAGCAATTGCCGGTAAAAGTTGTTCTTTATAATCTTTTGGGACAACGCCTGAAAACCATAGTGGATGAATCCCTGCCGGCGGGCAATCATACAATCCATGTCGATGTCACCACCCTCGCTTCAGGCGTCTATTTTGCTTTTGTTCAGGCCGGTACGATCACCGCGCGACAAAAGATCGTCTTGATCAGGTAACTCAAGTTTTCGCTGGTAAAAGTGCGGCGAATCTCCCCACTGGTTATAGCCGATGGATTCATCGATTTTTTTTATCCTTTTTTCCAGACAGGAGCGGCAAATCCCTGAATTTTCGTCGAGGCAGGGTTTGTTTTCATAGAGCTGATAAGCGGCGCGGTATTTGGTATCTGTGATATTCGGCATGATGATATTTGCACCGGCCAGCAATCCTTTTTCGCGACCCAGCGGGTCCAGCGCCTGCAAGGCTGTTGTGGCGGCGATATTGACATTGCGAAGATATAGACGGGTAACCGCGATCATTTTCAGGGCTTTGTTGAGCTGCTCTCCTGCATCGATTTCGCCGGCTGTTTGTGCCATCGGCGTCTGATTGTGAACAATATAGGGCCCCATTCCGATCATATCGATATCCTGTTTTTCATAAAAAAGAATATCGTCGGCCAGGTCACCGGCGCTTTGGCCCGGCAATCCGATCATAACACCGGTTCCCACCTGGTAACCGGCATCGCGTAAATGGTTTAAACAGGCTATTCTCTGCTCCATACCGGATTCTGCCGGATGGATATTTTTATAGAGATGCGAATTTGACGTCTCTATGCGCAACAGATAACGGTGCGCGCCGGCGTCGAACCAGCGCCGGTAGGTCTTCGGACTCTGTTCACCCAGAGACAAGGTAATTCCGAGCTCTCCGTGAGAGAGATCTTTTATTTTTCTGCATAGAGCGGTGATGCGGTCGACAAAGGGGCTATCGTTGCGTTCTCCGGATTGCAGAACGATGGACCCATAGTGGTTCTCCCAGGCCCATGTGGCTGCAGTGAGAATTTCTTCGTCGCTCATGTTAAACCGTTTGCTGTGGAAGTTGCTTTTGCGTATGCCGCAATAGTAACAATCCCGGCTGCAAATATTGCTGAATTCGATGATGCCGCGGAAATAGACGCGTTTGCCGACCTCGGCGCTTTTGACGTCATAGGCTTTGCGGCAGAGTTTTTCCATCTGCCCGGGGAGGTTGCTTTGTAAAAGTTCGACAAGGTCGGATCGATCCAATTTCCCCCGGTTGTCTATTTTTGAAAAAATTTTATCCATATCGGGGTTGCTCACGGTTCAGCTCTCCTGTTGAATGGCATTAAGCGAATTGACGGTAAGCAGATTTTTTTTATAAATCTCGCTGGCAGCGGCAAAGGGTTCGAGGGCGCGTTCAAAAATGCCGAGCGAATAGGCGATCGTAAGGCCGTAATTGGTCATGGGAACGCCCTGCCTGCGGCATTGCATCAGGCGCGACAGCACCGCTCTGCGGTTGAACATGCAGGCACCACAGTGAATGACCAGTTTGTATTCATTGAGATTTTCGGGAAAATCGCGTCCCTGCATAATGTTGATATCGAGTTTTCCGCCGACGTACTGGGTCAACCAGCGGGGTATTTTTACACGACCGATATCCTCGGCAATGGGGTGATGCGAACAAGCTTCGGCGATTAATATCTTGTCGCCGCTTTTTAAGGAATCGATGGCCATAGCACCCCGGACCATTTCATTCAGATCACCCTGATAACGGGCAAAGAGAATGGAAAACGATGTGAGCGGAATTTCCCGGGGCGTATCAGCATCGGCTTTGAGAAAGGCCTGCGAATCGGTGACCACCAGTGCGGGAGGGGGACTGGTACGGTTTAAAACCGAACGTAACTCTCGCTCCTTGGTAACGGTGCAACAGGCATCATGATCGAGAATATCCCGAATGGCCCGTACCTGAGGTAAAATCAGCCGCCCTTTGGGGGCTTCTTTATCTATTGGTACGACAAGCACGACCATGTCTCCGGGTTGAATGAGATCGCCGATCAGCGGCGGACTGTTGATAAAATCCTCCGGCGCGTTGTCGAGCAAGGCCTGGCGCAGATCGGTAATGCCTTCACCCCGGTCGGCGACAGTTTTTACGACGGTAATTTTTTTCTCTTCAATCGCTTTCAGAAGAGCCGGATTCGGATCATCAAGGTCGGTCTTGTTCATCACAACAACAACCGGAATCTCGCGTTCTTTGAGCGACCGGAGTATCTGTTCTTCAAATTCACCCCATCGATGCGGTTCGGTGACGATAACGCCGATATCTGTGCGATCAAACGCCTGTCTGGTCTTTTTTACCCGCATTTCGCCGAGGGCGCCGATATCATCTATACCGGCCGTGTCGATGAAAAGCACCGGACCGAGCGGTAACAGCTCCATCGGTTTTTCCACCGCGTCTGTTGTGGTGCCGGCAAAATCAGACACAATCGAGACCTGTTGCCGGGTCATTGCATTGAGCAGACTTGATTTTCCGACATTGCGGCGTCCGAAAAAACCGATATGACAGCGCATGCTTTTGGGGGTTCCCTTCACGCTTTTCTCCTCTGTATAGTGGCCGAGCCCAGGCGGCATATCGCTTCCGGGGTCAGCAGGTCATTGAATTCTTTTTCTGTTATATAATTGAGTTCAGTAGCGATCTCTTTGATCGATTTACCGCTTTTTTGGGCCTTGTCGACGAGTTCGCTCGTCTTTGTATATCCGAGCACGCCGATCAGGGCTGTGGCAACGGCAGTAGCGTTTTCCGCCTGTTGGCGACAGCGCTCCTCATTGGCGCGCATTCCTTCCACGCAATCCTGTCTCAGCCGGATGCAGCTGCGGTTGAGATAGTCGATATTACCCAGAATACAATCCGCTACCAGTGGTAAAAACGAATTCAGCTCAAGACTGCCGTTAGCGACCGCCATGGAAATAACCTGGTCACGGCCGATGACCATCATAGCCGCCTGAGCGATTGCTTCCGGAATCACCGGATTGACCTTGCCCGGCATGATGGAAGATCCTGCCTGTTTTGCCGGCAATTGAATTTCCGCCAGACCGGCATCCGGTCCGGACGATAGCAGGCGCAGATCACCGCTGATTTTCCACAAGGTCGTTGCCAGTGCCTTGAGAATTCCCGAAACCTCGACAAAAACATCATTGTTCTGGGTGGCGTCTGTCAAATTTTCCGCCCGTGCAAAGCCGATACCGGTGTTCTCGCGCAGCTTGTTGACCGCTCTGAATATATAGGTTCTTGAGGCCCCCAGACCGCTGCCGATAGCGGTGCCGCCGAGATTGACGACGCGCAGGCGTTCAAAACACTTGTAAATACGCCAGCGGTCGCGAGAAAGGACTTCGGCATAGGCGCTCATTTCACGTCCGAGTGTGGTAAGTACCGCGTCCTGCATTTGAGTCCTGCCGATTTTGATAATATGCGCAAATGCTTTTTCCTTGTCCTGAAAAGCCTCCTGCAGGGAGACGACACTCTTCTCGAGATCCTGAATTTTCCAAATAACCGCCAGGCGCAAGGCTGTCGGAAACGTATCGTTTGTGGATTGTTGAAAATTAATATCATCCAGAGGGGAGACGGCGTCATATTCTCCCGGCTCCTTTCCCAGGAGTTGTAAAGCACGGTTGGCAATCACTTCGTTGACATTCATGTTCAGCGATGTTCCGGCACCGCCCTGAAGGCGATCGACAACGACGTGGTGGTTCAATTTACCTTCGGCCATCTCTTTACAGGCAGTAACAATAACGTTTGCCTTTTCCTGCCGCCAAACCCCGAGCTCCTGATTGGTCAGGGCACAGGCGAGTTTAACGCTGCCAAAGGCGCGAACAAGAGTCCTGTCCACCGGTTGCCCGGCAAGATCAAAATTATTCAGCGCCCGCCTGGTATGGATGCCATACAGACAAGAGAGCGGTAGTTTTACATTACCGAGATTGTCTGTTTCGATGCGATAAGTATCATTCACCTCTGTTTTCCTCCCTGATCAGATATTTACAGCACTTGCGCAGGGCCCGGATTGTTTCATCGGGAAGGGAATGTTTGCCATCCTGAGATTGCAGCAGCAACCCCAAAACAGGCGAGAGAATGATTCTTTCCTCCGCATAGAGCAAATCAGTATCACCGCTTATATGCGACCAGCGATTGCCATGGATTTCGCAAAAGGCGTTTTTCAGCTTGTGGTGTTTGGAAATCCAGCTGCTCAGCACTTGCAGGCGGGAGCTGTCGTTATCCTCCTCTTGCAGTAATTGCTCGAGTTGTTTAGATATAGATGTCTCTTTCTCCATTGGCCACTTTCCTGTAATAGGATTCAAAGGTTTGCAAAAGCTTGCCTTTTTGAAAAAACGGCATTGATTTGATTTCAGCCATCTCTTTTTCGATCAATTTTTCTCCGATTTTTCGGGTTTCTTCCAAGGCATAGTCGTCCAGATATTCTCTAAACGTCAAAACGGCGTTTAGTTTGCAGAATTTTCCTTCGACGCAATTTTTCAGCAATCCCATGATTTTATCGCCGGTTCGGCCGCAGCGATAACCCGCTGTACAGAAAGAGGTGATCATGCCCATCTCTGCCAGTTCACGTATAACCGCATCGAGACTCCGCGTATCGCCGAGACGAAATTGCTGTTTTGTCTCATCCTGGTCCTTGTCTTTGTTTTGTATTTTTTTCAGCTCCTTGAGCGCTTCGGTATAACCGCCGATACCGATCTTGGTCGACGCATCGGTTTGGGTACATCCGACTTTAATAACCTCTTTTTTCAGCTCCGGATTTTCTCTGGCGGTGATGATCAGCCCGGTGTAGGGGACCGAAAGCCGGATAATCGTTACCAGTTTTTTAAAGGTATCGTCATCGACCCGGTAAGGAGAGTGGGTGCTGAGAGTAGAGCCGCCTGCCGGTGTCAGGCGGGGAAAGGAGATGGTGTGCGGTCCAATGTCGAATTGTTTTTCCAGGTCAATGGCATGGTATAACAACCCCATGACTTCAAAGCGCCAGTCTGCGAGTCCGAAAAGGGCGCCAATGGCGAGGTCGTCGATGCCCGCATCCATGGCGCGGTGCAGGGCATAGAGGCGCCAGCGGTAATTCGCTTTGGGACCGGATGGATGCACCTGGTAATAGGTGGGTTTATGATAGGTTTCCTGAAAGACCTGATAGGTACCGATACCCACTTGCCAGAGTTTTTTAAGATCGGCAATGGACATGGGAGCGGCATTGACATTGACCCGGCGAATGGCGCTATATCCGTTCCTGGCTTTGCCTTTAACGCCGTACATGGTCTTGATGCTGTCGACCATGTAATCTACATCGGTTGTCGGGTGCTCTCCGTAAACGGCAATCATGCGTTTATGGCCCTTCGAAATCACCGCTTTGGTTTCCGCCTCGATTTCCTGCATCGACAAGACCCTGCGTTTTTCGCTTTTGTTTTCATGGCGAAAGCCACAATATGCACAGTTGTTAATACAGAGATTGCCGCAATAGAGCGGGGCGAAAAAGACGATGCGGTTATCGTATACTCTTTGTTTAACCTTCAGGCCGGTTTCGTACATTTCCTGCCAGAGGTCTGCATCGGTTACGTGTATCAATGCCGCTGTTTCATCAGCATCGAGGCGTTCGATATCGAGTGACTTTTGCATGATATCACGGATGCGCTGTTTGTCCGGCTGTTGATTTTGTTCCAGGTGATTCAGGATTCTTTTTTCATCGATAAAATCTTTTCCATCGACAAGATATTTATCAATTTCGTCCTGTTTAATCACCTCTTTGCCCCATTGCCCCGGTGTCGGGAGGGGCGATTGTGCTTCGATGCCGTGATTGTCGATGAGGGTGGATTCCATATTTTTCTCCATAGATTTTAGGAATTTTTATTATATTTTACGACAACCTTCAACTGATTGTTTTTCAGCCGCTGAACCATTGCCAATCGGACAACAGCCGGATGAAAACGATCGATTGAAAGATTTTGGAATTGGGAAAAGGTCAATCCATTTTGGCAAAGGCGGTTTTTACCGTCACATCAGCGAGTTGACCTATTTTGCCGGTCATGGCCCCGATTTCATCGGTGTTGCCATCTACAATAAGCGAAATGATGCTCAGATTGCGTTCGCGATAAGGAAGCCCGAGCCTGCCGACAATAATATGAGAATAGTTGTGAAGCAGATCGTTCAAGCGATTGTAGGATTGATCCGGGTTTTTAACGATGATGGCAACCACCCCGAGGCGATGGTCGTTTTGTGAAGATTTTTGCGGAATAATGGTCACCTCCTGAATGTTAGGGTAAATCCCCTTCATCTTAGAGTTTACATTGGATTGAGGCGTAATTTAGCGAAATATTATTGCGATTGCAAGCCTAAAATGCATAGGAAGGTAGAAATAGAAGAAACTATTCCGTGGTAACGGGGTTAAAAGTAAAAACACAACCAGATCCGGAGTTGAATTATGAAGCTAAAGATTTTGCTTATGGTAACTGTTTTGGTCGGGCCGCTTTGGGCTGAAACGTCAGCGGAAAAACAGCAACAGATAGAGAGAGAGATTGCTCAAAAGGGGTCTGACTGGCAGACTGCAGAGAGCTGGGTGACTGAACTATCGATTGAAGAGTTGAAAACATTATGTGGTGCGCCTTTATCGCTACCCTCTTCCCGGCCGCATAGCGAGATATCTATTCCCCGCATGACCGACCTCCCCGTTTCATTTGACTGGCGCAACAATGATGGTAACTGGGTTACGCCCCCCCGGGATCAGAGCACCTGTGGCAGCTGTGTTATTTTTGCCGCCCTGGCGCAGATGGAATCCGTACTCAAAATTCAGAGCAAAAATCCGCTCTCCGATTTTGATCTTTCCGAGCAATTTCTGGTATCCACGCTGGAGGGAAGCTGCGAGGGAGGCTGGGAACGCGGCAGAGTCTTTGATTTTATGCGGGATGTCGGAGTTCCCTATGAATCCTGCTTTCCCTATTCAGCGAATGATACCCTGCCGGCGTTCATGGTCTGCGATGATTGGCAGCAACAGGCCCATAAAATAGCCGGCTGGAATTATATCAGCAAAGAAGAAATCGATATCGGGCTGATTAAAAGCGCGGTTTACCGCCATCCGGTATCGGTGTTTATGAATGTGTATGCGGATTTTTCCTATTATTCGGGAGGTGTCTATGAGCACGTTTGGGGAGAGAGCGTGGGAGGACACGGCATTCTTTTGGTCGGCTGGAATGATAGCGAGCAGAGCTGGATTTGCAAAAACAGCTGGGGGACAGAGTGGGGTGATGAGGGCTATTTTCGTATAAAGTGGAATGAAGGCAACATTGGTACCAATATGGTTTTTATCTGGAACCAGGCTTCCCGGGGACCGGCTCTGACCGCAGAGCCCTCTGAACTCGATGTTTTTATGGATATGGACACCTCTGTAGAAAAAAACCTGGTGATTCAAAACAACAGTCCGGATACCGTTGAATTTGCCGCCATGGATTTTAGTGTGCCTATCGCGTTTCATCCTTCCGCTTACAATGCTTATGACGATAGCTCCTGGTGGTGTGCCGATCCGGACATTATGGGATACAATAACCATTGGTTGCAATATCTGGATACGCCGGTTATCGACCTCAGTTCGACACAAAATCCCCACTTAAGCTGGATGGGATATTGGAGCATTGAGAATACTGCGGGGGCAGATGCACCCTGGGACGGCTGGGATGGATGTAATGTCTGGGTGTCCACCGATAGCGGCGAAACGTTTAAAGTGATGCAACCCGAGTATCCTGCTTATAACAGCACGAGCCTGTGGAGTTTCGGACACGATGAGCAGGGATGGGACATGGGCACCGGCATTCCGGGGTGGGGCGGAAAAAGCAACGGCTGGACAACGGTGGAATTTGATCTTTCATCCTATAAGAGTAAAGAGACTGTGATCCGTTTTGCTTTTGCATCGGACCTGGCTTTTTGCACCCGGGACGACAGCACCGTAAACGGTTTGTTTGTCGATGAAATCAAGGTATCTGATGGCGGCAGCGTTCTTTTTTATGATTCGGGAAATAATTTTAATCAAATGAACGTAAGCGGATTTGGTGAAGAAAAATCCCTGTGGTTCGAGTTTACGGATCTGACCAGCAGCATTATACCACCACAGTCGACACTGACGTTCCCATTTCGTCTGCATTCAACCCAATTGGAAAAGGGTAAGCATCAAGGTATGATTGAAATTGCAACGAATATTGTCGGCGAATCGCCACTGCAGATTCCCATCCATATTCGGGTTGGACTTTCTACAGACTTGCCGTCCGATCGATTGGCGATGCCCGGCGAATGGCAATTGCGACAGAATTATCCAAATCCCTTTAATCCCGTGACGACGATAGAGTATTTTGTTGCGAAACCATCCCGCGTAACCATTTCTCTTTATGATCTCCTCGGCCGAAAAGTTGCTGATTTGGTGGATACCTATCGAACGACCGGTCTCTATTCAATTCAGTGGGATGGACGGGATGAGAACGGCAGGAAACTCTCCTCCGGCGTTTATGTTTACCATATGACGGCAGGAGGATTTACAGAACATAAAAAGATGATTATGGTCAAATAGGCGGGGTGATGATCTTAAAACAGGAGAAACCGGGAAGGGCGTTGTATCAAAAGAGTGGATAAAAAGAATTAACAA
>WJMF01000178.1 GCA_014728085.1 Candidatus Zhuqueibacterota bacterium
CATTGGGACTATGGCTGGAATGCCGTCTATTTTGTCACCATCTGCACGAAAAACCATACCTGTTATTTTGGCAATGTTATCGACGGTAAAATGGTATTATCGGAAATCGGTAACTTGGCGGAAAAATATTGGCGGGAAATACCCCGCCATTTTCCCTTTGTAAAATTGAATGCATTTGTGGTAATGCCCAATCACGTGCATGGTATTATTATAATCGATAAACCGGATGACGAATTCGACACAAAAACGTCTGGGGCATCTGTAGAGACGCCCGAGTCGGGCGTCTCTACAATGACGGTGGACAAAATTCAAAAACATTACCCCCGAAACCTGGCTGCATCGAAAAAATGGAAATCCGGCATATTGGGGGTTGTTATCAATCAATACAAACGCATCTGTACGCTACGCGCCCGCAAAATCAATCCCGGGTTCACCTGGCAATCCCGATATCACGATCACATCATTCGCAACGATAAATCATTGCAGCGAATCACCGATTATATCATCCACAATGCACAAAAATGGCAGGATGACAGATATTTTGTCTGAAAAGACCAGGACGGAACGTTTTTCGAAAACCCCAAATGACTTGTCCTGAAATGTACTGAACAAACTTTCAACATCTCAACAAATTCGAAAGCATCGCTTCTCTTTTTACCCTAAATCGTGCGAAACGAGACCCCGCAGGCCCGATCCCCGACTTTATACTGTTGACGAGTTTGGCATCTTAGAAACAAACTCGATTAAAAAAGAAAGGATCGGGGCGAGGAGGCTCGCGGAGCCGCCGCAGGATCCTGGCTTTTGCCTTCCATCGGGCGAACCCCTGATAAAACCAGAATAATGATCATATAAGAGACGAAACATCACCACCCTTGCAAAAGCCAGAGCCGAAGGCGACCCGAATGAGTGACAAGCGGAATTTTATTCCTTCCGGCAGTTGACCATCGAAAATTACAGAAACACCATCCAGATCTAAAATGTCAAAGTAATACGCTATTTTTGATCCACAACTATTGACAATACCTCATTTATTTTTTTTGTTCGCCTTTTTCCTTCTGTCCCACCAGGCATAAACAGTTAAATCCTCATGCACTTCGGCTGAGGGGAATAAAAAGCTCGCCAGATATCCCACAACGAGTATGATCAAGTGAGAATAAACCCCTATCATATATTCATGGTGCGGAAAATTCCATCTGCCCAGGTCTAACAAGATCACCCCGTTGAAATCCTTTGATGTCAGTACGGCATAAGCTGTAAACAGAATGGTAACCACAATGGCGATGTACAGACCCTGTTTGTTCGCCCGTTTCGACAGCGTACCCAGAATAAAGATACCGGCTATGCCGCCGGAAAAAATAGCGTACAATCCAAAAATGATACCCAGTATCCCTTCGCTGCCCAGATGAACATACAGAGTAGCAACCAGTAAACTGATAAAGCCAAATACAACAATAACACCCTTGCCGAATTTAAGCTTTTGCTGATCTGTTGCATTCTTTTTAAAGCGGATATAGTAATCCTCAACCACAATGGCGGATAAACAATTCAGATCAGAATCCAGACTGGAAATAGAAGCAGCCATCAAAGCAGAGATAATGAGGCCGGTCAAACCAACAGGAATTTGAGTCATAATAAAGTACGGAAAAACAGCATCCGAAGAAATATTGGCCGGCAGCAGTTCCGGTGTCGCTTTATAATATACAAACAAGGCCGTTCCGATAAACATAAACAAAGTCCAGACCGGCAAACTGACAAACAGTCCGATTAAAGAGGCCCGTTCGGCTTCCTTTGCTGATTTTGCCGTCAGATACCTTTGAACGATCGTCTGATCGGTCCCGTATTTCTGAATACCGTAAAACAACCCGTTAAAAACCATGACAAAAAAGGTCAACCGGGTAAAATCCCATGCATAGGGGGCAAAACTGATCCTTTTATGTTTAATGGCTACGTCAAAAAGATGAATGATGCCGCCGTCTATGGAAAATACAATGATCCCCACAGCCAGCAAACCGCCGCCGATTAACAAAAAACCCTGAATCACATCCAGCCAAATAACACCCTCAATGCCGCCTCTCAGGGTGATAAAGATAACAGCCAGTCCAACAACCCAGATAATAACAAGGGTATTGATTCCCGTCAAGCTGGCAAGGGCAAGACCCATTAAAAAGAAAACTGTGCCCATTTTAGCGCCGTGGGCAAACGCAAACGCCAGTGAACTATAGAGGCGGGCCAAAAAACCGAATCGTTTTTCAAAATACTCGTATGCGCTTATGCCGATTACTTTTCGGTACAGCGGCACAACAAACCATACAAATCCAATCAGAACAAGAACCACCATGATTCCTTGCACCAGCAAAAGCCAGTTATCGCTGAATCCTTCCCCGGGATATGCCAAAAAAGTAACACTGCTTATGAGCGTCGCCATTATTGATAATCCAACAGCCCAGGAAGGAATGGAACCTCCGGCAGCGTAATAATTATTTGTGCTTGTTTGCTTTTTGGCAAAATGATTCCCGATATACAGAGAAACCAATAAAGATAGTCCTATCACCACATAATCCAGCCAATGCAAAGTTTGATCGTACATGTGTCCTCCAATAGATTCCGGTTTAAATAAGACAATATTTATAATTTTTATGTTTGCGATGCCGTATTAACAGAAAAGTCAGCATGGTATTGATATCCTGCATATATATTACTCTTATTTTATTGCTGCAATAAAGTCAATGCTTCATTGGCGATATCAGTATGTGTCAAACCGAATTTCTTTTTCATTTCCTCATTCGAGCCGGACTTGCCGAACACATCGCGAACTCCCACACGTCTCATTTTTGCAGGACGGTTTTCAGACAGCACTTCTGCAACAGCAGAGCCCACACCGCCGTATATATTATGATTGTCCACCGTTAAGATACGACCGGTATCCTCAGCAGCCTGTATGATCGCTTGTTCGTCAATCGGTTTGATAGAGCTCATATTCAGCACACGTGCTTTAATGCCTTTCTGGCTCAGGATATCTGCTGCTTTAAGCGTATCACCAATCAAATCTCCATAAACGATCAATGTGATATCCGTCCCGTCGCGAAGCGTCAATGCTTTGCCCAATTCAAATTCATAATCATTCGGAACATATTGCGGCACCGGATCCCGGCCTATACGAATGTACACAGGGCCGTCATAGGTCAGGGCAAAGTTCAACAGTAACCGGGTTTCCCTTGCATCCGCCGGCTGAAGAACCGTCATATTGGCAATGGCTCTCATAATGGCGATATCTTCCAATGATTGATGAGAAGCTCCGTTCTTGCCGACAAAAAGCCCGGCATATAATCCGATAATTTTTACATTCAGCCGCGGCAAGGCAATCGAAGTTGTAACCTGATCACAAGCGCGTCTGGAACAAAACGTACAAATTGTGGAAACAAACGGAATCAGGCCCACTGTGCTCAATCCGGCCGCTATCCCCATCATGTTTTGCTCTGCAATACCGATCTGGAAAAACCGTTCAGGGAATCGTTCTTTGAATGCGGTTATTTTGGAGGCCGGATTAAAATCCGCATCCAGCAAAACAATATCATCATTCTGTTCTGCCATTTCAATAAAGGTTTGCCCCAGAACATCCCGGGGTGCAATTTCCCGATTCATCTATTTTACTCCTTCCATAATGTCAATGGTCGCTCGTATCTCCTGTGCTGAACAACCAAAGTGACGCAGTGTGTTCCTGACCTGCTCTTTTGTAAACGACACTGAATGACTTTCTGCCTGATCTTCTACATGGGTAATCTTGAAGCCTTTGACTGTATGGGCGATGATTATCACCGGCTTGCCCTTGATTTGCCTGGCCTGATCAAACGCGTTAACAAGCTGGGCAATCGAATGCCCATTCACCTCAACCACATGCCAGCCGAATGCCAGCCATTTATCATGTAATGGTTCGAGCGGCATTACATTCTGGACCCGGTCGGATAGTGAAAATTTGTTATAATCCATAACAACACACAGGTTATCAAGTTTGAATTTGGGCGCGCTCATGGCCGCTTCCCAGATCTGTCCTTCATTTGACTCGCCGTCTCCTATAACCACATAAACGCGGTTGTCCTTTTTTCTCATCCGCAAGCCCAGCGCCATACCGATACCGGCCGAAAGCCCCTGTCCCAGGGCACCGGTGCTCATCTCGATTCCCGGACAAAAACCCAATTCCGGATGCATTTGCAGCGGACTGTCGATATGATGCAGCGTCCACAACATGTCTTTGGGGATATATCCCAATTCCGCAAAAGCAGCATATTGAGCAGGGCAGGCATGACCTTTGGACAGCACAAAGCGGTCCCGTTGCTCGGAACATGGATTTTTCTTGTCTATTTTCATTTCATGAAAGTATAATACAGTAACGATTTCAGTTATCGATGACGATCCACCGGCGTGACCAGTACCGGATTTCGCAATCATTTTCACCAAATGCGTCCGAATGGTGTTTGCTGTCTTTTCCAATTCTTCTAATTTTTGAACAGACACGTTCATCAGATTAACTCCTATTTATATAACAATTGACATTGAAATTCGATCACCGACTTTGGCTCTCCGGACACAGACAATGCAGGTCATTGATGCAGGCGGACATATTATGATTATTGTTTCACGCCTTTTTTGCTATCGCCTGCCGCTTGCTTGTCTGCTTGGCTGTTTTGACAAAGCTTGTAAAGGATCCTTATCTGTTTATTTGAAGTTCATCCAGATCAACCGTGATACGACCCTTTGACTGGTTATCTATACTGATAATATTAAAAACGATAATATTTTTTATAAAATCAAATTCGAGTAACCCGAAAGAACATTTTTCATTATAAGCAAGTAACGCCCCGGGCATGACCGGGTGAGTATGAATATTCGTCAGTCGCGAACTCTGAAATTCGTAAAGCGGATAATCATTCTCACGTTCGATCTTCCAGACATCGGTTCTATGGCGATCCGCTGAAAGCAGAATGACTCTGTCAATACTATTGTCTGTCAAAAATTTAAAAATCTCCCGCCTTTCAGCTTCAAATCCTGCCCAGGTATCTTTACTTCCCGGTTTTGCGGCTAACGCCCACGGCACAGAAGAAACGATTACTTTAACGTTTGCGTTGGATTCTAGAATTTTTTCTTTCAACCATTCTTTTTGATCCGGCCCGAGCATTGTTCGCTCTTCCTTAAAAGGATTCGTTCTGTAAAAACGGCAGTCGAGCATAAACAACTCGACGTTACCTACTGAAAAATTGAAATAACAGCCGGGCGCTTTCTCCAGTCCGTTAAATGGATTGACCCATTGTCGTTCAAAATGTCGCAGCATCGGCAGTTTCCATTCAGGCTTGTCGATATAAGGTCCCATCCAAATGTCATCTATTGCTGCATCGTGATCATCCCAAATTGCATAGATGTTTGTGCTTTGCAGAAATCGTCTGTATTCCGGTCTTGATTGTCTTCGATAATAAGTATAATCATGAAAAGCGCCGGGCATTTCGGGAAGATCGACATACACATTGTCGCCGAGCATTAAAAACGCATCCAACGAATACGTCGCAAGCGTATCCCAGATTCTTTCATGTTTATCAGTATAGCCTGCACCACCGCCAAAACCTATTGCAATTTTATCCTCATCACGTTCCGGATAAGTTTTGAAAGAATAGTTTTTTGCTGTTTGCCTTCCGTCAATTATGATTTGAAAAGTGTATTCAGTGCTCGGTTCTAAATCGGTAACAGGAATTTCCACGCTGTAATCCTTCTCTGCTTTTGTGTCCCCGCTAAAAGTACCAATCACATTACCATTGTTCTTGCTGACAACAATCTTCACATCGGATTCGTCAACAGTACGCAGCCATATTTTTGCACTTTTGGTTGTAATAGCGCCTTTCATTGGACCGTGAATCAATATTGTATCTTTTCCTTTTTTGAGATTTTTGAAATAGTCGGTTTCGTAAATCGGTTGAAGCAACTCTTTGGGGCCGGCCAGGTATCTTGTAAACGGAAGCCCGTTATCTAAAGCAAGCTTCATATAATACAATGCCGAATCGATTTCGCTTTTCCGGGAAAATGCAATTGATAAATTGAAATATGATTCCAAATCTTGAGGCTGTACATCAAGTGTATTTTTACAAATGCGAATGGCGGTATCAAAACGACCATCGAGGATTTCCAGCAATTGTCTTTGCCCCTGCCGCTTGTAATACTTTGATGTGGCATTTTCTGAAAACATTCGCCTGTTCCATTCGTTTTCACTGCCGTAATAAGCGTATTCAGAATTTTCTTCAAAAGCATCGGAAGGAGCAAATTGTCCGTATTCACTTAATGATTTATATTTATACTCTTCCTGCTGACAACCGCCTAGAAAAAAAAGGATCCAGGCAACGGCAAGAACTTGGCAACATTTCACGGGACCTCCAAACTGAAAATCATATAATTGTATCTCACAGAACGGATAAAGATCTGTTCATCTTTTTATCAAGACAACCGCAAGCCGGGCTATAATCAGATTTATTGGCTGTTTTCAGAAAACTCCTTGCATAGATCCATAGTAAACATAATCTTTTCATCAGGGACATCACACTCTATATCGGGCATTCCAACATCGCATGGAGCGAGGTTTTCTGCAATATATTTAAAATCATTTCTGATTTCCTGGTTGGTTTTATTCTTTAGATCTATAGATTTATACAGACAATTTCTTCTCGCTTCAGGAAACACCTCACGCGCCTTGTTTAAATCAGAATCAATACCCATGTCAATATAAGCGACATTGGGTATTTGTGAATAAATATCCAAATAGGGTGTAACCGTCCATGCGCAGTTGTGTATACCAATAATCGGGAACTCACTCGCGATCTTTTGATCGTATTTCAATAATCCGGATGTATATACCTCGGGGCCAACCATGTTGACAGTACAATTGGCTATTGTAGAAAAATCATACCTCTGACCGTATTCCCGCTGTTTCGTATACAGCATTTTTACGCCCTGGATGAAGGTGTCGGAAATCACATCAAGCAGGTGGTTTACAGGCCCGGTCTGATCCATAAGATCAAGAAAAACCGAATTACCTCTGAATCTAAAAGCCGTGTTCAGGTTTCCCTGCCAATTGAGAAAGCCTCTCACACATCCTGTATACCTGTAAATCCGGTCAATCTGATCAAGAATATTCATGAAAAATGTATTATTTGATAAATCAGGTGCTTTGAGTGATAAAATATCATCATCGGTGAGTTTTGCACCTGTCGGCACCGGCCATTGGCTCCGGGAATATTGCAACGGTCTATTAAAAATAGAGTCAAGGATTCCAATCCCATAAATACCGGTTAACAGATCATAAGGTTCGTCTTGCAATGCCTCGCCGATATTATAGCCCGGAAAGCGCTTCCTGATTTCCCGGCGCATCGTTTCATGACTTTTCAGTCTAAATCCAACATCTGTATGCCACTTTTCAGAAAAATCAATACCGCAAAATTCATAAAACCATGATGGATTAAAACCAACTTCGGGGCGCATGAACGGTTCATCTCCTGTTGCGGGCGTTCGAATTGGAGGCGCCCCCAGAGCAATGTAATATTTCAAGTTTTCCACACTGTCATTCCTTTTCTACATTTTCACCTAGCTGGATAGCATAATCAATCAGTTCATCGGCTATATTTTCATGATACTCGTCAAATTTCAAAATGGGTTCTCTTACATTCGGTGTGGCGAACATTCCCTGGCGATGCACCAGCCTCTTGTTAAAGTGAATAGAAATATCAAGATGCTGATGAGAGAAAGAAATAATCGGAAGTAGTTTATTAAATATCATCTTTGCTTCTTCTCTTTTTCCATTGCTGTGTAAATGATATATCATTCCATAAACATCATGCAAAATAGTTGGCATAAAAGCATCCACACCTCTATCAAGAGCTTCAATCATCTGCGTTCCCGCCCATCCACCCGAAAGATGTAGTTTCCCATTTGTTGCATCCCCGACTTGAGAATATTTGATACCGGCAGGTACAACTTCAATTTTAAGACATTTGAAATTATCCAGTTCACTGAATAATTTGCTAATTATATTTATCGGGATGCCATGGCCATGAAAATCCCAATCCTGAAGCATCATGAATCCGGAAATATTATTTGAAATTGCTTTCACATCTGAAATAAAGCTATGCTCATTTTCAAATGGAATATTAACAAGTATCCCATCACATCCTGACTCTGAAAATTCTTTTGCAAGATTTATTCTTTCATTTTGGCATGTTGCTGCCGTGCCGCCAATTACCGGCACTTTTCCATCAGTCTTTTTAACCACTGTCTCTGCAATTAAAAGTTTTTCATCATGAGCAAGTTTATGTACTTCTGCAGCCAACCCTAAAACAAGAAATCCTGCAACCTTGCACTTTAAGGAATGCTCAACATATTTTTCAAGCGAGTCGGTATCAATTTTGTTCTCGGATGTAAATGGGGTGTTTATGACCCCAATAATGCCTTTAATATTCCGAACGCTTATACTCATCAAATTTTACTCATTTTTAACGGATATGTAATTGGTTAATCGACAAAGTCCTTCAATCTCAACGGAAACGATATCCTTATGAGATGCGACAAATGACTTAAAAGTGCCGGTCATTATGACATCACCGGGATATAATTTTACGATCCGGGATAAATCAGAAACAATTTTGGCCGGTGAATAGAGTAGATCATTGGTACTGCCATGATAAAAAGCATTCATATTCGTTTCAGGATTTTGGATAGAAACAGTCAAGTTCTTATCCAGCCAGTCAACGTTTGTCAAAACAAAAGGTCCAAATGGGGCAAATCCATCACCTATTTTTAAAGCGGCTGCAAGCGAAGGATCCTTATAATCAAGGGTATCTCCGGTTGCCTCTACAAAAGAATCGGCATATCCCATAATATCGTTACCAACGGTAAAACCAAAAATGGCTGCTTCCGCGCCCTGTTCATCTGAATTTGCAATCGATTTGCCGATAATTATTGTCAATTCACATTCTACTTTAACTTTTTTTAGCAACGGCGGCAAAATGATTTCATCTCCGTCTGATGCGGCAGAAGAAGCAGGCTTTAAAAACCATCTTGTAAACTTTGGCGGAGTCTGGTTTTGCCATGCTTGTTTATAGGCTTTTACCAAACCGAATATTTTCGCAGGTTCGCTTGGATGCAAAAGTTTTACCTGGGACAAGTCAAAAGTAATTCCAGTGAATTCAAGGCCAAACCAGGGCTCCTTTTCAAGCTGATGAATGACATTATCATCACACTTGCCATAATACGAATTGCCATCTTTTTCGAATCTGCAAAAAATTGATTGTTGTGTGGTTTGGGCCATTTCGGATAGTTCCCTTAGAAAATGTCAATTCTGCGCGAAACTTTTAAAGTTCAACATATCTCGATTGTATTAATTATATCAAGTAGAAATTTATACTCGTTAAAATTATCTGAATTATAGGTCTGGGCTAACCTTACAACAACCAGATTTCTTGCCGGAACTATAAATATAAATTGCCCATAATGACCGGCAGCATAAAACATATCATTGGGAAGTTGCCTAATGATTTCCCAATCTATAAATTTTTTTGCACAAGACGGCTTGATCCAAAAATGTGCACCGTGTTTTTGATATCGGGAATCTTTATTAGGCGTCGTTGAATAATCAAGCCACCATTCCGGCAAAAACATTTGATCATTCCAGATTCCATTTTGATAAAGAAACTTTCCAAAGCGCGCCCACTCTTTTGCTGTTGCCTACAATCCTGTTGAAAGCAACATTGTTCCGGCTTTCAGATTCTACAAGTGCAGTGTTCATCCCAATTTTGTTTAGTATTTCTCTTTTAACAAATTGATACGGATGAATATTATTTTGAGCTAATTTAATGTGAACAAATTTTGCTAGAATATTTGATGTTCCGCTTGAGTAATTCCACTGTGTGCCGGGAGAATGAATCAAGTCTTTACCGGCTGCATACTTGTTTTTTTAAATTGTTTCATCATCCTAAACCGGAAGCAATAAAAATTCAATCGTTTGCCCAATATGGTCATAAGCTAACTTTTAAGACACTAAATCTTTACCAGGGCATCTTTCGTTTGGTATAGACTCTGCCGACTTGCGCCGCCTGCTCATTACTTCCGGCTCCAATCATTACACCTTTATCAACACGTTTTTTAACATTATCCGGCAAAACATTGTCCAGAAAATAAAGTCCATTTTTTTTACACAATGCAAGAACACGATCGCCGGCTTCGGCAACGCCTTCCGGTACGGGAGGATCAGCTCTGCCTTCAAGGTAGCCAAGTGAAAATCCGAAATCTCGAGGGCCGTGTTCTGCGAATGCCAGTCCGGGTATTTGTAATGTTTCTTTTGCATTTTGCAAGGCGTGCGGATCTTCAATCTTTACACCAAGCATTATTTCACCTTCCGGATTAAGCGGCCAAACATCGGCTTTTTTCAGGTATTCTTCCTCATCAAGACCCCAAACCCATGCTGCAAATTTATGACTTCCCCAGCCGCGCATTCCTTCTCCAATCACATCCATTTTTTGTTTGTGAACAGGATAACGTGCAGTTTGAACGTATTTTAAAACTGCCTGCGGATCGCGGGACCGCGGCAAATGCACCCCGTGAACTCCCGTTGCCAATGCTTGCTGTACAATCCAGGAGCCTCCCATAAATGAAAGCGTATCCGTACCGAGAACCGGTACGACAACGATAACGGTCGGCGTTCTATGTCCGCTTGGCGTGGGGCCTCCGTCTACCAGTCCGCGCATGAAATCCCGCAAACGCGCAAAATCAAGCGGACGATGTTCCATATCATATACAATATAATCCGCCCAGGTTTGCGCCATTTTCACGCCTTCCTCATAACCGCCGGTGGTTTGAGTGTATTTGTAATAGACCGGTTGTCCGGCTTTGAACAGCTCAATGCATTTGTTTATCCTTTGCGGTGTATAGTTTGCATCCACAAAGCTCTGCTGAGCGATTGTTAATGACGTACAGGTAATCAGAATCATAAAAACGATACTTTTTGCCTTTTTCAAATACATAGGGTTCCTCCATTAATAATTCAAAGTAAATGTTGGCAGTATTTTTATGGATGTAACACGGGAAAGATCTCCCCAAACTTCCAGAATGTGATTGTCATAATTCTTCACCACCCCCCAACGGCCCTCAGCATTGACGATCCGATCCGATAAATTTTCGGGTAAAAGTTCCCGGCCGTCTTGAATAACCAGTTCGGAGTAATTTTCAGCCTTTCGGTAACAGGCCGACAAAACAGATAAATCAATTCCGTTGTCAAGAAATCCGGGGAATTCGTTTTTATTGCCATCGTACTTGCTTGCCTGCAACATATAATTATCGTAAATCTCTGCAACGGTTTCCCGCAAAACAAAATCAGCCCAGATGATATTATTTTTTATTAAGGTTTGATCCAGGTAATCTTTGCTTTCAATCACAAGCATATTGTCTAAAATAACATTGTCCCTGATCTCGGCTTCGCTTCTTTGAAAATAAATACCATTGTTCTGTGCAACAATGTTATTGACAAACTCCCCTCTGCTTTCCATGGTAAAGCGCATGGCGCCTGAATTCATAGACGGATTTCGATTGGCGATGAAATAATTATTCTCAATTATAACGTAATAATTTTCTCTGGGCGGGAATGGATCGAGCGCTGAATCATACCGATGCTCTTGCCCACCGACGAACAAAGCTCCTGCATCATCGGTACATTCATTATCAACAAATATGTTATTTCCAACAATGGTCGAACTCCATAAAGCAATAAAAACAGCACCGGCATCATTCCTGGAGCCGGCATAATTGCCCAGAAAAATATTTCCGTTAATAAAGCCTTTACTCCAGCGAAAAATCGAAACAGCACCACCATCACTGCTTCTCATTGGATCATCCAATCCACTCTCGTTTTTAAAGAAAACATTATTGATAATCCGAGGATCACATTCGTTATCGAAAGCAATGGCAGCGCCTCTTCCGTTCTCCGTTTTGTTATTAACAAACAGATTGTTTTTAATCAAGGGTGCGGCGCCATCTTTGCCGTAGATTGCCCCGCCATCATTTGCCGTTTCGTGCCAATATTTAGGATTCCAGTCAAGGGGTTTTAGTGATTTGTTATTTATAAATTTGTTGTTCGAAATTGTTGGCGAAGCAGTATCACAATATATTGCTGCTCCTTTTCCGCGGTACTCTGAGTTGCTTATGATAAAACCATCTATAACGCAGTTATCCTCTGCTACGATTGCTCTTTGCTCTTGTTTTATATTTATTTCAGTAGGGTATAACCCAACATCTCTTTCCCAGGATTCACGATTAAAACCGCCATATAAATCGATAAACGGTTTCAGAACAATTGTCTCTCCATCATATATCCCTTCAGAAACGAATAGTGCGGTTCTATTTGATTCCGTTGGATGATCAGCTTTTGATACTGCATATTGAATGGTTTTAAAAGGATTATCCTTTGTTCCCCTGTTCATCTCGTCAGAACCGTCTTTGGTTATAAAGAATATTCGTGAATATCCATCACGTTCAATTCGATGGGTTGCAGGCCCCTTTACCTGAGCAAAGGAATAAACTGCAGCCAATAAAATGAATAGTGCAAGTTTTGTTTTCATAAAACTTTCTCCGAATTTATATCTGTTCCAAGTGGGGACTAAAGTTTAACATCAGCCGGATCCCATATTGTTGTCGCGATATGCTGTTCGGTATTGTTTTCAGTTGTAAAATAATACAGAGTAACAATTTTTCCATCGGGTCTTAGAACCGATTGAGTATAGCCAACATCTTTATCAATTGCGTCGTCACGCAGAATAATTTCTTTACTCCATGTTTTCCCTTTATCTCTGCTTATCTTGGCTCTAATTCCGTAGGGGACTCCACGATAACCATAAGTTACACAAAGCCCTCCATTTTGCAGTAATACAATGCTCGGAGGATTTCCATTTCGTGTACCATTATCAGTATCGGCAACTTTGGAAAGAAATTGCCAGGAATTACCATTATCAAAAGATTCATATACATCAATCCAATTTTTTTGAGGAAGCGGTTTTAAACTTTGGTCAGGATCATATCGCCTTCGCATTGCAGAAATCAAATGGTCCTCACTCATCCTTACCGTTGAAGACATTACTGATCTAACAGTGTCTGTTTCAGTCATCCAGGAAATAAAATTAAACGTTTTTCCGCCATCAGTTGTTTTAGCTGTGAATGCTCTATCGGGAAGATTGGCTTTTACACGATTATCTATATGCGATAGAAACAACAAGCAGGTGCCTTGATCAACAACATCATAGTCAGTTCGTGAAGTTAACTCCCCCATGTCTAAGCCGGTAAAGGTAAAAGGTCCTTGCCATGTTTTACCGCGGTTATACGAATAATAAAATCTGTCGCGTTCATGCCTTATTGCAAGATCGGGATGAGAATAATCTATACTTTCTTTGAGAGGAAGCGCTTTTCCCCCATCAGTTGCAAAATTATCCGGGTCTTCGATACTCCAGGTTTGGCCGCCATCCAGACTTCTGCCCAGAAGTGCTGTTTGATTTTTTTTGTCGTAGGAATGATGAAGCACATCAAAGACGAACGGAGCTTTAATAAATCCGACAAGAATTTCACTGCCCCAACTCCATATTCCGTTATTCGCCGGCCATCCCATGAAATAACCTGGTTCATCGGCAATAATAATATTTTGAGTATCAACATAACTGAACTGTTTTTTATCTACTTTATCTTTATTGGGCTCTTTAACCCAAATCCAATTTTTTTCATTTTCATCAGAGTAAACTAAATAGGGTTCGGCAATAATTGTTTTTTCTTGAGCGCTCCAACTCCAATAAACATTGAAATACCCTTCTCCACCACCGTAATGCATATAATAAATTTCAAGTGGAATTTTTTCATTTTTGTTCATGTCGATAGTTATAACTTTTTTATTTCTGGAATTGTCAATTGTTAAAACGTCGCTGCCGAATACCAATTTCGCCTGTTTATTTGTTTCAACATGAATTTTAACTTTACCATCAGTTGGGGCAATGAGAAAGCCAAGCCATTCTAATCCCCATTCTGTGGCAAAACCGTTCTCTTTACCCCATCGATGCTCAAGTTTGTCAACAACTGAAAATAGCTTTGGTGTTGTTAAATCCGGATTGCTATAATAAACTCCAACCAATCCTTCATTAAACCTGGTTTCTTTGGAACAACCGATCATTAAGCCACACAAAAGCAAAAGAACTATATTGGTTATTACCCGACCCGTTTTTAACATCACTTTTCTCCCACATATTTACGTATGTTCACTCGACTTCTTGAAATCCTATCATTGATTACGCACTGTGTCATCTTGATTCATAGACTTGATTAGCCGACACGTCAGGACTAGTAATATATTTTTTAGAGTTTTCATCAAGATAATTCCCCCTAAATATAATTTTTTTTGTATCGGATCCATCTATTTTTGCTAGCACCTCGAGTGAACCAACAGGGATTGAACCGGATACTATTCCGTCTATAAGAAGATCATCACATTCAACATAGTGCTGTACCCAGGCGGCTGAATTGCGCAGCGTGATATCTTTTATATTAACAAAATTGCACCTGATGAAACGAATGATATAAGGTCTGTAAAAACCTTTCTTGTGTGGATAGTAAATTTCGTATCCCTGGCCGTCAATTATTCCATCACCAATAATTGAAATATTATTGGCTTCTTTGGCAAAAACGAGTGCAGTTCCGAATTTCCGTCCACCGCTATCTACAAATGAACCAAAAGAGGAGTCAAATCTATTTAGATCGGTTGTGGCTAAAAGTTTGCATCCATTGGACAAGTAGAGAGTGACATTATCTTTCAACACAATCGTGCGAGTTAAAAAATTACCTGCCGGGAAAAATATGATTCCGCCACCGTTTTCAGCCGCTTTATCGATTGCGGATTGAATTGAGAATGTATTAATAGTTTTTCCATCATTTACAGCGCCATAATCCGTTATATTATAATATTCTTTGGCTACAAGCACGTTACTATAGAGAATAAACACCATTAACACATAATTAAACCGATTTTTAGTCAATTTGAGAATCCTTGTTTAATTGGAAAATATTCTACACTGATAGTTTTTCTGATTATTATTGCATTTGTGATTATGGTAATATCTGATATTTCTACTTATCTGGTCATTAATTGATTCAACTCTGATTCAAAATATTCTCTCACACGTAAACTCTCCCGGGTATCCTCATTATGCTGATATGGTCGCTTCTCCGAGAAATCGTGTTTCATATCAAATAGATTTCCGTTACTATAGAATTTCCAATTTTGATTTCTTATCCATGATTCTCCATCCCACTCGACATAAACCCAATCTCTAATATTCTCATTTTTATTAAATAGTGACGGCAAAAAACTTTTTCCATCAATAATTCTATCATCAGGGATTTCTGCTCCAGCCAATTTAGCGAACGTCGGTAAAAAATCACTAAAATCAATTAAGGAATTATTTATGCTTCCCGGTTGAGTAACTCCTTTCCAATCAACAACAAGCGGAACATGGGTTCCGGCATTCGTCATAAAACCTTTACCGCCTCGTACAAGTGAACCTCCAATTTCAGAGTAAACCGGTTCACGTATGTATTTTCCGTTTTCATATTTTGTAATAAAGTGATATGGTGTACCGTTATCGGCGGTGAAGATGATTACCGTATTTTCTAAAAGCTTCTGTTTCGTTAACGCTTCCATTAATCGACCGATTAAAATATCGGCATATTCGACTAATTCTTTGTACGATTGGTAATTACCGGTTGGACCCTTTGGTGGCGGAGTAGGCAAATCATTACTTATCTCGTGAACCAGTGCCATTGAATAATAAGCCAGAAATTTTCGGTCTTTATTTTCTCTAATAAAATCGATTAGAAAACCTAGATAGACATCCGGTCCATATTCATCTTTAACATCATCTCTAACCTTGCCGTTTTGGTAAATCATCGGTTCATAATAACGTGGCCCTTCGTGCCATCCGAACACGCAGCTTTCATCAAATCCCGATTCAGCAATATGATCGGGATTATCTTTTAGCAGAGCCATTTGCCATTTTCCGGCAATTGCCGTTTTATATCCTGCATCCTGCAAAATATGACCAAAAGTCATTTCATCTTCCGGCAGATGCCCCCAGTCCTGACCGGTTCGAAACCCATACCTACCCGTTAAAAGATTCTGACGCGAAGGAGAACAGACAGGCGAACTATAACAGTGATTAAACTGCATTCCGTTTAAAGCAAGTTTATCAATATTAGGAGTGTGGTACGCTGTTCCGCCATAACATCCCGGTACTTCAGTTCCCATATCATCAACTAAAATAAAGACAATATTCGGAGATTGATTTGTTTCTTTTTTCGCACACCCTGTTAAAAAAAAGAAAAAAATAAAAAAACCAAAAATTCTAAACTTGAAATATGAAATTATTTGTCCCAGGATGTCGCTCAAAAATGGATTGTTCATTATTACTCTCGTTCAAATTTGACTAGTCGATTAAAGCACTTAGACACAAGCATAACATATCTTCATTGCCAACTTTAATATCATATGCTGTATCTCCTGGTATAAAGAAAACATTTCCCGAATTCGCTTTCTCGGTAGTATCATTTTCAATTGTCAACAACGCTTTTCCTCGTAAAACGAAAAAGGTTTGCTCAACAGATTTGGTTTTAGCATTATGAATTGATTCACCGGCAGAATATGATAGTAATTTCAGTTGAATACGGCTTGCTTTTTCATCCAGTAAAGTTATTTTTAAATTTGCAGTGTCCTTTGTTATGAATGAAAAAAGATCTTTGTAAAATTTTCCCGGTCTTGTTTCAAAATTTGTTTCTTCGTTATCAGCATCAACTTTTCCTGATACAGCTTGCCGCTTTCTGATTTGTTTAACTTTTTCAATATGGTCTGCAAAAGTAGAGTGTCCTTCTTTTTCAGAATTCAGGAATACGTTGAATAGAATATAACACAAGCGTTTCTCCGTCGTTGTGATGGTCTGATGTACCAATCCGGCAGGTACACAAGCAAGTGAACCCGGTTTGGCATCAAACACTTTTTTGCCCAAATGTATTTTTCCGACTCCATTCGTTACATAAAATATCTGGCTTTTATCATTATGTCTATGAGGGGGTCCATCCTGGTTTGGTGTCCAGCAATTCCAACCGATTTCAGTTAACTCGGTTTCACTTCTATCAATCAAAACTGTTATTTCATTAAGTCCCGCTACATCTAGTTTTTGTCCTTGTTTGTAAAATCGATTTATCATTTCATTCTCCGCTTTTAACAGGATCATCATTTGTTGTCTGAATATTATCGATTTCAAAAATACTTGCGCCAACTTTTAAATCAGCACCCGGCAAATCTTCCTGGTACAAGCCCGGATTACCGGGTTCTCCATCAACGATGAAAGGTCTTACGTCACCGCGCCAGGGTCCGGTTCTAAATACAATTCTCTGTAAAGACTCTGTTTTGACAGCAAAAGGAATTTTTTCTTTGACCAACTCTTTGTCTACATAGACATCGTAGGATTGAGTTTCACAATCCAGTTTTAACTCGATATCCCGCCAATCCCCCACTGAATATTCAACGGGATCAATTTCCAGAGGGCCTCTGTCGAACATAAGCCACTCTTCCGAAAAGAGAAGACGCAGCGGTCTTTTACCCTTGATATCATGAATTTCAAATTCCAATTTGGCGGAACCGAGCCGGACTTGGTTTATGCTGAATTTGACTGAAAGCTTTTTGCTCGCCGGAATGAGTTTTTCAACTCGCAGGTAATCACAGGGTTCTTCGTCTGTTAATCTTAGAACGTTATCAGCAGATTGATCATTCTTTGATGTGATTTCGGCAGGGGCCCATTTAGGCACATAAAAACTCCACTCTGCTAAATCGGCTATCTCATTGATATCATCAAATGATTCGTTAATGTGCTCATCAGCAATTCCGGTGACGGGAACTTTTATTTTCGATATCCAGATATCTTCTTTGTTGACACTATATGTAATCCATATATCATTCCCCGGCGGATTACCATTACCCGGCACAATCCCGCGAATATATTGCGGTCCTAAACTTTTATGAATGCCCTGATATCTCAACGGTGGCACTTGACCATTAATGCAAAGCATATCATCAAAACAATGACCATCTTTACCTGTGATAACAACCAGCGGAAATCGATTTCTCAATGAAGCCGAATGGTTATAAATCAGAGCGTATCTGTTATCCTCCGTTCTCTGTCCCCAGACTTTTGCCCCGCAGGTTTTAAGAGTAGGACAGGTTGCAATACTTGTCCACGTTTTACCGTAATCTGAACTCAGTGCAGCAAGATTATACTTCCATAACCCAACCACTATATCATCAGGTCTTTGATAATAACAAAGCGCCTTAATTACATGTTCACCAATATCAATAGTGTAAAATCCATCTTTAGCTCTATCCATTTCCCACCATTGCAGAGTTGCCACTTTATCGGCAAGCAAATCCTCACATGCCTGGCGAAATGCCTGATCATCACTTTTTTTGTAAAAGGGGTAATCCGTATTGGTTTCATTCCATCCGGCATGCCGGTTATAACGAATAAAGTAAATCGGACCAAATGAGCCGTCTTTATAGATTTCTCTGACAACTCTTCCCGGTCCTTGCCCCAGGTTCGGGCTATGTCTGGGTGTGGCACAATAACTGTAAAACCCTATTGTAAGAAGTTTACCACTGGGCGCCACATAAAATCCCATCCGCTGATGCATCACTGAAGCCATACCTTTCGGTATATATCCAAAGCCGGCATCAATCTCAGGGAGTACATAAACAGGAAAAACAACTTTAGGAGCAGTCCAATCATATCCGTTTTCCGAAACAGCAATCAAAGTTCTGCCGGGAGCACCGTGTTCTTCTTTCAAATTACTTAAATACTGCAAATAAAATTTACCATTCCAAAATGTCAACATCGGAGCATGGCTGTATGTCCACCCAATCAAGCCCCCCTCTGCCGGATTGGAACGGTTGGCTCTAAAGACCTGAAAAGTATGTACACCAACGGCATGCGGTAATTTTCCATCATAGAAATACTTGTTTGTTTGACGGTTTCCGATATATTTGACCGGTTCACCTTTGCTTTCTTCTATTGAGGGCGGATACTCTTTTTGAGCCGGAATGCCAATATTGAAAAACAAAATTACTATTATAATTATCTTTGGAAATAGTTTTCGCATATACTAAATTATCCAAATTTATTGGTTATATAACTTGTTTTTCGTTTTTAATAACATCTCTGTGAAATATAAATAATAAAAATTCGCATTCAAGTACGAATACTTGAATTATGGCTTCCAAATGGATGCAGCGATATGCTGCTGCGGATGCTCACTTGTTGCCCAATAATATATGGCTACCAAATTACCCTCTGCGGTTTGTACAATTCTCGGGTAGCCGAGATCTCTCATTCTTCCGGTTTCTGTTCTGATAAAATCATCCCGAATAACAAATTCGGGTTCCCAGGTTTCTCCATGATCGTTGCTGTATCTTCCAAGTATTTGAAGCGTTGTCCGGTTTCCGTATATTGCGCATAATCTGCCGTCATCAAGTTTAACCAAAGCGGCAGGATTACCGTTGTGTTCTCCTGTATCGCCAACCTTGCTCAAAAATCTCCAAGTATATCCGCCATCAGTCGATTTGTATGCATCAATCCAGCATTGATTCCTGTCGGAGATATTTCTTCGCCTTGCAACCATAACAAATTCATTTTCGGAAATTTGAACCGTATTGGGCATGGCATTTCTATATGGATCTTCACAAGGAACGACCCAGGGTGAAATGATTTCAAACGTCAAACCGCCATCGTTCGTTTTTATAACCGAAATGTCATCGGATAATCCCGTACCGTCAATTCGAGACGTAATAAAAATCAAACATTCATTTTCACTCAATACAATGTAATCCGTTCTTGGAGTAAGAATGCGGGCCTCGAATCTTTTATGTTTATGAATATCCCCAAGGCAAAAAGGGCCATTCCATGTATTTCCTTTATCATAAGAATAATAGAAAGCGCCTTCTGGATCTTTATTACCGTGATAAGTAGAACCCAATATCCGCATTGCAAAATTTTCATGCTTGAAATTAACGGGTTCTTGTAATTTTGATTTTGTGCCACCATCATCAACAAAATTTTCAGGATCAAACATAGTCCATGTTTTTCCGCCATCTTTACTTCGTGTCAGCAGACTTGAAAAAGGCGCATTTTCCTTTATATTGTGACCATCAGCTTTTGCATATTCTACCTGGGTAAACCCGACTAGTATTTCATTCCCCCAAACCCAGACACCATTATTAGCAGGCCAACCATGAAAATGATCTTTTTCAACAGCGGCTATGGTATGTTCAAACTCTGATGGTTGCGCAACAAGACTATACAGAGAAAAAAGAAAAACTAAAATTGACAAATAAAATATTTTCATTAAATATTCCTTTAGATTTTATTGATATTCCAATCCGGTTTTTACTGGTTCAAAAACTGCATAGAATAGAGTTTTGTACCTCTCATTCGAAAAACAAGTTTTACCACTTTACCTTCAAGCGGAGAAACATCTTTTGTCGTTTTTACTTTTTTCAATATTTCAGTAGATTCACCTTCACCAATACTCACATCTGTAAATTCCTCGCGATTTTGAATCCATTCAACTTTTTCATTAATAAAATCACCATTGATGTAAATACAATCATCCACTGAAAAACCTTTAATCGGATTATCATGCGCATCCACAAAACCAACCTGGGTATAACCTACCGCATCGGTGTCAATATTGAGAACAAGTCTATTTCCCTCAAAAATAAACGGCTTTGTTTGTATAACTGCTTCTTTTTCATAGGGACTGTCAATCGATATGAATCCGTCCAGCCTTTGTACCAATCGAAATACGGCTCTCTTGTCATCATACTTTACCCAGGCGGAATGATAATGCGGTTCAGCAAAATAATACTGCCACAGTTCATTTCCACGCCGGACCATACCATGCGCGATATAGGCTGTTTTTACGTCAATTCCCTCATGCTTTCCAATGGGAACATAGGCGGGTTGATAATACCTTGTCCAGTTCAGCCCGTTGCGACTCACGGCGATCTGGGTCTCAATCGGCCCGGCGCCCCGCAGTCGTGTCGAATCTATTAATATCTGCCGTGTCAGCGGTCCATCCTCTTCGTAATGAAAATAGGTGATCGGAAAAGAGATATACGTATCCGGAGCATACTCGTATTTTATAGCTTTGGTAATATAAATGTCCATTCCAACGGGGTCGTCCAAGGTTGGATCAAAGATGTGCGGAAATTCCAGACCAAAATCACCGGGCGTCAACGGACCATTGTCAAGCCACCAGGGCTGGGGTTCGCGTAGCCTGTATTTTTTGTCGAGCTTCCAATAGTCGTTTTGGCTTAAAGGTTCATATTTTACAGGTTCGAAAAGATTTTCAGCTTGAGTAATGACCGTACTTCTTTGAGTGGCGCCGCCCGGTGTGTGAAATATACCGGTCCGGTGGGTTGAAACATACATCTGTCGCTGGTCATCATAAAATGTACAGGATTGCGTACCACTTCTAAAGGGTATTAAAGCCATTTTCTGCCGGCTCCAGCTCCAGCCGTCCGCAGAGGTATAAAGATAGACACCACGGTTATGATAACTGGATATATATTTCCATCGATGCTTATCTTTGCCATTCGGATCGATAAAAGGGTTGCCTTTACCGCCAACAGGTTCGGCAATAACAATATTATTCCTGCCGCGATATGTTATGCCGGTATTGGGCGCTTTAAAATTCACCCCGTCGCGGGATGTATGAACAATCATATAATCATCATGGGCGGAATTATAGATCCGGATTAATCCGTCCTCATCTTCGATAACGGTTAAATGTTTTCTAAAGGGGCCTTTAATGTTCCCGATAACCAGTTCTTTTTTTTCCGGAGGATTGACTGTAAACTCGACATCGCCGACGGTCTCAAGAAACGCATCATCGATAAACAGATGTTTTCTGCCGCCCAATTGTATCGGCGTATCATCTTTGGATTCATCATCAAACAACAAAGGCGGTCCTTTTGCAAGTTGATCCGCAACGTATCCCTCCTGATAAATACTGGAAAAGCTTGGAGGCGGATTAAATTCATTTGTATAAACCGGATCAGCAGAAAATCTCAATTCATCTATTTTGCCTTGCAGAGGATTTTCCCACAGACCATCCCGGCCAATACTCATATAATCTTCTTCAGTAGACTCGAGTTTCCTGATCGTGACGTTATTCACCGAGGACAGTAATTTTCCATCCACAAAATGATCAATTTTTTCTTCATCAGCGAAATGCACAAATGCAACATGATGCCACTTTTTAAATGTGAGCTTTGTGGGCAGAGTAACAGTGCTTTGTATCATCGGATTAAGGAAATTAAATGAATTATTCTTTAGATTCAGACTTAGACGTGTTACTTTTTCATTCTCACCTCTTGGTCCCGCTCCAATTTCAAAGACCGTTCCGGTGTCAGTATCTCGATGTAAATAAAACCAGAATTCTACAGTCCAGTCAAAATCACCCAGATTCATCGCAGTCGCTGTCGGACGTTTAAATCCAACCTCTTTACGCAAATGTGTTTCACCGCTGGTCATCAAAGCCGCAAATTCGGCATTATACCAGGTCAAAGGTGCAATTGTTCGCCCTGGAGGAGGGTCGAGCTTTACAAGTCCGAACTTTCGCTCACCGTCGGGCAGCCTAATTTCAGGATGCATCAGGGGCTGAAGCGCATTTCCGAATTTGCCCCTAACAATTCTCCCACCCAGACCGAGCACAAGCGGCAGGTTGTGTGCCGAGCTGTTTTCTAAAACCTGACTCGGGTATAAATCGCATTGTTCATCAAACAGCCAAAGAGAAACAGTATGATCCTCCTTTGGGGCAGATAACAGGGTTACGTAAAAAAATAAAATGACAGCAAACAACACGTTGTGATTCAACATATTCAGACCTCTTTTTCACTCTATTTATTTATAAATTGCAGGGCGTATAACTTTGATCCTCTCATCTTGAAAACAAGTTGCACTGTTTTTCCAGCCAGTTTTGATATATCTTTACCTTTATACATCCACTCAATTTCTTTTTTCAAGAAATCGCCATTGATATAAACGCACTCATCAACTGCGAATCCTTCTATTGGGTTTCCATTCTCATCCAAAAATCCGACTTGAGCATAGCCTGTCGCATCGGTGTCTATATTTATTGCAAGTCTGTTGCCTTTAAAAACCAGCGGCTTTGTTATAACCGTTATCTCTTTCTCATAAGGAGAATCGACTGACACAAAACCGTCAGGTCTCTGAACCAGTTTTATCACGGATCTTTTTTCATTATACTTTACCCAGGGTGAATGGTAATGCGGTTCACAGAACACATATTGCCAGATTTGGTTTTCACGTTGCACCATGCCATAGGCGATATAAGCGGTTTTAAAATCAATCCCCTGATGTCTTCCGATGCCGACATACGCGGGCCGTGGATATCTTTGCCAGTCAATGCCGTTGCGGCTTGCAGAGAATTGAGTCTCAAGCGGCCCGGAGCCGAGCTGTCGGTTCTCATCGCCAAGAGTCCGTCTTTCTTCCGGCAATGATTCTTCATAATGAAAATACATAACAGGAAAAGCCACATACGTATCAGGGGCCCAGGCGTATTTATGAGCTTTGGGGACATAAACATCCGTTTCCCGTGGATCGAGGCTATCGATTGGCGAAAAAATCCAGGGATATTCCAGAGCAAAACCGCCGGGAGTAAGAGGCCCGTTATCAAGATACCAGGGAATGAGTTCAGCAACCCGTTTCCCCTCGGCCCTTTTTTTTGTTTCAGCCGGAGTAAGAGGATTGAACGGCCAGGGTCTTAATAAATCCTTTGTTTCCGTCATTACAAAGTCGCGCTGAGTATCTCCTGTTCTGGTGCGGCCGAAATCTGATCTGTGAAATGCCGTATAGACCTGTTTTTGATCATCATAATAAATATTGGCCTGTGAGCCCGAACGGAAAGGCAACACCGGTTGTTTATAGCGTTGAAAGCTCAAACCGTCTTTGGAATGGAATATGGAAACAGCCCTGCGGTGATAGTCACTTATATATTTCCAGCGTTGATTGTCAGGCGCATTTGGATCCAGAAAAACAATCCCCATGCCTACGTTTTCATGCAGAACGATGTTGGTATGACCTTTATAGTGACCCTTTGGCAAATCGGGAGCTGTAAAATGAACACCGTCCCTCGAAATCCATACAGCCAAATAGTCATCATCAACCGTGGTATAGATACGAATGTTTCCGTCTTTATCTTCAACAACACTGAGATGTTTTCGAAAAGGCCCCTTGATATTTTTCATAACGATTTCAGCCATGCGGGGGGGATTGACCACAAATTCAGCTTCTCCGGCTGTTTCAAGAAGGGCATCATCAATAAAAAGGTGTTTTCTAGAGCCCAGTTTGACAGGTAGAGCCGGTTTATCACCATCGAATAACAGTTCAGGCCCGGCAATCAATTCATTTGTTCTTTCCAGATCATGCAGATAAGAAAAACTGGAAGGTGGCGTGAATTTGTCTGTATATATCATACCGTGAGAAAACCGCAATTCATCAATCCGGCCTTGCAGGGGTTCCTTCCACAGACCGTTTCTTCCCACACTCATATAATCCTGCTCACCCGCAGGCAGTTGTTTCAACTCTGCAGGATTCGCCCGGCTTGTCATCCTGCCATTGACAAAATGAGTTAAACGGTTTTCTCTTGAATCATATACAAATGCAAGATGCTGCCAAACCTCCGGTTCAAGTGACGAAGGGAGCTCAATCAGAGTTCTGCTCGGTTGATTATAGAAGATAAACCGGTTCATATCCCGGTCAAGTTTTAATGTTGTATATATCCGGTTCTCACCCCTGGGTCCCGAACCTGTTTCAAAGACTGTTCCCTTTGCATCCGCTTTGCGCAACGGATAAAACCAGAATTCCACAGTCCAGTCAAAATCACCGAGATTCAGATCTGTCCGGGTAACCCGGGGAAAACCGACCTGCTTGCGGAGATGGGATTCTCCGCTCGTCATTAAAGCGGCAAAATCTGCATTGAACCAGGACATCGGTTCAACAGTCCGCCCATCAGGTACGGGTATTTTTGTCAATCCAAATCTTACCGCATCCTTGATCTCTACAAAATCAAACTCTGCTTGTCTGACCGGCTCCAACGCATTTCCATATTTACCTTTTACCATTTTCCCGCCCGAACCGATCACCATAGGGTAATCATTGTCAGACAAATTGGACAGAACACAACTCGGATAAATACCCTGTTGTTCATCGAATGGCCAGAAAGCGATTGTGCTTTTATCGGTTTCCCGGGAATTGGTGCTGGTGGTCAGCATAAACAGGATTCCGATTATCAAAAAAACCGTGATTTGTTTCATCATTTGACCTTTATAACAAGACAACTCAATTCTTTATAAACTCGTGCCGGGTTACGTTTATTAAATTTTTTGTTGTATCAATATCGACCAGGTGAAACGGACTTTTGCCATTATCGGCAAATGAGTCCGTTTCATAGACCGGGACTGTTTCAAAAAGGTCATCATTCACCCACCTGTGCCCATGACCCACAAATATTCCTTTTATTTGCTTATGATGTGCTTTAACCAGTGAGAAAAATTGCGGCTCTGTGTCAGGGGTGACAAGGTCTTTTGGCTTGCACCAAATTTTTATATGATCGGTTTTGACAGGATGATGAAAGAAAAGTAAAACCGGCAGCTCTTTTTGCAATTCCTTTTCCAGCCATTGCATTTGTTGGTCATCAAAAAACCGATCAAGATATCTTCCACGCATACTGTTGAGAACCAGTAAATTCCATCCTTTATGTTCAATCGAATAATAGGGTTCAACATCCGCCAATTCATGCCATAGCACTTCCATTGTATCAATATCTTGAAATGAAAAAGGAGCATCGGAATCCCTGTCGCTGTCAATTTTATAATCATGGTTGCCGAGAGCGATATACCAGGGGATTTCAAGCCGGCTTGCTATCTGTATAAACTTTGCCGCTCTTTGATTTTCAAGTTCATCCCCCCTATCTCTGAAACGTTGAAAGCTTGATACGACATCACCGGTTATTATGAGCATATCCGGATTTTCAAACATCCCGTTATTAACTGCGCTGATTATATCAGCCAGACGTTGATCTTTTGTCTCATCGTTGCTGATATGAATATCACTGAGAATGAGCAGCGAATAGTCTTTATCAACCGGCTGTTTTCGAGTGTGCGTATTATTCTCACATGATATAAACAACCAGAATATGGCTATAAATACCAGGGTTACTAATTGACATGTTTTTGGGCGATTGAACACAGTTGTGACCTCAATTTTTGATTTGACTTTTCCGGCCAAATCGTTAATGACTCCGGGTTACAAAATCATCAATCCAGTAAATAATGGGTTTGACTTTTTGTCCGGAAAAAGGCAGATCTTCACCAAACATTCCAACGGCATCCGGATAACCATCGACGTAATCGAGCGGCACAATATTCCTGTACGGACCCGTTCTGAATACGATACGGTTTACATTGCTGACCGGCTCAGCAAAGTCAATGCCTTTTCTTTGCATCTTTTCATCAAGATAAAAATCATACGATTGTGAATCACAATCGAGAACGAGCTTGATTTGATGCCATGCCAGCGGTTTCATATCAACACCTTCCAGTTCAACATCTAACAAATCGAAACGAACATTATCATGGTCGATGCGCAACCGCGCCGCCCTTTCTCCTGTTTCACTGTGCACCTCAATTTCCAGCGCTTTTCCAAGCCTCACACCATAGGGATATATTCTAAAACTGATCTCGATACGTTGACTCTTTGGGAATATCCTTTCAGCTCGCGCATAATCATAAGGTTCTTCATCTTTGAGTTGTAACACCTTGTTTATGCCGTCCAGATCATTGACAATATCAATAGATGCCCATTGGGGAACATATAGATTCCAGTAATCCAGTGCATCAGCATGGACGACCGAGTTGAAATTCTGATCAATATCTTTGGCAACCTTGCCTGTTATAGGTGTTGTTATATTTGCAATCCACATATCTTCTTTATTGTTGCTGAACACAACCCACATTTTATCACCGGGTGGATTACCATTTCCTTCAGAAATGCCGCGGAAATACTGAGGGCCAAAATTCTTGTTTAATCCGGTGTAGCGCTGCGGCGGGACTTGTCCGCTGACACATAACATTTCCGTAAATTCATATCCGTCCTCACTTGTCATCACAACCATGGGAAAACGATTTCGCCATGTGGGTGACTGGTTATGAACAAGCGCATATCTGCCATCATCCGTTTTTTGGGCCCATGTTTTTGAACCAGCCGTGATCAGCGTGTTATTTTTCGTAATCGACGTCCAGGTATTTCCTTTATCCGTTGTCAAAGCCGCATACTGATTTTTCCACAATCCCACCACCACACCGTCAGGCCGGGTATACCAGTCAAACGCCTTCCCCGCACCCTTTGACGTGGTAATTTTTTGATGAAAATCAAACGCATTTTCAATATTCCCGGGATTAATCGTATAAAAGCCATCGTCAGCCCGATCTTCTTCCCACCACTGCAGGGTCATCAGTTTGTTTTCCAGGAGAGCGTCACAGGCGTCGATAAACTCCGGCTCATCACTCTCCATATAGAAAGGATATTTTGTATTCCTCTCATTGAAACCGGCATGCCGGTTATATCGAATAAAATAGACCGGCCCAAATGTACCGTCGCTTTTAATTTCTCTGACGACTCGTCCCAAACCTTTACCGACATTAGGAGAATGCTGCGGGTTTTGACAGTAACTATAAAAACCCAATGTCAGCAACATGCCGTTCGGTGCAACATAAAAACCCATGCGTTGATGCATAACCGCCGGCATTCCTTCAGGAATATAAATATCGTCTCTTTTAATTTCCGGCAATGTATAAACAGGGAAAACCACAGTCGGATCGCTCCAGTTTACTCCATCTTTTGATGTTGATATCGACGTTCGGGTTGGCGGTGTATGCTCCTGATACAAACCGGACAAATATTGGTAATAAAACCGGTCGTTCCAATAGGCCAGATACGGCTGATGATTATATGTGTAGCCGATGCCTCCTTCACCCGGAGGATGTTCTCGGTTCGCTCTTACGACTTGATATTGATGCACACCGACTGCATGCGGCAGCTTGCCGTCAAAATAATGTTTATCCACGGTTCGTTTGCCCGAGTAAACAATGGGTTCATTTTTTGATTCTTTTACTCCGGGAGGCATTTTTTGCTGCGAAACGGTCAAACTTGAAATCAGCAGCACAAATGAGAGTATTAATTTGTAGATCATAATCAACCTTTCCTTTTTATAACAAAATGAGCGATAACAGCAAAATAATAATCATACCGAATACCCCCTGCAAGAGGGTGGCAATCGTATGCGTTTTCAGGGCAGTGGGGGTATCCATATTGGAAAACTGTGACACTACCCAAAAATAACTGTCATTAATATGAGAAACGGTCATTGCTCCGGCTCCTATTGCCAAAACAGTTAATGCTTTGGCTGTTTCACCATCCATTTCCAGCGGACCCAGCAGGGGCGAAACAATCGCTGCGGTAGTTATTATGGCAACAGTTGATGAACCCTGGGATGTCTTTAATAATGCGGCAATCATAAAAGGAAGAAGCAAGCCCGCGTTCCAATTCGACAATGTATGGCCTAAATATTCTCCCAAATCCGTTGTTCTCAAAACATTACCAAATGCACCACCCGCTCCTGTTATCAAAATGATGACACCCGCATTTTTTAACCCATCTGATATCCAACTGTTATGACTGGTCGATCTTTTTCTTTTCAAAAAAAATGAAATAAAAACCGCACTGAATAAAGCAATGAACGGATCACCTGTAAAATCGATAACTTTATATATGATACCCTCGCCAAAAGGAGTTGATGGATAATTTGCAATAGATTTGCAGGCTATCAGGATTATCGGAATCATAACTGGGGCAAAAGAAAGTGGTGTGGAAGGCAAAACGCGATCATCGTTCTGAGGTTCATCGGTGTCGGGGACAATTTTGAATTTTTTAGCAAAACTCTTGGCCCAAAACAAACCCGCCAAAGCCGAGGGTATGGCCACAACCAAGCCCAAAACAATGACCAGTCCGATATCCGCACCTAAAGCTGCAGCTGCAGCCAATGGCCCGGGGGTTGGCGGCACAAAAACATGTGTTGCATACAAACCTGTTGCCAGTGCGACACTTAAAACCGCTAGTGATATTCCTGTTTTTTTGCTGATTGCTTTGTTAAGCGATGAAAGAATTATAAAACCGGAATCACAGAAAACAGGAATGGAAACAATAAATCCGGTAAGATTCATTACAAGAGGAGATTTCTTTTCTCCGATCATTCCTAACAGGGTTTCGGCTATTTTTTTGGTTCCGCCGCTTTTTTCCAGATATTGACCTATAATTGCGCCAAATACAATAATCAGGCCGATACTTTTCAATGTATCGCCAAATCCCTTCTCTATCGATTCAATGATTACTGTTGATTCAAGACCGGATAAAAAGCCGATGACTATAGAAGCCAATAACAACGATATAAAAGGATGCAATTTGTATTTTGCTGAGGCAATGACAACAATTATCAAAACAATAATTAAACTTATCAAAGTAGTCATAATAGTATCTGTTTATAATCCTGTTATTCATTCGTTTTCAAAGCCATCGCATCTTCTTACAATGGCCCTTTTATCCTGATTTTAATTTATAAAAATTATCGAGCACCTAAATAATGTAACAATAATGTCGGCCATGAATAGCTGCCGGGTTTAATCGTCACAAAAAAATGCTCGCGTGATTGTACACGCATTCTAATAACACCCGGAGAAAGTTCTTGAACCGGAAACAATTTTTCAAACCCGACTTTTTCCGTGATCGCATAAACGGTGGCTCCTCCATCAATCAATAGCTCGTTAACTTCTACCCGCTGTAAAACAGCATGTACCAATCTTGCCATCTCTTTTCGTAAACGCACGGGATAATTTTTATCACGAACGACCTGTTGATCTATTTCAATAATGACAACACGATGTTCCCGAAAAGCCTGTACAGCTTTTTCTTCCCACTTTTTTAAAGATTGCTCCGTATCAGAATCATGATAAAACACGCTATCAGGCATCGGTATTGCTTTTAAAGCACTATTCCTTATACCTTTAAACCCGGCTTTTCCCTTTGAATGTGCGCTGCCGCATATAATTAATATATTTTTGCCGAACTTTATGGTTTTCTCTGTTTTTGCAATGACATTTTCATATCCTTTTATCTCAAGCAAAGCTTTGAAAAATTCGGCTCCACCGGCCGGAAGAATTGTGTTATCAACTTTAAAAGCCCAGTCTTTCAAGTCTTGCTCATATAATGCCTCACCGATTAATATTCCTTGCCTGGTAATTTTTTGACCGGGCGCTAATACCTGGACATTATTGCGATCATTACCATTTAATAAATCAAGCACATTGGATGTGGTTATAGGGTAATCAGGATCATCTGCAAAGCTTGTTTCGTGCAGATATCGATTGTTTAAATAATAGATACCATCTTTTAGAACCCTGCCACGAGAAGGATTTGCCGGCACCAAAAGGACTTTATCATAAACATCTGCTTTTACTATAGCCCAAAGTTCTTGATAAATATTGCCTCGAAATACCGAATCGGCTTTTTTAAATGTTATGCCACGACCAAACTTTAATAATTGTTTTGTGATTGAATAAACTTCATCATAAGCATCCTCCGGTTTCATGGATCTCGTATCTGTGGCAATAATTAATAAATCAGATTCGGATCGACTATGAACATGCGGTTCAATTTCGACCCCAAGTCCGTATCGTAAACCCAGTCCGGCAATTTCAGCTGCACCAGTAAAGTCATCTGCAACGACTGTCATCATCTTTTCTTTCCATACTTTATAATAATTTATGATCGGACATTTTTACTGCATATTTTATTGCCAGCACCAGAGTATCTTCTCTGGCTATTCCTTTACCTGCGATATCAAAAGCTGTACCATGATCGACCGATGTTCGAATGATGGGTAAACCCAGGGTAATATTCACACCTGTTATGCTCTTCATATTCTTCACCGCCTGATCCCATTGAAAAGCGGCCATCTTGAATGGTATATGACCTTGATCATGATACATAGCAACGCAACCGTCAAAGGCTCCGGCCTTTGCAATAGCAAATAAGGTGTCAGCCGGACAGGGCCCTTTAGCATTAATTCCCAGCTCTTTCGCTTTTTCGACGGCTGGTAGTATTTCTCTGATTTCTTCATCGCCAAACAAGCCACCATCACCTGCATGAGGGTTAAGAGCGGCTATCCCTATTCGGGGTTCAGCTATATCAAATTGTTTGCACGCATTGTTTAATAATTCAGTTACCTCGACAATTCTTTCTTTTTTTACTGCGTCACATGCTTTTTTTAAGGAAACATGGGTAGAAACGTGAACCACCCGAAAATTTTCATCAACCAGGAGCATTGCATATTTTTTTGCTTGAGTAAAGTGGGCATAAATTTCAGTATGCCCGGAAAATCTATGACCCGCCAGGTTTATAGATTTTTTGTTGATCGGTGCGGTTACAGTGGCATCAATTTCTTTAGCCAGAGCGAGATCAATGACTGTTTTTACACATTGAAATGCAGCTTCTCCAGCCATGGGTGATATTTTTCCCATTTCAAGTTTGTCTACATCTATCAGATCAAGAGAGTAAACATGTATTGTATTTCGATCAAATTCGGCTTTGTCAATATTTTCGACTGATTTAATTTGTTTTTGAACACGTTGCCCGGCAGCGGCTTTTTGAATAACTCTCAAATCGCCTATTATAAGGGGGTTACACCATCCTGTTACTCTGTCATCACATAATGCTTTCACAACAATTTCAGGACCTATGCCTGCAGGATCCCCCATTGTGATTCCAATTGTAGGCTTCTTTTTCGCCATTATATACGCATCAAATCCAGGTTAGGTTATATTTATCAATTAAATGACGAGTTTGTTGATGAATTACCATTTCTTCATTTTCCGGCAATTCTGTAAAAGGCAATAAAACTTTCTTACCGCACAAACCCGCTTCATTCATCATAATTTTTAATGCGGGTAAGGATTGACCAAGGATTTTATTTTTTTGATAAACATTTGCAATTTCCATTGAAATATCTTGACACCGTTCACCGTTTTCTTTATTATTTTCAATAACGGCTTGATACATATCCTTATAGACCGGCGCATAAAAGTTTCCTGTGCTCGGAACAATACCATCCACGCCGCTCCTTAATCCGCTTAAAGACTGCGCCCCCCAGCCGATAAAGTATGAAAAATCCTTCCGATGCGACCACAAATCAATTGATTCTTCCAGTCTGGCATAATCACGCTCAGAGTCCTTTAGCCCAACTATTCTTTCATGGTAACTCAACTTTTCAATTACTTCAAGTGGAATGGACATATGGGTTGTCGCCGGAATATTATAAATAAACATTTTTCCATGAATTGCATCAACAAAACGCTCGTAATAATTCAACATCTGATCACGGGTTATGGGATAATAACCGGGAAGTAAAACAACCACAGCCTCTACCCCTGAATCATAATAACGGTTTGCGGCTGTTACTGCATCATCAAAGCAATTATCCGATATTGCGACATAAATTCTATGTTGATCTGTGTGTTTTTTTAGCGTTTCTACAACTTTTGTTTTTGCAGATTGAGGTATTGAAGCTGTTTCTCCGGTGGTTCCAAATAGAAGGGTCTCGCAGTCATTTGTTATGAAATTTTCAATAATTCTTTCTATTGCAGGGGTATCTATTTTTCCATCATCATCGAACGGAGTTACCACAGGAATAATAATGCCTGAATATTCTTTTCGCTTTTGTATCATAAATTTCGCCTTTTTCAATAAGCTGCATGATAAATTCTTTTTGCATCCTCGAGAGTAACCTGACGAGGATTGTTTTTCAAAAGTCTTTCTACTCTCATTGCCGCCTCTGCCAATCTATTAAGAGCAGTTTTGGGGATATTCAGAGCAGAAAGTTTTACCTTTACGTTCAAGGATTCACAAAGTTGAAATATCATATCCACGCCATTCTTTGCAGTTTCATAATCATCTTTTCCTTCTTCCGCACCCAGTGCCCGGGCAACACTTGCATACCGTTCAGTAGATTCTACCATATTGAATTGAATGACATAGGGAAACAAAAGGGCATTGGACAATCCATGCGCTATGTGATATTCACCCCCCAAAGGATAAGATAAAGCATGAACTGCGGCGGTATTGACAGAGCCAAGTCCAATTCCGCCATAAAGACTGCCAAGAGCAACATTTTGCCGCGCCTTTTCATCATTGCCGTCATTATAAGCACGCCACAAAGAACTACCGATTAATCGAATGCCTTCCAAAGCAAACATGTCGATAACGGGATGAGCATAAAGGTTGGTATATTCTTCAATGCAGTGAATGAGTGCATCCAAACCAGTGGCCGCAGTAACAGAAGGAGGAACGGTTTTTGTGAACAAGGGGTTCACATATGCTCCATCAGGAACCAGGTAAGGGCTTGTCACTCCTTTTTTAAGATTGTCACTCTCATCAAGCAATAATGCGTTGGGTGATACCTCACTTCCGGTTCCCGATGTTGTCGGCAGACAAGCCAAATATATTTGCCGTTGCTTATCAAGGCCACACTCGAGTACCTCCTGAATATTTTGGGCGTTATAAAGCATGGCGGCAATTAATTTAGCAAGGTCTAATACGCTTCCTCCTCCAATACCGGCTACACTATCAATGCTTTTCCTTCCGGCAAATTGTAGAGCCTTTTGAAAATCCTCAATAGTTGGTTCGCTGTTGACATCTTCATAGACAAAAACATCAGCACCATCTGCTTTTATTTTTTGAGCTACAGGATAAATACATTTAAGCAATGGTTCAGCAGTAATCAGCAAAAGCGTTTTACAACCCGTTGTTTTATAATCAACAATAAACCGCTCACTGCAACCATTTCCAAATACCAGATTTTTGGGAAAATTGAGAGAAATTGTTCGCATTCTTTTTTCCAGTTAGAATCAGGTTACAACAATCCCGTCTTTTACTCTCCAGCCTTTTCTTCCTTTAAATCGCCAATCTGATTTATCAGGATCGTAATCGGGATTAACCGTCATTTCCCAGGCGCCGACTTTATCTCTCCACGTTATTAATTTTTTAAACAATTGCTCAGCAAGTTCAGGCATTTTATCCGACAGATCATTTATCTCACCAGGATCATTTTTCACATTAAAAAGCTGATAAGGCTTTTCCTTACCGAATTTGCTTTGTTCAAACCATTCAATTAATTTATAATTGCCCTCCCTGATCGCAGCCGCAGGTTTATAACCCAGGTGATGATAATGTGGAAAATGCCAGCATAAAAAGTCCCGTTCAACTTTGTTTTTCTGCTTGATCAACGGCAGCAAACTGACGCCGTCCAGATTCGAAGGCAACTTTTTTTCTCCGAGAATATCTGCAAACGTCGGATAAAAATCATCCGATATTACAAGTTCATTAGATATGGTTCCCGGTTCTATGACACCCGGCCATTTAATACAAAAAGGCACCTTAATCCCACCCTCATAAATCATCGCCTTTCCGCCGCGCAGTGGATCCTGTTCCTGATGCTGTTCAAATCCTCCGTTGTCGGAATAAAAAATTACAATCGTATTTTCAGTCAGATTATGTTCTTCAAGTTTATCGAGTATCCGGCCTATACCTGTATCCATTCTTTCGATCATTGCTCCCATTACGGGATTATTAACAGGATCGTTGGAATAAGGTTTGTTTTTATACTTTTGTACAAGATCATCTTCTTCCATTAACGGTCTATGAACGACATGATGGCTTGTATAACAGAAAAACGGCTCATCCTTATGCCTGTCGATAAAATCAAGGGTTCTGTTGGTGATTTCAACAGCGTGGTGTGCGTCATTGGGAGGGGCTTCATATTCCGGCTTGACGGTGGTTAATACTTCATCGAACCCCTGCGATCCCGGATCTCCGGGTCTTCCCGCCTGGTACTCTTTATCTTTACTGAGGTGCCATTTACCGAAATGACCGGTACTGTATCCATGTTCTTTGAATAGCTCTGCCAACGTTTTTTCTTCAAGCGGCAACCCGACACTCAACAGGTACTCGGGTACTTTTGGTCTGGATAACCGCGCATAGGGAAAGGGACTCCCGGGGATGTAATCGGTCAGATGCAATCTCGCAGGATTTTTCCCGGTCATCAAACTGGCCCGGGTAGGAGAACAAACCGGCGCCGCAGAGTAAGCATCCCTAAACTGCATCCCGGCCGCAGCAATTTTATTGATATTGGGCGTTTCATAAAAACCGAATCCGTGATAATTCACCTGATTCCAGCCCAAATCATCAGCCACGACAAGTACAACGTTCCATTTTTTTTCTGATTTTTCCGCACAACCTAAAGAACCCATCACAGACAAACCTGTAACACACAATCCCGTTTTCCCGATATTTTTGAGAAATTCTCTTCGTTGCATAATAAAATTCCTGATTTCAAAAATTCGAATTAATCCCCCCAAAAACCGGGGCGCAGTTGGCCATTGCCGGTAATTGGGGGGTATCAGAGGACTAGAGAACCATTTTAATACCAGAACGCAGGGACCAGGAATAATACTGATTTTCCCGGGGGCGAGAAGGTACATGATAATACACACGCTGAGGTTCATTTGTTAAATTAATGGCATCGATATAGAATTCAAAGCCGGGGATAAACTCGTAGGATCCTGAAAAGTCAACCTGGAGGCGCTCGTCGTTCCAGCGGTCGAATTCTTTCTCCGATTCAACCTGAACCAGGACTTTTGAAGAATAATTAACACTCAAACGGGCGGTCAAGTTGCCTTTTTCGAAACTCAATCCGAAATTACCAACATCACCCGCCTGGCCGGGAAGCACATCGCGTTCTTCATAGGTGAGATCAACATCAGACTGGGTATAGGTATAGTTGGCATATATGCCGAATCCATTCCAAAATCCCGGTAAAAATGTAAACTGCTGCATCCATCCTATTTCAACCCCATACAAATCCGCAGTTCCGCCATTAACCCGCTTTAGTTCATCATAACCATCATAGTTACCGCCTTCAATTCTGCTCGCCGCTTCATAGATCACCTTGTCCAGCTTTTTATAAAACAAGCCTAAATTTAAAGCGCCAACACTTTGGAAATAATGACCTAGCATTAAATCCATATTTTTTGATTCGGTCGGCTCGAGATCCGGATTACCGGCAATGATCTCATTGTCATCCGGAATAATCCATCGGTACGGTGCCAAATCGAAATAATTGGGTCTGGCAATACCTTGAGTATAGGCAAGTCTGACATTGGTTAAAGAGGATAATTCGTACTTGAAATGCAAGGCGGGAAAAAAGTTAACATAATCATTGTCCGTGGAAACGGTTTTGCTGTTTACAATCGCTCCGTCATCATCCAGTTGAAGGTCAAGTCCTTCATAAGTCGTTTGCGTTAATTCACTTCGGACACCAGCCAGAACCATAAGATCACTGAAACGGATCGTGGTCATTAAATAACCGGCATATATGCTTTCAGACGCATCATATCGGCCGCCGAGACCGTCTGTATCATCATTTACCGGCTCCACCCGGAAGCCATCGTCAGGATCTATATTGTTCTTTAAAAAATCGATTACTTTACCACCTTCCATCACTGGACCGAATCTATACTTGTCAAGTAAAAAATCATCTATCGTTTCTCCGGTTGTTCCAATCATTATGAGATCATCACCGCGCCAGTTGTAGTCAAAACGTTCACTGTTTCGTTCTTTCTGATCCATGGTTAATTTCCCACCGGCTTTAAACTCCGCCGGAAAAGAACCCAGATAGTAGGGATATTTCACATTAACGGCGCCGATAAAATTATCGTTCGAAGCAGACCTCTTTCTAAAGTCATGTCCGTCTTCATTCCAGTTTTCAGGGTTGAAATAGTAGCTTTGGTCAATATTTGTGGTATTAATGCCCGGGAAATTTCTATCCGACAGGTCCAATGCAAAATTTATTTTTTTCATCTGCCATTCTGATTTTAGCTGTCCGTCATCACCGGTATCTTCTTCACCATGGCTGTAGGATAATGTATAATCCAGGTCCAAAAGCCCGAATTTATTTTGACCTCCTGCGGTAAAACCATAAAGATCCTGGATTTCATTCCGGTAATTCAATTCAAAAGCCACCCGTCCCTCACTAATCGTCGTCGCATTCAGGTAATCTCCCTTGTCAATACGATAACGAAGCATATTTCTTGTCAAATCATCGGTCCGTTTGTTGTACATTGCGGTAATGAAATATCTGTGATCTCTGGATGGTCTGAATTCCAATCCGGCATTCAAACCAATATGGTCTCGCGCCGTATCGTAGTTATAGAGTCTGTAATCAGCCAGCGCAGAAGGAATTTCGTTTCCGTTTACATCTTCAACATCATCCCAATCAAATTCATTTGAATGCGACGTAATTGAATTTCTGTACCAGCTGGCTCCAATATTGACACCGATTGTTTTATCTTTGTTCAAAAAAGTGCTATAGTTAAGTGAAGTGCGATAAAGCGGAACACCTCCTAATTTTTGATAACCGCTGCCCAGATTAATCTTTAGGCGAGACTCTTGATAATCAAAGGCACTGCGTGTCACAAGGTTTACAGTACCACCGATTGCATTGCCATCCATGTCAGGTGTATTGGCTTTTGAGACGTCTACAGATGCCAATTGGCTCGCATTAACCACATTCAGGCCCATATATCTATCTTGCTCACGAGGCGTGGCAATTTTTTGTCCGTTTACTGTAACATTGGTAAGACGAGGCTCTGTCCCACGCAGCATAATAAACGCTCCTTCGCCAAGGCTGCGTTGAATCGATATGCCGGGAATCCGCTGTAAAACTTCGGCAGTGTTCATATCCGGGAATTTTTCCATTTCTTCATTCGAGACGACATTTTTTATGTTATACGCATTTTTCTGCTGATTCAAAGCCTTTACCTGTCCTTGCCTTAAACCCTCTACGACAAAAGCATCGAATTCAAGTGCAGTAAAATTCATGGAGACATCGACAGATAACTTGGCAGTAGATGGTGTCAATTCTACTTCTTTTGAATACTCTTTGTATCCAATGTAAGTAACTTTTAATGTGTAATCTCCGAAAGGCACATTTTCTATTCTAAAATTTCCGTTTTCATCACTGGCCACGCCAATCTTTGTCCCTTCAAGGAAAATGTTTGCCCCTGGTAAAAATTCTCCGGTTTCCGCGTCCGTAACCCTGCCTTCGATACTTCCGCTTCTTTGAGCATACAGCTGCGGTTGCAGAATGATCCCCGTTAAGAGGATAACAAAAACTTGAAATAACAGAAAATAAGACTTCATGGTTGAGCCTCCTTTTGGTTACGTAACTGCACTCTTTTTATATGCTGCCTGTAAAACAATCGTTTCCAAATCACCTCCTCTGATTTTTTAAGACCACCACTCTTTCTTCCTGGTCCAGATATATTATTGTCGAGATGCTATTTTCAGTCAAGTAGAATCATTTTTTTGGTGCAAACACTCTCGCCGGCTATTAATTGATAAAAGTACACGCCACTGGATAAATTCTTTGCGGTAAACTGTATTTCATAAACACCCGGCTTTTTCCTCGTGTCAAGCAGCGTGCTATTAATACGGCCTAAAATATCAATTAATCTTATTGATACACGTTGTTCAGGTTTGCCTTCAGGAATTGCAAATTTTATTCGAGTTGAGGCATTAAAAGGGTTGGGATAATTCTGATATAACACAAAGTTTTCCGGACTTTTCTGTGAATTTTGCTTTTCTTGTATTGATGAAATGATGCCGTCATCATTTACTTTAACCAGATAAATATCTCTGGATTTGCCAAAACTATGGGTATTTCCCAAATTGATATAACCGCCGTCGCTTGTATTTAATATCTTGCCCAAACCATCAGATAAATTTCCGCCAAATTGTTTTGACCATATCTGATTACCATTCTTGTCGAGCTTGACCATATAAGCATCTGTATATTGTTCATTCTGCGTGATACGGGTGACAGTATTTCCAACGGCAATAAAATCACCGGCTGGTGTTTCTGTAATACCCCCAAATTGATCACTATTAACATTTCCAAATACATTTTCCCACACCAGATTACCAGAGGCATCCAGCCTGACGACATAACCATCCCTGGCTCCCGCTCCCATACTGGAAGTATAACCGCAGATCACAAAACCGCCGTCACGAGTCTGCCGTACTGATGATCCGAAATCATACGCTGAACCACCGTATGTTTTTTCCAAAATCATATCTCCGTTGGCAGCTATCGTAATAAAATAAACCTGGAAATCATCACCTTGGGTAATAAAACCGACAATGGCAAAATTCCCGTCAGACAATTGTATAATATCATCACCGCCCGTGCCGCTTTCTCCACCATATGTTGTCGTCCATTGCTCTGTACCCTCTGCGTCTGTTTTAACCAAAAATATATTCTTGCCGATCCCCGATTGAGGAACAGTCTGTCCTAATAAAAAACACCCTCCATCATCAGTGGGGATTATTCGCGATCCCGACTCGTCATTGACAGACCCATACGTTTTTTTCCACTGATACTCTCCGTCTGAATTGTATCTCACCAATATGATATCAAAACCGCCGACTCCATAATTTTCTGTACGGCCGAGGACAAGGTAACCGCCATCCTCTGTTTGAATCACATCAGCACCAGAGTCAACTCCGTCATCATCACCATAAATTACAGTCCATTCTATCTTCCCTGCGGCGTCTGTCTTGATCAAATAAATACTATAGTATTCTTCGCCGGGCGGCGTTGTTCTTCCGACGATGACAAACCCGCCGTCTATTGTTTGCTTGATATTTCGCCCACCATCATCTTCATTCGTCCCCAATATTCTCTCAAAAGGCTGAACACCATCCACCTCATGAATACCATATCCGGACAACGTATCCGAAAATGTACCAGCGCTGCTTTCAACCTTGAAAATCACAGTATTTTCAGCAGCGCTGTCGGGCTTGTACTTTATTGATATTGTTTTTTTCTCAATAGGTCCCAGGGTGAAATTCCCGGGATTTTCTACCAGGGTAAACAGCGTTTGATCTGCCCCCTCAATCGTAATCGACCTCACTGTTATTGAATTTACAGTAGTGTTGTAAAGAATTATTTGTCGTTCTGATGAACTGCCGACCGGAATTTTACCCATATATAATGGAGAAGGCGATAAAAGGAGATCTTGAGCATTTACAAAAGAAGATAAAACCACTCCGGTTAAAACAAATAAGAAAATTTTATTGACTAATTTGTGCATGTTTACCTCCTGCTTTATATGGCACAAGTTGTGATTTAACAAGAATCACGTATAATCAATTTTGCATTCAACATCATTTTAACCGACGGTTTCTCCGGTTCAATAATCTTTTGATACAATAAATCAGCAGCTCTTTTGCCGATTTCGTATCCGGGTTGCTTTACGGCTGTAAGTGGAGGGTTCAAGGATATAGACCACGGCATATCATCAAATCCAATGATGGCCACATCGCCCGGAATAACCAGATTCATTGCATGTATAGTCTCCAGTGCACCCAGAGTAATAAGATTATTTCCTGTAAAAAAAGCTGTGGGTCTTTTTTCGAGCTGAAGCAGTTCCCGCACAATAACCTTACCGCTGTCATGTTTCGAATCACCAAAATTAATCAGCTCATTGTCGACCGGCATATTATATTTCTGAAGAGCCTTTACATAGCCATCTTTGCGTTGCTGACTTGTTGGAATGGAAGGCAAACCGCCTACGTAAGCTATTCTCTCATAACCCTGCTCAATCAAATAACTCACAGCCTCAAATGCCCCTCTTTCATTATCAACCAAAACAATATCCACGTCCTGATAATCAGCCAATCCCCTGTCAACACAAACAATTGGAAAGTCTTTTTCCAAAAGATTGATAACATCCTGATCATATTTATCAAATGGTGCTAAAATCATCCCGTCAACGGATTCAGATACCATGATGTCCAGATACATTCTCTCCTTTTCCTTGTTTTGTGCAAAGTTGCACATCAACAGAGCATAATTTCTGCTATAAGCATAATCTTCTACTCCTCTGACAACATCCACATAAAAAGGATTTTGAATATCCGGAATCAACAATCCGATAATCTTTCGATGTCCCTCTTTAATGCGTAATCTTTGCGCCACCCTGTTGGGACGATAATTAAGCTCTTTGATAACTTTATTGATTCTGCCCAGGGTTTTCGTGTCTACCTTTTCAGGATAATTGAGCGATCGGGAAACCGTCGATATCGACACATTGGCTTTTTCAGCAACATCCTTCAAACTTGGAGTCTTATTCATTTATGATAACGTTTTCATTGATTTAAATTTTTGTTTTTTTTAACTTTAATTTTTTATATATATTAATTTTATAATAACGTTTTTATTTTATCCAATATTACTTACAATGTCAAGCTTTTTTTGAAAAAGTTTTAATTGAAGTTTTTTATATCAGGTTTCATGGACCACCCCCGAAACCAGGCTGCATCGAAAAAATGGAAATCCGGCATAGTGGGGGTTGTTATCAATCAATGCAAACGCATCTGTACATTACGCGCCCGCAAAATCAACTCCGGGTTCACCCGGCAATCCCGATATCACGATCACATCATCCGCAACGATAAATCCTTGCAACGAATCGCTGATTAGATCACTTACAATACGCAAAAATGGCAGGATGACAGATATTTTGTCTGAAAAGACCCGGACGGAACGTTTTTCAAAAACCTCAAATGACTTGTCCTGAACAAATTTTCAACACCGCAACAGATCCTAAAGCATTGCTTCTCTTTTTACCCTAAATCAAGAGGAAATAACAGTAAATTTTTGTTGACATAAGTCAAATTTATAACTAAAATATAACCATAATAATTCTAAAATATAATCAATTTCAAGGCAGATAATGAATATCACAATTCGAAATATCCCCGATCAGGTCGTCAACAAGATTCGCGCCCTTGCAAAAAGGGAGCGCCGCAGCCTGAACAATGAAATACTGATGATTTTAGAAAAAGGTCTTGATGAGAAACTCGGACGCCTGTTCGATTTCCACAGCAACCTCTCAAAAGACCTCCAGGTCGATATCTGGAAAAACCTGTCGTTGAAATGGCAGGATGATCGTTCGTCCGATGAGATTATAAAAGATATTTACCAGCATCGAACAATGGGACGAGAGGTTGAATTATGATTCTGCTGGATACGGATACTTGCGTTGAAATCCTGCATGGCAATCAGAATGTAATCGACAAACGACTTGAAAGCGATGACCGTGTTGCGGTTTCCTTTATGACCGTCGGCGAGCTATATTATGGAGCTGCAAAGTCAAAACATCGGCTGAGAAACAAGCATGTCGTCGACGAGTTTATTCTCAGCATTGATGTGATCAATACAGACCTGGATATTTTGCAACGATTCGGTGAGATCAAAGCCGGATTGATCGCAATGAGACATCCCCTTGCAGACGCTGATATTCTCATTGCAGCAACCTGCCTGTCAAAGTGTGACCGCCTGGTGACGGGAAATGTAAAACATTTTGAACGGATAGAAGGTTTAACGATTGAAAACTGGATTCGTTAAAAGAGACCATCTTATGTGATATACAGCCAACTTTTTTCAGCCTGTTTATAATATTGGTCTACGGCTACAACAGCCACTATTCCATTACCATCTGCATAAAAACCGGCCCGTCATTTTGGCAATACTATCGATAGTGAAATAGTATGATTCAAATTCGGTTACCTACCACAAAAATATGATCTAGAAATACCGCATCGTTTCCTGTTGATAACATTAAATGCATTTGTGGTAATGCCCAATCATGTGCATGGTACTATTTTTATCAATAAACCGGATGATGAATTCGACACAGAAACGCCTGGGTCACCTGTAGAGACGCCCGACTCGGGCGTCTCTACAACTTGTGCATCTTTTTAAAAATCCCAAAGATGAAAAAAATAAAAAGATTCCAGCCGGGCAGATAACGATAAACCACCGCAGTTTGTTTCTTTGCTGGCAAGCCAATTTTTAAATAAACTGTCTTTACCATTTATTTCACTCAACAAATTCATTGCTTTTATAAACAAACCTTTTAGTTTATAAGGTGAAAAATCAATCTTGTATATATAGTATAACTCGTAAAATAATAAAGGCCCTATCATGTTCATCATTCGACTTTGCTATTTGTTCTTTTTATTGCTTTTTTCGATTCTGCTTTTATCTTCCTGCCATCAGAACGATAAACCCGATTTTGCCAATCAGGCCAGGGAGGAATCCATGCAACCCATCCGTCCCGGCATTCCCGAAGAACGACCATTCTGGAACCAGTACTCGAAACGCTTTATCCATGCGCCGGCGTTTAATTTCAAACCGGTTGTTGCTGCAGACGCGTATCGCTTTACCGTCCATTCCAAAGAGGACAGCCAGTCTTTTTCTTTTGACGCCCCCAAACCGTGGATGCCGTTAACGCCTATATGGAAAGACATGCCGGTTGGCCGCTATCAACTCAAAGTAAAATCCCTGGGAACAAAAACGGCTGAATATACGGTTGTCGGCCAAAGAACATTTATCAAAAGTCCCTCTTTCCCGGGCATCGAAAACGAACCGGCCTATCCCTATCGCGAAAGCGGCTATCGCTGTCTGCACAATGTCCTGCATCAGTCCAAAGTTCAGCACTGGCTCGAGCACGGCCGGCCGGGTCCGGACTATCCCCTCTGGTGCCATCCCACCAAGATTATGAGCAGCCTCATCGTCGGTATGATCAGCTATGCCAACTATTTTCCAGATGCTAAAGACAGAGACCAGGCGGTTCGCATCGCCGATATCGTTGTCGACTTTTTTATGGACATGGCCGAGCCGGCAGGCAAACCGCTCGAATACTGGACACCGACCCACTGGGACGGCGTCGACCGCGGCGATCATCCCTATTTTCACAATGAAATTATGACCAATGTACCCACCGCAGCAGCAGAGATGCTGCTGGATTTGTACGAATTTAATAATAAAGAGAAACACCTGCTGGCGGCAAAAGGCATTGCCGACACCTATGTCAAAACCCAGGGCGATGACGGCACCTGGCCGCTGCTCATCAACAGCAAAACCGGTCAAGCAAAAAAAGCGGACAAGCTGATACCCGCCGAGGTCATCCGTCTCTTCGACCGTCTTGTCGACCATTACCATTGCACAGAGTACGCCGCTCCGCGACAAAAGGCGTTCGACTATATCATGGAGAATCCGGTTAAAACCTTCAACTGGCAGGCACAATTCGAGGATACGCGTCCGCAGGCGCTCTATAAAAACCTCGCCTTTCGCGAACCAACGGTGTTTTGCTGGATATTGCTCGACGACAGTGACGAGCATCCCGACTATATTCCTCTGGCCGAAGAGATCCTTCGCTTTGTCGAGGATCAATTCGTCGTCTGGACGGCGGATGATCCCCTCATCCATCACCATCCCTGGTTCAAAAAAGAGTGGAAATGGCACCCTAAAGTGCCGGCCGGGGAACCGGACTGGTTCGTCCCCGGCGTACTGGAGCAATACAAGTTTTACACCCCGATTGCGCGCAGTTCCGACATGTTGTTCAAAGCCTATCTCAAGGCGTATGAACGTACCGGCAAGGAGATTTACCGCGCCAAAGCCGTGGCTCTGGCCAATACACTCACCATTGCACAGGAATACCACGGCGGCGGCGAAATCCCGACCCATCTGCGCAAAAATCTTCCGGAAAAGAACTGGCTCAACTGCAGCATCTATCCGGCCATTCTGTTGATCGAACATGCAGAACAACTTGAACAGGCGGCCGGATAAACCCGGCACAATTATAGCGGATTTGTTGTTTGATGCGACAAACTTTTACTGGTGAATACAAAAGGAACATACATACCTTATTGCTCAGTGACGCTAAGGCCTTTGACGGCATTTTGTTTCCAGATACAATAGTCGGCATTATCGACCTGTCCGTCAAAGTTGAGATCAGCATTATAATAGCCGGTCCTATCCTGTGACCATACTGATTTTTCGTTATACAGCTCGACATAGTCTTTGCTGGTAATATAACCGTCGCCATTGATATCGCCACTGACCATTGCCCATTGTCCCGAATCCATCCGCCGTGCCGGTGTTGAGGCATGAAACCGCTCCTCTGAATGCACAAAGGAATAGATAACCGATCCTTCCGAGCGCAAAGGAATAGTGCCTGAGCTCAAAACGCATAAATGGTTTCGATGGCGGATTCGTATCCAGTAATTGCCGGTGGCAATGTCGGGTACAAATTCCGGCTCGCCGTCCGGGGTAATCAGCCATCCCTGTTCTCCCAGCAACATGCCGGACTGCCATACCACCTCCCTGCCAGGGTCGGAGAGGAGCTCGACACAAACCCAATCCACCAATGTGTCGGGAACACCTTCCATGCTGATGCTGGATTCATCGTAGGGGGAATCAAAGGGGAGTTGATTCTGATCATTCAGCGCCGTGGACATGTTGCTGTTAGCCGCATCATCAGCGCCTTGCAGCCAGGTACGGATGGAAACGTTGCTGGCCTGATTCTGGCCAGCCCCGCCATCATCCTCTATCACAAACATGCCATAAGTGCCCGGTTCGCTGATTTGAGCTTTAAACACCGTATCACCGGCAGCCAGCGAGGCGGGGATTTCACTCCAGTCGCCTGCCTGGTTGCGATGAAACATGGCGGTGCGCTCATCAATGCCCAGTTCGGCGCCATGCGTATAGGCAAAACAGAGAGTTCCGCCGATCTGTTGTTCAGCGGCAAAATGAATGAGAAAATTATAGCGTGTGCCTATATCGCTCTCACCATAGCTTTCCCTTCCCTGTTTGGCGACAAACACCTTTTGATCGATGTCGCAGGTGCCGGCATCCGGCATCCATTCCACGTATCCCGGTTCGAGAACAATGGTATCCTGATCGGCTTGCGGAAACAGGTAAAATTGGTAATCCAGGGAGGAATAGACGCTATCCTGGCCGAGGCATCCCTGTACCATAAAAGTCGTTGTTTCGAGTGTATCCAGAGAAATCTCAAAGGTGGCAAATTGATCAGCGCTTTCCTCGACCGGATCAAGGCTTTGTCCGTTACTCAAAACAAGCTCCAGGTCTGTTGCAAATTCTTCATTCTCGCCGTCGAAAAGTCGGGTGGTCACGATAAAATGGGTTGCCCCTTCGCTGTGCAAAATTTTGTTCATGGTATCAGTAGGCGAAAACACACCGGCAGTGGTGGAACCATGGCCAAAATTAAAAGAGGATTGCGTTTGTAGCGAAGCCATATGGGATGTAAAATGAATCGAATAAAAAGGCGAGCCAGGTCTATGTTCACGGGATTTCTCATGCCAGCCGTGTTTGGCAAACACGGCGGCCGCATTTTCCAGGTGATTTAATCGGGGACGGTAGTGACCGGAATTATTATCAATAGAAATGGGCCTGCCATCGCGGGCAGTTATCGAGCCGGCGCATATTACACCGGCTCCACCTAAAAGCTGCGAATGTATCCTGACCTGGGGAGTCGAGACTAACCCCTCGATAGGATCAAAGCCAAATATCTGCTCATTACACGCCATGACGAATCTTAACATTGTACCTGTGGTTAATAGCGCACCGCTCTGTCGATGCACAAGCTTGTCCGAAGTGGGATTGAAATAGTATTCATACCTTTCCCGCTCTTCAGGATCTTTGAAATACGGAGCACCTCCCAGACGATTTATTTCATCGGTACGCCACATTCCCAATACCATGTTCGTGAGCGTAAGCTCTCTGTCGTCAAACAGATCGCCCGGAGCAGGCATATTGGGATGTTCCTGTCCCGGCTCAAAGGGAAGCAGCTCGATATAAGCATTGGTGGCAATATAAAAGTCATTCCAACGCAGATGAGGATTTTCCTGTACGAATGCTTCCCAGGCCCAAACGAGTCGAGTGGATGTAAACTCGTCCTTTTGACTGTAGGGCTCTGCTCCCCGCGAAGCATCGGTTATGAAAAAATAGTCCTTGGTCTTAGATTTGAGGGTATTATCATGAAGCCTCCAGGGACCATAGGAGATCCAGCCGCTGAAAACCTCACCAAAGCATTCGGGATCATCGGCAAAAAGCGGCATCAGTTCAGCAAAGGATATCGATGTCCTGCTCTCATAAGTGAGCGGTTTGCTGACATAACATCGATAATAATTGCCCAAATAGCTGTCCTTGACCTCCACCAGAAAAAACTTGGAAAAATGCGCCCCAATGCATTCCCGGTTGGCGCAGCGCGGTTGATCAAAAGGGGATAATCCATTTTTAGCAAGATCTTGATAGACATCAAAAGTAAAAAAGTTCTCAGTAAAAAAATCATCCTCCACCTGACATCTTTTTTGTTTCAATTCAGGGGTCAGGGTTTTGGGAATAGGTACAACCGGATCGACAAACGGTTTTGGCCCGGGAACAGGAGTATAATCCTCATCAAAATCAAAATTGCGCAACAGCCAGCGAAGCGAACCATAACGAAATTCCTTTATGGTTTCCTCGATGACCACCTCCTTTTCGAGAAAATACTCTACCGATCCGAGATAGTATTCCGGATAATAGATGTCCACATCCAGCAACGAAGAGATCGCAACTGCAGCAATAGCGGTAAATGCCAGGGTACCGGCAGCACCGACCAGCAGCATCTCATCGGCCGGTGTCATGGGCAGAACAGTGGCCGCTGCCAGCGCCAGGCTTCCGGTAAAGGGATTGTCGAATTGCTCCCCTTGCCATTGCGGAACCACTGAAGAAGTGACCGCTTCATAAGCGTTGGTGGCCGACAAAACCTGCAATTCCTGTTCATTTGTCATAAACAGGGTGCCGGAATCCGTAAACGTCAGATTCAAAGGCCGGCCAAAATCCACCGGCATGTCGAGTTCTGTGTTGTAATTGTTACCATAGCTGCCCCACAAGCCATAGGTGGGTGAAAAATAGACCATCTCCCCGGTAACCGGATTCACCGCCATATCGGTAATGCCCTCCTGGGTGGTGATTTCGGGCAACTGTGCAATCGGCAATTTCGTCGCACCATCGGTATGAAACACCACGATGCGGCTATAGGTGTTTGCCGCCCCATCGCTATAATTTTCAGCGCAATAGACCAGATTATCGCCCACGGTAAGAAGATCACAACCACTGGCAATATCCGGATGATAAAAGCGACCCAACTGATCCATAGCAGGATCAAGAATCCCCAGAGCCGGCTGAGAGCCACCCATAACATAATCAGCATGCTTGATGGCCATAAAAATCTTGCCATGGCGGTACTCCATATCCTTGACATGACCGCCCTCTAAATCAACATTGAGCGGCTGAATGGCAGTGCTGTTGTCATCGGGCAGAAAGATCTTAAAAATATCCTCCTGAGTGTGGCTGACATAAATGGCATCGCCGGAAACCGCGACATCGGTGACAAAGACTTCATCCGGGGTGTCAGACCGGAACAATTCGACCAGGGTAAAGGCACCGCTGCGCCGTTTGATCAACAGGTAATCATAATAATAAGTTTCCGTTTCATAATCCCAACCATAGACATAGGTATAGGCGATCAAACCATCGTCTGAGGCCACACCGGTGATTTCGCCCTGGGGCAGATAATGAAGATAATCCATCTCCGCCGGATCTTGCAGGGGATGGCTTTTGACCACATTTAATAGTGTATCCGCCTCTGCAACCCCCAAAGGATAAGTCTCGACAAGATAAAGCGATGAAGGGTCGACGCCGTTTATACAATAGCCGCTGGTATTTGGCGGCAGGGTAATGTTCATTGCAGCGCTCCATTCCTCTGCAGCGTCCGACCATTTTTTACAGGTGAGTTTATACCCGCTTTCCGTTTCCATTGTGTCATCCCACATAGCGCACAGCGTCGTCGGGCCCAGCGCCACCAAATCCAGTAACGGAAATTCAATCCGATCATACATGCGTTCCGCACCATTCAATTCCACCCTTGAATAATCAAAATCACCATCATCATCATAAAACGCTTCAGCAGTCATATACTCGCCGGGCTCGCCATTCCACATGTCCCAGCAATATCCCAATCCACAGGGAAAATGAAAATCAAATGTATTGGTCGACTGTTGCAGCACGGTTTGGCTGTCCTCAAAAGCGATAAAAAAGTTTTCGCGCCATTCGCCATAATCACGGGTAACGTGCAACACGTAATAATCGATCTGCGGAACGTGGTTCTGAATGGTGAACACCAACGTTTGATCGTTGATTTGCTCATGTTCAAAAATCTCGTTGTTGATTCCTACTATTGAATCGGCTTGCGGAAATCGCTGTATGGCGTAGATGTTGTAAATTTCGATCTCGTTCAAATAGTCATCCGGATTAACATCATACCCACCGTCGCTGTTGCGTTCATAAGTCACCTGTAATTGATAAAAATCACCTTCGTTCAATCCAAATACCGTTCCCGCAAAGAGAAAAAGCATTATCCATTTGGCCATCGGTCCCTCCTGTCATCGCTATTTTATTCCTGTTCATTCCCCCGATCTGCAAAAATTCAACAAATTTTATGCCAGCCAATACCCGTAAAAGTCAATCGTTTTGCAGTTATTTTACAAACCTAAAACATTAATTTTTATTGGATTAGCCCTGATCAAGCTAACCGCCGTTCAAATGCATCCGCCGACAGAATCGTATATTGATAATAAAAGACTTGTGCAGTGAGCGCGCCTGCAAAATATCATTTTTATGGAAGGCTATATTCGATGAAATAGAGTGGGCATTTGACGAACCGATTTTGTGATTTGACCTTTGTATCTGAGGAATGCAGGGGCAGGTAACTCTCTTTATGATAATCGGTTCAAAAAAATTTGAGTATAGCCTTTATTGTCAACAAGACCAACCCTCCGCTCAATCATGCCGACACGACAAAAAGAGGCTAAAACACCGGAAAAACAAAGCGATGCTCAGCGGTAATGCTTTTATGCCAGGATCAGTGTTGTAATAAAAACACGACATTTTATTAAAAAAAATATTCGCGAAATAAGTTTAAAATATTGTATTTACATCAAAAACTTTTGGTATAATTGTTGAGAGGTGAATTGCAACCAAATCCGAAATTCCCAAATCAAGGAAAAAAATATGAAATACAAAATTTTCATTCTGCTTTTATGCACTGCCTTGCCGGCACAGATGGTAGTGAGGAACAGCGGTAATGTAGAGGTCATGCGAGTAAGCGAAAACGGGCTTGTGACAATGCAAAGCGCACAGGTCAAATCCAACAGTCAGGGGGCCGGACAGCTGCTATTTACGCAAGACACAGAAGGGACGCTGGACTATACGGCTCCCCCGGTTACTGCCGGCGATGTACTCACATGGAGCGGAACCGCCTGGCAAGCGCAATATCCCTCTGTGTGGTACGAGAGTCAATTCATGCCCTATGGAAGCGATGTCGAACTGTCAACCGGCGTCTTCACCGACATGCCGGGTACGAGGATTACCGTGCCGGTCGACGGCACCTATATGATTTCAGCCACGATTTTACTCAAGGTACAGGATGCGGCCTATTGCTGGGCACAGGTAAGACAAAGCAGCGGCGGTATCAGCGATCAGATTAATTTTACCACCACCTCTGCGGCAACCTTTGAAATACCGGTACAAAAAACCTATTTCCGCACCCTGAGCGCCGGTACCGAGTTGTATCTGCAGGGATATAAATCGAGTGCTGCCGGAAGATGCTGGATCAAAACCGTGCATACCGGCCTGACCATGTTCAGGATTGAATAAGCCAGGTCGTTAAAATGGGCATTATTCATGAGCGAATTTACCACGAAACCGGCAAATCATGCAGAAAACGGTTGATTCCTTCCGTGATATTGATACGTTTTGCCACCAAATAGCCAACTGGTTTCTCTGTTGGTGTAATAAACATGATAATATCGCGTTTCGAGTCCCTGAGAGTGTGTGAAATCGAAAAATTTTATATCAAGAGGGTCCGGTAAGAAATATAACTAACCGCCGAGCCCGCGAAGGAAAAATGAACAAATAAAATAAAAACAACCCATTAAAATATTTCCCTTCGCGATCTTCGCGGTTTATCCTTTGTCAAATAAAACACACTTGATAAAAATGACTCTTTTCACACGCTCTCTCCCACGTTCCCACGTTCTCACGTTCTCACGTTCCCACGTTCTCACGTTTCCAGACCTTCGCGGTTTATCCTTTGTCAAATAAAACACAATTGATAAAAATGACTTTTTTCACACACTCTCCCGGCGTGCAAAAACGACCTGTAAAAGCAGAGTGGCTTTACCTGCAAAGTTCTGAACAGGCAAAAAGCAATGCTTTTGGTCAACAATTCTTGCCTAAATGAGGATAAATCTATATCTTGTGGTAAATGCTTTGATCATCAGAACGACTTTCGGTGGCCATAATAAAATGGCAAAGCTATACGGCATTAAAAACAAAAAATTGATGAGTGGCGATTCGAATAATTTCTCCATTTCCAAAAGTGTTAGAATTATCGTAAAATATATGGCAATGAAATAAAAACGGTTATGAATCGAGAAACAAAAACACAGAAGCGCCTGTATGAGAGCGAGCGCCGTCTGGAGACATTGTTGAGCAATCTGCCGGGGATGGCATACCGTTGTCTCAACGACGACCACTGGACCATGCTGTTCGTCAGCCAGGGATGTGATAAATTAACCGGATATCAGCCGGCAGAGCTGACCGATAACCGGACGGTTGCTTACAACCAACTTGTATATCCGGAAGATAGACCCCGGGTCAGGGAAGAGGTGCGTGCAAAGCTCGGAAAGGGTCAGCACTTTGAAATTAAATACCGCATCCGAACGCGCTCTGGTGCGATCCGTTGGGTCTGGGAGCGCGGCACAAAGGTTCCATGCCAGCAGTCGGATTGTCAGGTTATTGAAGGGTTTATCACCGACATCACAGAGATGAAAAGTGCCGAGAAAGCCCTGATCGAAAAAGAAAAAACGCTGCAAAAACTCAAGGACCGGCTGCAGGAAGAGACCATTCATTTGCGCCGGGAGATACAGATCTCCAGCAATTTTGAGGAGATCATTTCCCGCAGTGATATTTTCCGCCAGGTACTGCGTGCAGTGGAAAAGGTAGCGGACACGGACAGCACGGTGTTGATTCTCGGTGAGACCGGTACGGGCAAGGAGCTCATCGCCCGTGCGCTGCACAACAACAGCAGTCGCAGCAACCGCTCGCTGATCACCGTCAACTGCGCCGCATTGCCGCCGGACATCATCGAAAGCGAACTATTCGGGCATGAAAAAGGCGCATTTACCGGTGCCTATGAACAGAAATCGGGTCGGTTCGAGGTCGCGCATGAGGGAACACTTTTTCTCGATGAAATCGGCGATCTGCCGCTTGCGCTGCAAACAAAACTGTTACGCGTATTGCAGAACGGAGAATTTCAGCGACTCGGTAGCTCCAGGACCACGAAAACAGATGTTCGGGTCATCGCCGCCACCAACCGGGACATAGAGACAGCCGTCCGCAACGGGGCGTTTAGAGAGGATCTCTATTACCGGCTCTATGTTTTTCCCATTCGCGTTCCGCCATTGCGCCAACGCAAAGAAGACATCCCGCTCCTCGTGCAGCATTTTATCAAGAAATATACAACCAAAACCGGTAAAACGGTTGGGGAAACCTCACAAAAATTCATGCAACAACTGATGAGCTATGACTGGCCCGGCAATGTCCGCGAGCTGGAAAACATCATCGAACGCGCCGTGATACTCAGCGAAGATGAACGCATCCGGGCCAGCGACTGGATTCCATCCCCCCGACCGGACTCCGATCATTGTATCACCAGCCTTGCAGAAAATGAACGCGAGCACATTCTTAAAACGCTTCAGGCCACCAACTGGCGTCTCGGCGGTGAGAACGGTGCGGCCAAATTGCTTAAAATCAAACGCACCACCCTGCAGTCCCGCATGAAAAAACTGGGGATAAAACGAGCCCAATAGCTGTCGATATATCGGCAATCCGCCAAAATATCGGCAGTTTGATCAGCGCCTCATTCCGTATTTTAATGTTTTTCAAAAGTCATCCTATTATTTATCATAGAGTTGTAAAACTATAACTTTCTTGGCACAAAAATTGTCTTATAAAAAGCAATATCTGAATAAAAACGGTTAATTTAAAATGTATATTATCGGAGATGACTATAGATGGATGCGGAAAAAAAGATACAAGAACATCAAAACGTCATTATTGTCTTTTATACGCAATCAAATGCTTCCTCATTTATCATTGGCGAACTGGTCAGGGAACTCGAACGTGAATATGGCGGCCGGATAAAAGTTCTTTTAATGGATGCAGACGATTCCACTCACTATTCCGAAACTTATAGAATCAAAAAAATTCCTACGCTGGTCTTTATTAAAAAGGGCGAGGTGATCACAACGTTACAAGGTATTTCAACACGCGCGGAAATCATAGATTCTATAAAAGCCGTATTTTTTAACAATAAATGATATTATATTTTTAGCACCATAACAAATCAGAACCTGCTATTAATAAAAAAGAGGTGTAAAATGCAATCCCGGCAATCTTCAATCGAATCACCATCTGATTTTGTGGAGATGATACGGTTTGCAACCATGGCGCCTTCCGGTCACAATACCCAACCCTGGAAATTCTCCCTTCATGAGAATACGATCACGATTTTCCCGGACTATAAAAGAAGACTTGCAGTGGTGGATCCGGATGATCATGCCCTCTTCATCAGTCTGGGCTGCGCTCTGGAGAATTTGATCATCACCGAAAGCAATGACAAACAACGCTGGATAGAGCTGGGAAAAAGTTTCGAAAAGGTGGTGCTGACAGCTACCCAAAGAAATATCAAACATGCCCACCTTAATATGCCGTGCGAAGAAGAGAGTGTTCGGAAAAAGCTGCAAAAGCATCTGGGATTGACATCCGAACACCCCTTGCTGCTTCTGCGGATAGGCTATGCCGGGAGTCTGCCCGATTCGTTGAGAAGACCGGTCGAAGATGTAGTAACAGAGAGGAGGTAATCAAATGATGCAAAAAAACTCACGCCCCGTCGCGGTTTATTTAATAATGTTCCTGATGCTGTTTCAGGGTTTTAGCGGAATTGGCGGAGGTATTGGTTTGATTCTCGATCCAACGGGTGAGTCGATGCAGATCCCGTTGAACTGGCTGAATGGGTCTCCGTTTCAGAATTATTTAATTCCCGGTATTGTTCTTTTCGTGGTGCTGGGTCTTTTACCGCTTTTGATCCTCTACAAACTGTGGAGAAAATGGCCGTACGCATGGTATGCGAGTCTGCTCATCGGCATCGCTCTGATCATCTGGATCACCGTTGAAATAACCATCATCGGTTATCAGACCCAACCGCCTTTACAAGCTGTTTATGGAACGGCAGGATTACTGTTGCTGATTCTGCTGTTTTTACCCTCTGTTAAGAATTATTATGCTGAAAAACCACAGGATTTTGATAATTAGACTGTAATAATTATTTTTTTCATTCTTACAAACCGGTAAATGATAAATAGCGTACCTTCGTGGTTTACAAAGGTCTCAGGCTGAAAAAGCCGTCAAAACTCATACAGCGAATTCATTTGCAATTCAACGCACCGCTCTAACGATAAAAGAGGATAAAAACATGAAAGCCGGCAAAATGCTTTCTCCAGACTCTGCATTCAAAATCATTACACTGATCAGTCTGATTTTTCTCGTCAACAGCCGGGCGATGAGTGACGCCAAAGTCCGAAACGAAAAATCCAGCGGCTATGTTTTTCTGCCGGTGTTGGGATATACGCCAAAAACAGAATTGGCGGCTGGCGCCGTCCTGAATTACTATTATCGCCAGTCAGAAGGTGTTGAAAAGAGCCGGCCGTCAAATCTCATGCTGTCATTTATTTATACCCAAAAGCATCAGATCTCATGTGAATTGCCGGCAGAACTATATTGGGATGATGAAACGTACTGTCTGAGCGGCTATGTCAGTTATTCGAAATTCCCTGATCTCTTTTTTGGCATCGGAAACAACACACAAAAAGAAAACGAGGAAAATTATACCCCGCAAACCCTGCAACTGCGTTCCAATCTGCAAAGAAAAGTGTCAGGACATACCTATCTCGGTATTGTATACAATATCAAATACAATAATCTCCTGGAGGTGGATAAAAATGGCTTGCTGGTCAACGGCAATATTACAGGGCATGATGAAGGCAGGGCTTCCGGATTGGGCCTGACCCTTTTCCGCGATTCCCGTAACCATGTTTTTTATCCAACGCAGGGTACCGTGTTTAAAACCTCATTGCAACGATATAATGGAACACTTGGCAGCGATTATACCTTTACCCGTTTTTTTCTCGATCTGCGGGCCTATTTCGAACCCATCCAGTCCCATGCATTGGCGGTACAGGTGTTTACAAACCTGATGAGCGGAGCTCCTCCTTTTCATATGCTCTCCTTGCTGGGACAGGTAGGAGAACGAAATCTGATGCGGGGATATTATATGGGCAGATTTCGCGATAACAATATCTTTGTCCTGCAGACCGAATATCGTATGCCTGTGTGGTGGCGTTTTGGACTTGCTCTTTTTGCCGCTGCTGGTGAGGTGAGTCATACGATAAACGAATTTGGCCTCAACAAGTTAAAATACACTTTTGGAGGCGGGTTGCGTTTTCAGATCAACAGGAAAGAAAGAATTAATCTGCGGATGGATTTCGGATTTGGCAAAAATTCATCCGGCTTTTACCTGACGATCGGAGAGGCAATTTAGAGGGATCACAATGGCGAAACTGAATAAAAACCGGATTTCAGGTGTCTGGTTGTTTTTTATTATGAATTTCACCCGGACCTGGATTCATAACAACACCCATAAAAGCATCCTCTCCGCGATTCTCTTCCATTTTATGGGCAATTATACCGGTGAGCTTTTTAACTTGTCGCCGCGAGCCGAGATCGTTCAGTGCATTGCAACCCTTTTATTGACGTTGATTGTTGTGTTTTATCAGGGCCCCAAAACATTGAAAAAAAGCGCTACTATGGTGGCCTTTATTCTGCTTCCCCTCATAGCGAGTGGTTATACCCCTCCCCCTTCCAATAACACCAGATCTCTACGGCAATTCATTCAATATTGTGACAACCGTATTCCATATCTGATGGATCAATATGACATACCGGGAGTGAGCATAGCGCTCGTACACGCTGGAGAGCCTGTATGGTCGGCTGCCTGGGGCTATGCCGACCAGGAACACAATCGCAAGATGACGACTGATGCGATTTGTCGAGTAGAATCCATTTCCAAAAGCGTAACCGCCTGGGGTGCACTGAATTTGGTCGAAAAAGGGTTGCTCGATCCGGATGCAGCCGTACAGGAATATTTAAAAGATTTTAAGCTGCCCACAAGCCCTTATGATGGAAAAAGCATCACCATCCGTACACTGTTAAGCAATACCTCCGGCATGCGGCTCGGAACTATCGGTAAAAGCGTTGAATATGAGCCCCATAGCGAAATGCCGTCTTTGCAGGAATTCATCAAGCATGAGGTTGGGCTTGTACGTGAGCCGGGCACGGGATTTTTATATTCCAATGTAGGATTCAACCTGCTGCAGTTGGTTGTCGAGCAGGTAAGCGGCCTGGACTTTGCTGCCTATATGGACGAAGAAATCCTCAACCCGCTTGGAATGAATCGGGCGGGGTTTGACCTGCCTGATACTCTGCTCTCTTCTGTCCCTACCGGTTATGATTTGGAGGGAACTCCGGTTCCTGTATATGTCTACCCCGCAAGCGCTTCTGGTGGCCTCTTTGCGACGGCCGAGGATATCGCCCGCTTTGTCAGCGCAGGTATGACCGGACCATACGCCAAAAAACAAAGAGTACTCGAACCAGAAAGCATCAACAAACTCTACACCCCCCAAGTGGAAATTCCAAGCCTGTTCGGAATCGTCGCTGATGCGTATGGATTCGGACATTTTATTGAGAATCTTTCCGATGGCCGAAAAGCGGTATGGCACGGCGGTCAGGGGCACGGCTGGATGACCCATTTTCATTCCGTGCCGGCATCCGGAGATGGCATCGTCATCTTGACCAACAGCCAGCGCAGCTGGCCTTTTATGGCCCGCTTGCTCAGTGACTGGGGAAAATGGTGCAAGGTTGGCCGCATAAAAATGGGTAGAATCACTTGTGGAATCATCGCCCTGAAAGTGTTCATCGCGATAGTGGTGTTGCTCTCTTTAGGGCTCTTGTTTCTGCTTTTCAGGGATTGGCGAAAGGGCAGGCGGCGCCCCGATGCAAAGCCCTGGCGCGCCAAAGGAAGGTTGCTGCAGCTGGCAGCGGGTTTGACCATCAGCAGCGTTTTGATATGGAGCTCGCTTCAGCCCTATTTGATGGTGGAATCGATCTTTCCCGGTGTTGTTGGTTATGCCGGATACGCCCTTTTGGGTTTTGCGCTCATACTTGTAACGTCTGCATTTTTTCGTCAGACAAAAAATGGATGAGAACATAAAATCATATTTAAAATTATTATCAGTCATTCAAGGTATACCGAGAATTAAATGCATTCTGGGCATTCTTGGATCGGACCAAATAATTTTATTAATGATATACAACTTTGCCTTTTTTCATCCAGAGACATCCTTGGATCACATTTTGAATATGCAAAAAGGCCTTTAACGTATTTTATCTCGCGCCTAAATCCTCTTGGGAAACCAAAACTCGGGTCGAATATTTTTTTCTTCGCGTGTCTCAGCGGTTCGATTTCTACAGCCCGTAAAGGGAATGCACTCCCGAAACTCGCAAATCAAAAGCAACGTTATCAGGATTTTGGCTCTTCACCTGTAACCTTTGGCGAACCGTTATTTTTCTTTTCATACCACGATATTACTGTTTCCAGATATCTCGATTTTATCTGCTTGCTCGCCAGCGCCTGTTTAATCGGAGGCAGCTTCAAAATCACCCCGAACACCGCCGCCAGAGCGCGGTGGCTGAAGAGAACGCGATTATCGAACAATAAATGCTGCAGCTTGCCGCGCTCGATGGCCATAACCACGGCGCGATGCGCGCCGTTCAACGGCGTGATAACGCGTTTTTCACGACTCTTCAGTAAAATGGCATCTTTGCTGCAATTACGTACACAAACAGCGCAGCCCAGACAATAATTCTCATTCAGGCGGGCAATTTTGCGTTTGGGATGAGATGGATCGTTTGCCGACACCAGGCTCAACGCTTCAACCGGACAAATTTCAACGCATTTACCGCATCCGGTACATGCATGTTCGTCGATCTCGGGTAAAAAGTTGGTGGTGTGAACAGGATTGAGAATGGCAAAGCGCCGTGCAGCAATCATGGCTTCACAGCAACAGCCGCAACAGTTGCAGATAAAATTGACATCTCGACGCACGTTCTCGCCGAACTGAACCAGATTGTGGTCATAGGCCTGCTGTAATAAATCCATCCCTTCCTCTTGATCCACAAGCCGGGCGTGTCCGTATTTGCTCAACGACTCTGCGGAACCGCCAAAAGTCATACAGATATCCAGCGGCGCATCGCAGGCTTTGTCCAGATGCTGCATTTTGTGCCTGCAGTAACACAGGCCGATGGCGCGGTGACTAGCGCTCTTGATGACCTCGCCGGCGCGCTCGTAATCGAGAACATGAAGGGCGTTCTCATCGGAAAGGGCCGGCTCATGCACAAACGTCCGGCCCAGCTGTGTCTCGCCGTCGGTAAAGAGAGCGCGGATAAACGCCTCTTCTTCGGTGATATACTGATAAAAGAGCTCGCTCAGCGCTTTCTGATCCAGATCTTTGCGGATTCGCATCAGGGAAAATTCGAAAAAACCTGCCATGGGTGGCGGCAATACATATCGGTGCGCCCCGTCCTGTTCTACATCGACAAGTAAAGCCCGGCCGGCCAGTTCGTCGAGTATCTTCTTCGCTCTTGTTTCGTCCAGCTTCCAGATTCGCGCCGCTTTGTTTACGGTAAAAGGCTTGATCGGGAGCTGCGCCACCAGCGCAGCTTCTTTTTCATTAAACAACACTTTTAATATTTGAAATAAAAGCTCTGACGGGGTAGCACCCTGCGGAAACCGATTGAGCCGTTCCACCAGCTGACCGTATCCCTGCTTTAAAGTGTGGTGTGCCATAATTCTCCAATCGTTTAGCTACAAATTGAGAACGTTTCAGTCGGTTTTTAAGAGTTGCATGTTTTCAATAAATAAACACCGCTTACTGACAATATAAAGAAACCGTGTCTTAATCAACAGCAATTTTAGCAAAAATTTTCATTTGTCGAAAAACGTGGATACCGTCCGGGCCACCATCGTATGGCCCGATCTCTTTGTTTCTGCAGAGGCTCCAGGCTATCTATTCCGCTCCTTTTCACCGATAAATTGAAAAATAAGGCTGCAGCAAGTCACCGCGCCTTCGGCTTTGGCCAGCTCTGAAAGATCCACAGTTCTGACCTTGATACCGGCATCTCGTAATTTCTTCAGCGTTTTCGGATAGGCAGAAGGATAGAGGACAAATTCATTCAGTAAAAGCGCATTGGCGGCGAAGGGTTCGCTTTTATCCACAGTTACGTGATCAAAGTGAAAGGCTGCGGGGTTGACCCAGTCGGGATTTATCAACAGTATGTTCCCGGAAATCAGAGTCACCGCTGTTTTCAAATGCAGACAACCGCCAAAGGGAATCGAAAGAACCGTATAGCCGAACGGATTAAGCATCTTTTGCAATTGGCTGACGGCATGGCGATTCGTCCGGTTCGATAATCCAACATAGACCTGCTTACCAACAGACAACACATCCCCTCCATCCAGAGTTGCGGGCGCCTGAATTAAAAAGAGACGTCGATAGGGAGACAACACTTCTTTAATACTCTCTATTTCCGGCCGGCGCGATAGCGCACCGGGACGGGTAATAATCGCAATCTCATTAAAAACCAGCGCTGTGTCTTCGACAAAACAAGAGTCCGGCAGTTGTGGCAGTTCCGGCAATCTCAGCAGACAAAATCCCGCTTCGCCAAGAATGTCTTCATAGTGTTTGTGTTGTTCGATCGCTTTTTTCACATCAATGGATTGACGCTGCAGGTGTAACAACTCACAATGTTCGATGGAACGGCTCACCATCCGGGTAATCGCCAGTCGTTGCATATAACCTCCTGAAAATTATTTTTCCGGTATCTCCCTGACAATGCGAAACCCCAGGCTGTAATGAAAATCAAAGGCCTGTTCATGGTGCCGTATAAAAGGGGTGCATTGTTGTAGCGGCAGATAAAAAGACCCACCGCGATTTACCCTGTCTGTAAAAAATGCCAGGAAGAGCCAGTCCGGACGGCTAAATAGCGGATCCACCCGGGAGTCCCGTTCATGAGGATCCTGATAACGGTCCGCACACCATTCCGAAACATTTCCGAGCATATCATAGAGACCCCAGGCGTTGGGATGTTTACTGCCGACGAGGTGGTGCTGTGCGTCGCTGTTTCTCTTGAACCATATATAGGATTCAGCACTATCCGGCAAAGCCGCCAATCCCTCGCTTTTTTGAGATCCGGCGCGACAGGCATATTCCCACTCGGCCTCTGTCGGCAGGCGATACAGTCCTTTGGTTGTTTTGTTCAACTTGTCGATAAAACGGCGGCAATCGATCCAGCTGACCTTTTCAACCGGATGATCGATACCGCGAAATTTGGAATGATGGCTCTTTTCGCCCATTACCGCTTCGTACTGGGCTTGAGTGATTTCATACTTGCCGATATAAAAGGGTTTGGAAATATAAACCCGGTGCGCCGGCCAGCTGTGCACGTCAGGCAGGCGCTCATCCTCTTCCTGCCCCATGATGAATTCACCAGCGGGCAATAAAACCAATTCCAGTTTTTTGGCCTTCAAAACCAGGTTGGGCAAATCGACGATGACGTTGATTTCTCCGGCTGAAATCAAATCATTTTCCCGATCCGGTTTTTTACAGGGATCGGCCGTTTCTACAGCAAAAACCGAAATCCCTGCCCATATGATTGTAATAACAAATACAAAAATTACTATCGTTGACTTCATTTTATAACCTCCTACAATTTGTTGTTGAAATAAAGCGTTGCTGCTGAAAACAAAAACAGGACGAGAAAAATATAAAACGGATACCACATCAATCCTGCCGTTAAAAGACGAAAATAATCGAGAAAAAAAGAACCGTCATACAGGGCAAGGAAAACAAACCATAAAACCGTTGGTAAGAATAGCACTTTTTTTCATAAATGCCTCCGAAAACAGGATTTACTCTTCGATTAAAAAAAAGATTTCTTCAACCGAACTGTTGAAAAATTTTGCAATTTTCAAAGCCAGCAAGGTAGATGGTACAAACTTTTGATTCTCTATGGAATGAATGGTCAACCGAGTGACCCCGATCTTGTTCGCCAATGCCTGTTGCGACAACTCGCCGTGTTCAAAGCGGTAGCGACGCAAATGATTTCCGAGCTTCAAGTCCCCTCCTTTGTTACAAATAAAAACCTATAAAATAAGTATAGTATAATATATAAAATATATACTTTAATATACCATGTGTATATAAAAATATACAAAAAGTCAAGACTTTTTTGAAACATTGCACTAATTTGGGAGGATAACGAAAGCAGTCCGGGGGGAAGAGAATACTATTTTTCCGGAACTTTGTATATGCGCAGCTCCGAAACACAGCCCTTTGTCAGCTCTTCAAAATCCTCGAGAAAAGGAAAGCGCGTCGGCGACAACCAAACGAAAAAGTAATCGATGCCATATTTATAGAGATCGGCATAAACCGCCTGTGGCGTATATGGCTTTTTTACCCTGCCGAAATAGCGGCAATCCAGATAAAAGGCAGTGAAAAAGGATTTTTGATAGCGCGTGTCCGAGGCGATATCGCCATCGAGTTCAACGCAGGCGTCAATTTTTTGAGAAAATTCGTATAGTTCTTTGCCCTTGTACCGATCTTTCCACAGGTTGCGCGAAGGAGCGAAAACAAAGCTCAGGGCAACCAGGTAAAGCAATCCATACTTAAACACAGGTGACACACCACTTTTTCTGAAAAGCAATGTCATTAAATGTCCGGTTACAAGCACACCGATAACAAATACCACCCATAGGAAACGTTCCCGAATGACAAGTGGGGTATACCCCATGGCAAAAATAGCCGGACTGACGATCCACAACAGCCGATAAACATGGATTTTACCCAACGGAAATAGATAGAGAATCACATAAAGGACAAGGGCGATTGTAAAAACAGGTGTAAAGATCGTATAATAGGGCGCCCAGAGTCCGGAAATAATTTTTAAGGTGCCGTAATTTCTTTGTAAAATTTTATAAACGCTGTATTTAAACAATTCGGGTGAATCAAAAGGGCTCCATTGAATATGGGGCAAGTAAAAATGATCTTCACCGATAGCGACAGCGGTGGCATTTGGCGGTTCGATAAACCCCATGTGATGTGCGTGAAAACCATCGAATCCCGGATAATTAATCGTTTGGTTAAATTGAGCCGCTGTACCGATTATTAATTTATCGTATTTGTTGCTGATGATAGAAATCCATGTTCCGCTGATGATGAAAAAGAGCAAAAATCCGGCTGCGGTGTGTTTAATTACTTTACCGCGTTTTTCCGGCTCTTTAAAATAATAATACAGATTCATAAGGATAAAATGAACCAGAAAAAAGGGAAATCCATAAGCTTTGGAAAGGTAAAGCAATCCGCCCATTACTCCACACAGCGCCCCGCGATAGCGTTTTTGGCTATAGTGTTCATCAAAGATAAAATAGAAATAAAAAAGCAAGGTGGTCAGCAGAACCAGATCAGCGGTAATAAAGGCAAAGCTGAAGAAGAGCAAGGCTGGTATCATTGCCACAAAAAATACATTTCGAATGGTCTGTTTTATATCAAAGCGATGGCTCAGCAGCCGCGTTGCGATTAAAGTTGCCGATCCGAAGAGCAGGAGAACGAGTTTTGCAGCGATCAGAGAATCGATGCCAAGCCGGATAAAAAAACCCATAACCCAGATATAAAGTGGCCCCCAATAGCCATTGATGGCATCCTGCCACTCGCCGCGGCTGTATTTTTCCGCAATAGAGATATAGGAAACACCATCCGGATTGATATGATATTGGTAAACCGGTATCAAAATCAAACCAATCAGAAAATAGATCGCAATCGTGACAAAAAGCAATTTATCTCTGGATAACCGGTAGTGTTTTCTGTTATTCGCCATTTTGCTCTCCCCCGGTTTTATTCTGAAAAATGCGATAGGTAACGATTCCCCATTTGGCAAGACGGAACATCAGGGCGGTTTTGAGAACACCAAAACCGTATTTTACACTTGGCATGAAATTGATGGAAGATGCCTGTGGAAAGTATTTGGTCGGACAAGAAACTTCACCAACTGAATAGCCGAAATAGATCGCCTGGGCGATCATTTCATTATCAAAAACAAAATCATTGGAATTTTTTTCCAACAACAGTTTGCTCAACAACTCACGTGAAAATGCCCGATAGCCGGTATGATATTCAGAAATCTTTTGATGCAGCAGAATATTTTCAATCAGGGTAAGAAACCGGTTGGCAATATATTTATACAAGGGCATACCGCTTTTCAACGCATCGCCTGAGATGATACGCGAGCCCAGTACCATTTGATATTGTCCGATAGCAACGAGGGATGCCATAGCGCCGATGAGTTTGGGGGTATATTGATAGTCCGGGTGTAACATCACCACCACATCTGCACCGGTCTTGAGCGCCTCCTTATAACAGGTTTTTTGATTGCCGCCATAGCCGAGATTGTTCGCATGAATAAAAAGCTTTAATTTCAACTTGTCGGCAACTTTAACGGTCTCATCGGTACTGGCATCATCAACCAGTATGACATCGTCGACAATATCAAAAGGAATCTCATGATAGGTTTTTAAAAGCGTTTTAGCAGCATTATAAGCAGGCAGAACAACAACAACCTTTTTCCCGTGTATCATCTGTATCCCCTCATTTTACTGACAGCAAAAGCCGGTCAAAGGTTTCTGGCCAGTCGAACACCCCAATTCAGGTATACAATAACCGCTTGAATTTCATTCTTCAATATAGAACTCGCTAATCAATTAGTTATCATCCAGGTATAAATAGCGGCAAATAATACAAAATGGCTAAAAAATTCTGGAAAAAATGCAGGGGGATAGCAGCGAACATCGTTACGATTGCGTATGATATCTATGAGGGGTTAGCCGGATTCATTTTCACAACGTTCACCACTGCAGGTACAGTTATGACAACTCTTTTTTTCCCGATACTTTGCAAAATGCAAACTGAGCCACAAAAAGAGTATAACCAAACTGAAAAATACAAATGCAACCAGGAGTTCTTTCATCTTGTTTTCCTCATTTCAAATAGGTTGATGAAAACAGGGATGTCATTTCTGCTTTAAAACCATCTTCCTGTCTAATCAGCATATATACGGGTAATGAATTTTCTCGTGCAAACTCGTATCCGCTTTCCGGGCCCAGGACATCGATTGCAGTGGCATACGCATCTGCCATCATGCAGGAACTGTCAATAACGGTCACGGAAGCCAGTTTGTGCGTAATGGGACGACCGGTTCGGGGATCCAGAGTATGGGAATAGCGAATGCCATCCTTTTCAAAATAGTTGTGATAATCTCCGGAGGTAGCAATGGCTTTGTCCCGTAGTTCAACAACCCGATGAATCTGTCCCATTTCATCGGGTTCCGAGATGCCGATTCGCCAGGGGGCTCCCTGAAGATTTGTACCCCGACTTGAAATTTCACCACCGATTTCGACCATATAATTAGTAAATCCCCGGTTATCGAGCCAGGCGGCAATGCGGTCGACCCCATAGCCTTTGGCAATCGCAGAGAGGTTGCATTGTAACTGCGGGATGTGTTTCCGCAGGGCCGGGGGCTGCTTTCTGGCCTTGAGATACTGATAACCGACCAGTTGGGAATATTTTTTGATCGTTTCTGCCGGCGGAATGCTTTGATGAATTCCGGTTTTGCCGAATCCCCACAAATCGATGAGAGGGGAAACCGTAATATCAAATGCGCCTTTTGATTCCTTGCTCACCTGTAATGATTTTTCAACCACAAATACCAACTCTGCAGGAACAGCAAACCAGTCGGTGGCGTTAAAATCATTAAAACGGGATATCCCGGAATTTGGGTCGTGAACCGACATCATATCGTTTATCAGAATCAGTAAACTGTCAATAGCATTCCCGGCAGAGCTATCCGGGATTTGTACACCACTGCTTTGATAGACTATTTTGACGGTATAACTGGTTCCCATTGTGGCGCCGGAAAAAACCCGGATTCGGTTTTCAGAGGAAAAACAGTACAAGATAAAGACGCAGACAAAGCACAAGAGGCCGATGGGTAATTTAACTCTCAGGGTCTTATTTTTCCCAGCGCCAGTTTTCATAATATTCCCAGCTCACGATAGCGTTTAATTCCTGCAGTTCGCTTGATTTCAGATTCAAACTCGCTTTCATTACATCGCCGGTGGACAGCACGCCGATATACTCGCCTTCTTTCTGGATCAACAAATGTCGCAACCGTTTTCCCAGGAATTTGTCCAGCAAACTGAATATAGAATCCGAATAGGATGCATGGTAAAGATCGGTCGTCATATAGTCAGAGATACGGGCGTTTCGGGGGGAAAACTCCGATTCCATCACATTGTGCATCAGATCCCGTTCAGTCCAGACGCCGATGATTTTGTCTTTTTCTTTTACAAAAATGGATCCTATATTGCTGGAAATCATTTTTTTCAGAGCGTGCTGGATGGTGGCCTCCGGCGAAACCGTAACAATGTCACCACCTTTGGATTTTAGAATATCTTCAGCTGTTTTCATAACGTCTCCCAGGGACAAATAACATCAGCGTCCATACTGTGTTTTAAAAACAACGGGTTCACTGTTCTTACCTGCATGAATCAGCCGGATTTTTATGCATCGCCTTTTTTCTCGGTTGAAATTTTAAACGGTACATAAAGCGGACACCACCTGATCAGGGCCGTACCCAGCGGGATCAATCCGATTAATCCCCACCAGGATTTAAAATACAAGCCAGCCACCAGAATGATGATGCCGGCAATAATGCGCAGTATGCGATCGGTTTTGCCCATGTTTTTTTTCATTTTCAACCTCCTGTTTGGTGTTTAGTTATATATATTCAAACAACTGCACAGGATACTATATTCCACACCAGCAAAACGCCTATCCGCCAAAATCATCAAAGGCAATATTTTCAGGTTCAACTCCAAGATTGTCGAGCATGATAAGGACAGCATCGATCATAAGAGGGGGCCCACAGAGATAATATTCACAGTCTTCCGGCGCCGGATGATCTTTAAGATAATTTTCAAGAAGAACCTGATGAATAAATCCGGTCGGTCCTTTCCATTCATCTTCGGGCAGGGGTTCGGAAAGCGCCAGATGCCATGTAAAGTTATCCTTTTTTTTCTGCAATTCATCAAAATCTTCATCATAAAAAACTTCCCTCAGGCTTCGCGCGCCGTACCAGTACGATATTTTACGATCCGTGTGTATTCGATTCAACTGATCAAAAATATGCGACCGCATTGGAGCCATTCCGGCACCGCCGCCGACAAATATCATTTCATTATCGGTCTTTTTGGCAAAAAATTCCCCATAGGGACCTGATATCGTGACTTTATCCCCCGGTTTCAGATTAAATATATAGGAGGACATGATTCCCGGAGGCGCACCGGGCTTGTTCGGAGGTGGCGTGGCGATACGCACGTTCAACATGATGATGCCTTTTTCTTCAGGATAGTTAGCCATAGAATAGGCCCGCTGCACCTCTTCATTGCTGATGGATTCGAGTTTCCACAGATCGAGTTTATCCCAGTCGGATTTATACTCTTCTGAAATATCAAAATCGGAAAACTTGACATGATGTGGAGGCGCCTCGATTTGAACGTAACCACCGGCACGAAAATCGACATTTTCACCTTCAGGCAATTCCAGAATCAGCTCTTTAATAAAGGTGGCCACACAGTCATTGGAGCGCACCGTACATTCCCATTTTCTGATATCAAAAATTTCCGGTGAAATTTCCAGCGACATATCCCCTTTGACCGGTACCTGACAGGACAACCGGAATCCTTCGCGGATTTGCCGGCGGGTAAGCTTGCCTTTCTCTGTCGGCAGAATATCTCCGCCGCCTTCTTTGATGACCAATTTACATTCACCGCAGGTCCCGCCCCCGCCGCAGGCTGAAGGTACATAAATCTCCTCCTGGGCAAGCGCATTGAGCAATTTATTGCCCAGCGATACTTTGAGAACGCGATCCGGATCTTCATTGATGGTCAGAATCGCTTTCCCGCTTGCAACCAGTTTGGATTTGGCAATCAGAATAAGAACAACCAGTAACAGAACCACAAAGGTAAACATTGCAACGCCGAGCAATACAAGGCTGAATCCACTCATTGAAAAACTTTCCTCTATAATTGAATTCCTGAAAATATCATAAATGCTATAGCCATCAGGCCCACGGTAATAAATGTAATTCCCAGACCCCGCAAACCGGCGGGAACGTTGCTATACCGCATTTTTTCGGTAATACCGGCCAAAGCAATCACTGCAAGGGCGAAACCGGTTCCTGACCCCACACCAAACACCACACTTTCGCCAAACGTGTAGGTTCTCTCCACCATAAAAAGTGTTCCGCCGAGAATGGCACAGTTGACGGTGATCAGGGGCAGAAAAACACCCAGGGCGTTGTAGAGCCTGGGAACAAATTTATCCAGAGTCATCTCCAGAATTTGAACCATGGCCGCAATAACACCGATATAGGTCACCAGGCCGATAAATGTCAGATTTACGTCTTCCAGACCAAGCCAGCCGAGGGCTCCCTCTTTCAGGAGATTATGGTAGATCAAATTATTCATCGGCACAGTGATGCTTTGCACAACCACAACCGCAATCCCCAACCCAACAGCTGTCTCGACGCGTTTTGAAACCGCCAGAAATGTACACATGCCGAGAAAAAAGGCAAGTGCCATGTTTTCGATAAAAATGGAACGAATAAATAAACTCAGATATTCTTCAAACATCTCTTATTCCTCTTCGACTTGTTCCGGTTTCCAGGTCCGAATCACCCAGATCATAAATCCGATTAAAAAGAAAGCACTGGGCGAAAGTAAAAACAGACCATTTTGCACATACCACCCGCCATCCGTGCTCAGCTTGAGGACTTGATAACCGAGCAATTGTCCCGATCCCAGCAGTTCACGAAAAAAACCGACGACGAGCAAAACAAAGCTGTACCCCAGTCCATTGCCGATACCATCGATAAAACTGACCACAGGAGGATTCTGCAGAGCAAATGCCTCGGCCCGTCCCATAATGATACAATTGGTTATGATCAAACCGACATACACCGACAACTGTTTACTGATATCAAAGGCATAGGCCTTAATAATCTGATCAGCGATGATCACCAGTGATGCAATAATGGTCATTTCAACAATAATGCGGATATTGTTGGGAATATGCTTGCGAATCATGCTCACCGACAGATTCGAAAAAGAGAGTACAAAAATCACCGCCATTGACATTACGATAGAAGTTTCCAGTTTTGAAGTCACCGCCAGCGCTGAACAAATACCGAGAATCTGTCTGCCAATAGGATTATTATTAAATATCGGATCGAAAAGAACGTCTTTATATTTTTTCATCAACTCTTTTCCTCTCTCAAATAATCAAAAAACGGGCCGTATCCATTCTCGCCCAGCCAATAGCGAACCAGTTGATCGACACCGCGAGTGGTTAGAGTCGAGCCGGAAAGGCCATCGACCTTGAACTTTGAATTTGGATCAGACGGGTCAACACTACCTTTGAGAACCTGTATGCGCAATTGCCGGTTCTGATCAAAAGCCATCTTTCCCTCCCAGGTCTGTTTCCACTTGGGATTATCAACTTCTCCGCCTAGGCCCGGGGTTTCACCATGGTCATAAAAGGTAAAGCCCCGAATGGTGCGGAGATCGTCATCCAAAGCAATAAAGCCATACATGGTTGACCATAACCCTTTGCCATAGATCGGTAAAATATATTTGCTCACCGAATCACCCTCCATGACGCGATAAACCACCATGTATTTCGGACGTCTCTTTATATTCGCAATGTCCTCGTCCGGCGGTATCGTTTCACTCAGACGCGGATCCTTGCTGACATCTTTCAAGTCAAAATTTTGGATGTTCAGATCTGGCGGTACCCCGTCTTCTCTCAATAGTTTTCCACTACCGATATCGATAACCACCGGATCGATATTGGTCTGGTACGTCTTTTCAATGGTTGTCTCTTTCTGCAAAAGGTCACCAGCGGCGAGAATATTCTTTAATTTTTCCCGTTTTTGATTGTTCTTTTGAATCGAGTTCAATGATACCGCCGTTGTCGATACCAGAACAGAACAGACAAAACACACCCCAAGGGCGACAAAAATGGTCTTCTTGGTACTATCAGACGACATTACGAGCCAGCCTCCTCTTTATATTTCGATTGATATAAATCCGGTCGATGATGGGAGCAAAAACATTCATAAACAGAATGGCCAACATCATCCCCTCCGGAAATGCGGGATTCACCACCCGGACCATGACGACCAAAATGCCTATGAGCAACCCATAGACATATTTCCCGCCCCGGGTCATTGCCGCGCTTACAGGATCGGTCGCCATATAAACGGTCCCAAAGGCAAACCCACCCAGAACCAGGTGCCAATGCGGCGCCAGCTGAAACATGGGATTGCTTTCGCTACCGACGGCATTGAAAAAAAGCGACATCCCCACCATACCGATGACGACGCTCAGTATGATTCGCCAGGAGCCGATTCCGGTGATGACCAACACAGCGGCACCGATTAAACAGGCAAAAACAGAGGTCTCACCCATAGAACCGGGAATAAAGCCCCAAAAGGCATTCCACCAGGATGCTGTCACTTCCATGACCGGATCCGCAAATTTAGCCAGGGGGGTTGCCTTACTTAACCCGTCCACCGCCACCCAAACTTTATCACCGGAAATCTGCGCCGGATAGGCAAAAAAGAGAAAAGCCCGGGCGGTCAGAGCAGGATTGAGAATGTTCATGCCCACACCGCCAAACACCTCTTTACCGATAACGACACCAAAGGAAATTCCCAGCGCAACCTGCCAATAGGGAATGGTTGGCGGCAGGATGAGGGGAAAGAGCAAACTGGTCACCAAAAAGCCTTCATTGACTTCATGACGGCGAACAGAGGCAAAAAGAACTTCCCAGAACCCACCGGCGGCGAGTGTGATAATATAAACAGGCAAAAAGTAGAGTGCCCCCTGTAAAACGTTGGCCAGAAGATTCGAGGGATCAAATCCCACGCCCAAAGCCCTGATCACTTCTGCTTGCCAGGGAAGGTCGCCGGGCAGGCCGGTCTGCTGATAAATCAGATTGGCCTGAAGGCCGGTATTATAAAATGCCATCAAAACAGTGGGAATCAGCGCATAAACCACAATCATCATCGTTCGTTTTAGATCGATCACATCACGGACGTGAACAGGACCTTCGGTACGCTTGTCGGGTGTAAAAAGAAAAGTGTCCACCGCTTCATAAAGCGGGAAAAGCCGTTCCAGTTTGCCACCGCTGGTAAAATGCTTTTCCTGTTTGTCGAAAAATCGTCGTAGAACCTTCACTATCCTTCCTTTTCTATAATGGTTAATACTCTGCGCAAATTTTCGCCGTGATCGATCTTGGCAGGACAGGCAAACGTGCTCAACGCCAGATCCGCTTCCTCGAGCTCAAGACAGCCCAGATTCTCCGCTTCTTCAACATCATCCACCGCCAAAGCACGGTACAAATAGGTGGGCAAAATATCCATGGGCATAACCTGTTCATAGGTGCCCACCGGTACAATAGCGCGTTTTCCGCCATGTATCGACGGTGTAAATGCGAACTTTTTTCCGGGGAATACTTTGGACAAAACGATATTTTTAATGGAATAAAGATCAAATCCCGGACTCAGCCAGCCGAGAAATTGACGGTCAACATTGCCCGGAATAACGCTGACCTGCTGATGAAAGCGCCCCAAAAATGCGCGGGCATCGACAGCCTGACGCCCATCCAGCACAGAACCGGAAATAAGGCGATGCGTTCCGGATGTAAGCTCGCCTTTTGTCAGTTCATTGATGTCGGCACCAATGCGCGTTTTAATCAGGCGTGGATTTTTAACGCCGGGGCCGGCAAGTGAAATGATACGGTCGACCAAAATTTTGCCGGTTAAGAACAAATGTCCGATAGCAACTACATCCTGAGCCGCGATCGACCATACTGTTTTTCGACGGCCGACCGGATCGAGAAAATGAATATGCGTACCGGCTAAGCCGGCGGGATGGGGGCCGTCAAACTCGTGAACCTCTGTTCTCTCCAGATCGGATGGAACCGGAATGGACGCGTCCGGCCGCTTGCAGATATAACACTTTCCATCGGTCAGGGAGTTGATCACATATAATCCGGCTGCAAAATATGCCTGCTCTTCCTCGAGGATAGCAGGCATATCGGGAGCAAGTGGATTGCTATCCATAGCAGTAACAAAAATCGCATGGGGCCGGCTCTCCAACGGTGGTACCCTGGAAAAGGGACGCGTTTTGAAAAGCGTCCACAATCCGGACTTTACCAGTTGTGTCTGCGTTTTTTGCCCGTCCAGCTCTTTTAGATTATCTTTCGAATACGCCGTAAACGTTTCCTCTTCATTGCCCTCCAATTCGATCACCAAAGAAAGAAACTTGCGCTTTGCGCCGCGATTTATCTCTGCAACTTTACCGCCACCGGGAGATGTATATTGAATACCGGCATTCTTTTTGTCGGTAAAGAGCAATTGACCCAGTTTTACCCGGTCGCCTTCTTTTACCTCCATCGTCGGTCGCATACCGATGTAATCTTCACCCAACAGGGCTACACGGCTTACCGCATTCCCCTGTGTAATCTCTTGTTGCGGTTTTCCCGCAATCGGAAGATCCAAACCCTTTTTAATCTTGATCCTGCTCATTTTATCCTTTCCTGAATGGATCTCAATGATGCTATGATTCAGTCAATATGGAATTTATGAAACTAGAATCTAAATTCAAATATTTTATTTTGATGGCACGCCCGGTTTTGTCAATTTTTCCGCCGAGAAAACTTGCTCAATCTCTCTGTCACTCAAACTCCCGTTCTCTTTAACCACCTGCAAAACTGTTTTATCCTGTTCCTGTGCCGTTTGCATTATTTTGGCTGCTTTTTCATATCCCACAATAACATTGAGGACGGTGGCCAATCCAAGGGATTTGCCAAAATAGGCGAGACAGGTTTTTTTGTTTGCCTTTATGCCTGTGACGCCTCGTTCCGTAAACGCCTTTAATGCATTGGTCAGTATTGTCATCGATTGCAGAATATTGTGAATAATAACAGGCATCATAACATTTAGCTCCAGCTGACCGGCCTGAGCCGCCATAGCGACGGTTGTATCGTTACCGACAACCTGAAAAGCAACCATATTTAACATTTCCGCCATCACCGGATTCACTTTTCCGGGCATGATCGAAGAGCCGGGTTGAACGGGCGGCAAAATCAATTCATACAATCCGGTATTGGGACCAGAGCCGAGCAAACGAAAATCATTGGCGATACGAATCAATTCCAGCGCCAGTTCACGCAAGGATCCGGAAAAAGCGGCAAACGGTCTCATGCTTTGCATGGCTTCGAAGAGATTGGGGCTGGATTCCAAATCCATTTGCATCATCTTCTTCAACAGCTCTACCACCTTTTGCCGGTAATCCGGGTGCACATTCAACCCTGTCCCCGCTGCGCTACCGCCGATACCCAAACGCTTAAGATCCGTGGTTGCGGATTCGATTTGCGTTGCAGCCAAAGAAAGGGTATCGGCATACGCCATAAACTCCTGTCCCAGTGTTATCGGCACCGCATCCTGCAAATGGGTTCGACCGCTTTTGATGACCTCTTTAAATTCATCACCCTTTTTCCGCAGCTCTCTTACGAGATGGATTAACACCTCGTTCAGCACCGGCCAGTGTCTGAGAATCGCGATTCGCATCGCGGTAGGGAAAACATCATTTGTCGATTGGCCAAAATTAACGTGATCATTGGGATGAACCACTGTATAGTCCCCCCGTTCGCCTCCTAAAATTTCGATAGCCCGGTTCGCCAGCACCTCATTAACATTCATATGATGAGACGTCCCGGCACCAGCCTGATAGACATCAACGACGAATTGGTCGTTATAGTCTCCTGCCATGATTTCTTTTGCAGCCTGAATAATCGCTTCGCCGCGGTTTTTGTTTAAAAGCCCGAGCTCCATATTGACGGTTGCCGCCGCTTTTTTAACCGCCACAGAGGCCCAGATAAAATCAGGATGGGCTTTTTGACCGCTGACGGGAAAATTGTTCACAGCCCGCACGGTTTGGGCACCATAATAAGCAAAAACCGGTACCCGAACAGTACCAAGAGAATCTTTTTCCTGGCGAAATGCCCTGGTCTCTTTTTTCATATCATCACCCTTGTCGTTTTGATAAACCGGAATTAAAAAATTGCAAAAGATAATCTTCTTTTAGATACAAAAACCAGAATCTTGATACAATAAAAAATTAAGAAACGATCAAAAAAAATATGCTTGCATAACAATTTTTTCTTTATAACTTTAGCTAAAAACAACCGCATGGTAAGACTCGATACAAACTCTCAAAATCCGCAGAAGCGCAATATCGAGCGGGCCAGGGAAATTCTGGAAGATGGCGGACTGGTGATATATCCAACCGATACGGTTTACGGACTGGGGTGCGACCTGTTCAACAAAAAAGCGGTTGAAAAAATATATCGCATCAAGGGAAGCGACAAACGCAAATTGCTCAGCTTTATTTGCCCGGATTTGAAGAACATAGCCCAATACGCGCATGTTTCGACCCCGGCCTATAAAATCATGCGCCACCTCACTCCCGGGCCCTATACGTTTATATTGATGGCAACGCGCCTTATACCAAAAGTATTGCTCGAACGGCGTAAAACTGTTGGTATCCGGGTTCCGGACAACAAAATTTGCCAGGATTTGTTACAGGTCTTCAATCGTCCCATCATTAGCACCAGTGCCTGTCCTCCTGACACATCTTATATAAATGATCCGGAGGCGCTCTGTGATCTATTTCAAAATCAGGCTGACCTTTTTTTGGATAGCGGTTATGGCGGCACCGAGCCCTCTACCGTTATAGACTTGACCGAAGACCAACCCGTCATATTAAGAGAAGGAAAAGGACCACTGGATTTTTAAGAGGCTTTTAATGCATAAAGTAAAGGTGATTATCGTTTTGATTGGCTTACTATTTCTTGCCTGCTCTCAACGCAGTCAGCAGGTCAATGATATTGTGGAAAAAACCCGGCAAGAGTTTTGTCCGGACAAACGCTTGAATATGTTTAACATAGAAGCAAAACAAAAAAACAACAAAATCGTTCTAAGCGGCGAAACAAATCTTCCCCAGGCACGCGATTCGTTGATTTTCAGGCTTGGCCGTGAGAGTCAGCGCTCTGTTCGCGACAAGATTGAAATTTTACCGTCGGATAAACTCCGATCCAAAACCTGTGGAATTATCATTTTAAGCACCGCCCATCAACGCCGCCGTGCCAATGTAACCGCTGAAATGATCAATCAGGCGATTATGGGGCAAGGAGTGCGGCTTTATAAAGAAAAAGGGCTCTATTATCTTGCTCAGCTCGATGATGACGGTTATATGGGCTGGATAATGAAAGGCTCCGTATATGAGATGAACGAATCTGACTATAAAGACTGGCAAAAAAAACCCAAAGCCGTTTTTACAGACCGTTTTGGCTGGGTTTATTCGCAGAAAAACAGAGATGCCGAGCCCGTATGCGATTTGGTGTGGGGCGCTTTGCTCACGGTGGAAGAGCGGCACGGCAAATGGTTACGGGTTATTTTTCCGGATGGCCGCAACGGGTTTGTGCCTGAACACCAGACTTGCGATTACGGAAAATTCCAGGATCGCCCCATGGCTGATCCGGCAGCCCTGGTTAAAAGCGCAAAGCAGTGCCTCGGCATCCCCTATTTATGGGGAGGTCGCTCGATCAAAGGGTTCGACTGTTCCGGATTTATGCAAACACTTTTTAAAATGCACGGCATCAACCTGCCAAGGGATGCCAATATGCAGGTAAAGCTGGGAAAAGAGATCAAAGTAGATTCCGAACTCGCTCAGGCACAAACCGGCGATCTCTTCTTCTTCGGTCCCTCAAAAGATCGCATCACCCATGTCGGCTTGTACATCGGCGAAAAAAAAATGATCCATAGTGACGGGTACGTGAAAATAAACAGCTTTGATTCTAACGACCAGGAATATGATAAAGACAGGATATCCAGATTGGTATATATCAAGCGAATTGTTAATCCATAAATCAACTCTTCATTTATTTTTTATTTGCATCTTACACAAAAAATTCTGCATATTATAGTATTGATGTGTATTAGTATAATGATAGGACTATCCGAAAAACGCCAAGCACACATCGATGCCTTTTCAACAGACGAATATAAAGTTTAAATTCAATCGAGCAAACAGTAGAAACGGCACCTCCGGTATCCTGCCCTCAGCTGACGCAACCGGGTAAACACATCCCAGGATAATCCATCCAGCTTATAAATAACAAGATTGCTTTTTTATGATCTGTCGCACATTATTGTATGATAAATAATAATATATTAAAGATATATTGGTGTATTGTCGAAAGGAGGTGACAGCTACAGGAATTGAGACCATAAAAGCCGTATGTGCAAAAATCATTTATAGGAGAGGAAAAAATGAAAAAACTTTTATTCACTGTTGGAGCACTATTGTTGCCCTTGCTGCTTTGGGGTGCTCCGGCGTCGGATGCTGGTAATATGTTGCTCTTTGACGGTACGGACGATTATGCTTCTGTTGCGGACGCCAGCCACCAATTGGATAATCTGGATGATGAATATACACTGGAGTTGTGGGTAAATTTTCCCGCTGTAACCGGTTCTCAACCCATTCTGTATCGCCATGATGTTTTCAGCCTTTATGTAACCAATACAACTTATCAGGTCTCCTTTCTGTCCAAAACCGGTGCCGGTCCGGTACTCACTTCCGCTACAGGGCTGAGCGCCGATACCTGGTATCATATCGCTGTAAGACGACAAGACGCTGGTGGCGGTAATTATGAAACCGCTATCTTTATAAATGGCACCAAAGAGACCACCAGTCTGGATGCTGATTTCGCTCTGCCCACCTCCACCGATAACCCGTTGCTGCTCGCGTATAACAGCAACACGAGCAATAACTCCAATGTCAAAATGGATGAGGTTCGTCTCTGGACCACCGCCCGCTCCGATTTTAACATCAACAATAAAAAGGGCCAATCCCTTGATGGTTCCGAAGCCGGCTTGCTCGGTTACTATCGCTTTGATGCTGCCGGCTCTGGTGTGTTCTCCGATTACAGCTCCACCGGCCTTGATGGACAACTGGGTGATGCCGCAGTTGGTGACGGCAAGGAACCCACTGTCCTTCAATCAACAGCGCCGATCGGCTGGAATCTCATCAACCCCAACGGAGGCACGCTGACAATCGGCAATCCGCTTTCCATACAATGGGCGGTGGATGGATCTCTTGCGCAAGTCCACCTCTTTTTCTCCGGGGACGGCGGCAACAAATGGCAATGTATCGCCTGGGAAACGGATAATGACGGCCAATTCGACACCAAAGTACCCGGTTATGCCACCACAAACGCCATCTTTAGAGTTGTGAACCCGGCAAATCTTAACGAATTCGATGCCAGCGACAACCCGGTTACGATCACCGATCCCGGCCCGGGGTGGAAAGAAACCATCGTTATGGAAGCCGAAGATGCCATTCGGGCTCATCCCATGGTCAAAGGCATTCGCGGAACCTGTTTTGATTGCGAAATGGTCTATTCATTCGAGGAAGACCAGGGAACGGTTACCTTCAAGTTCACGCCGACACAGGGCGGTCTGTATGTTTTATGGGCCCGTGCCCACGCGTTCAGCGGAAACCACAACTCGTTCTGGGTTAAAGTGGACGGCAGTGAATGGTACCTCTGGGATGTCAGAAAAGGACCTGGATTCAACTGGGACTTTATCTCCAATCGCGGTCCAACGGGTGTGGCTCCTCTGGTTGCGGAGGCGGATCCACTCGTTTTTCATATGAATGCCGGCGTTGAACACACGGTCGTCATTCGAAGCCGCGAACCCTATGTTCGCCTGGACCAATTGCGGGTAACCAATGATCTCTACGGAGCTTATTGGGGATTCCGGCCGAGCAAATGGATTGAACTGGTTTCACCCTGGGATAAAGAAGAGATCGAACGCACCGGTCAGTGGGAGATCAAATGGAAATCCGCCGGTATCGGCAATAAAGTTTCAATCGAGCTCTCTTTTGATGAAGGCCAGACCTATCCGGTCATCATCGCTGATCGCACCGAAAACGACGGTTCTTTTCTCTGGAATGTTCCCGACTACAACCAGGCAACGGGCTATATTCGCATTTCAAAAGGTGGTCCCGGTGGCGGATGTCCCTGGGATGTCATGTGGAGGAGGTTTTATTTTATTGATCCACAACCCTCTATTGCATTGAATATACCCAATGGTGGAGAGGTGTGGCAAGCCAGCTCCACGCAGACCATTTCCTGGACCAGCACGGTTTATAGCGGCCAGGTGAATCTGGATTACTCGATCGATAACGGTCAGAGCTGGACAAACATTACCAGCGGCCAGCCGGCAACAGGAACCTTTGACTGGATGGTACCCAATACGCCCACCGTGGAGGCACTGGTAAAAGTGTATAACCCCTCAAATCCAGGTCTGAGTGATGCCAGCAATGCTGCCTTTGAAATTACAGCACCGATTACCCCCGCCGGTACTCTAGCCCTCACTTTTCCACAAGGCGGCGAAGTGCTCTACATCGGCAACAACTATAATATCGCCTGGACATCCGATGACTATCTCGGCCAGGTCGGCGTGGACGTCAGCATCGACAGCGGCAAGACCTGGGCGACCCTGTCTACAGATAATGACGCTACCGGTACCCTGCAATGGACTATACCCAACGCACCCACGGAAGAGGCCTTCGTACGGGTATATGATCCAACAGATCAGATGCCGGCCGACACCAGCGGCAAATTTTCTCTGGTCGAAGCGCCAACGGAAACTCTGACCGTGGTGTATCCCAACGGCGGTGAGGTCTTTGAGGCAGGCCAGCTGCACAATATCACCTGGTCCGCTTCCTCCGGCTTTGCCGGTACGGTTGATATCGATGTCAGCTATAACGGTGGGTCAAACTGGGAAAATATTATTAAAAATCTCCCCTTTGAAGGCACCTTTGAATGGCCGGTTCCAGAGGTCGATACGGACAGTGCCCTGGTAAGAGTCTATGATACGGAAACAGGTGTCCCGGCCGATACCAGCGATTCACTCTTTACCATCCATTATGAATCCATCATTCAGGAAGATTATGCCCTCTATTTTGATGGTATCGATGATTTTGTCCAGGTTGCCAATGATCCCAGTCTTAATGTTGCCGAACTCTTTACCATAGAGTTCTGGATCAAAACCAGCAATCCAAGTCAGTCCTGGAGTCGTGTCCTCGAAAAAGGCTCCTGGGACGAATATTATATCGGATTCTACGGACGCCACGGTAAGATGCACGGCTCATTGCGAACCTATATTACCGGAGGATATACCCGAATGACGATTCCGGCGGGTCCCTCTAAAACGGTTGTCCAGCCCAACACCTGGTATCACGTTGCCGCAACCTATGATGGAAATCAGGCAACGATGTATATCAATGGCGTTCCCGAGCTGACCAAAACGGCAGTGGTTTCGCCGAGAAGTCTTTTGGGCGATCTCATTATCGGTGCCGTTCAAAGAGACCAGGATACTTATGAATATCATCTCGATGCCACACTTGATGAACTGCGCATATGGAATGTTGCACGTACGACACAGGATATTGTGCAGTCCATATTTAACGAGATCACCGGTACTGAAACCGGTCTGGTGGCTTATTATAACTTTAATGAAGGCAGCGGACAAACTCTTGTCGATTACACCACTCACGGCAATGACGGCCGGCTGGGCACAAGTGAAAACAGCGACGATTCAGATCCCGCATGGATCCTGTCGGACAGACCGACATCAGGTCCGTTTTATGCTTTCGGCAATATGGAAAAGCCGGTATCAGAACTGGGTGAAATAGAATCGCCGGATGAGTTCCAATTGCTGCAAAATTATCCCAATCCCTTCAATGCCACCACGACCATTTCTTTTAATGTTCCGGCATTGAACGACGGACAGGTTGAAATCCGCTTGCAGGTGTTTGATCTGCAGGGCAGAATTATCAACACTCTGGCCAGAGGTGTCTATCCTTCGGGTATGCATCAGGTTGAATGGAATGGTGCGACCAGCCAGGGGCTGTTGGCTGCTTCCGGAATGTATTTTATAAGACTTGAGGCAGGTGACTATAGCGACACCAAACGCATGATTATGCTTAAATAGTATCATATGACCACAGGATAGCGTAACACATTGAATATGAAGGTTTTTTGAGGCATTTCGAAGAAAAAGTGACAAATGGGAGGACAAAATCTCGTCCTCCCGTCATTTTTCTTCGGTCCAGCTATCCCTTGAA
>WJMF01000179.1 GCA_014728085.1 Candidatus Zhuqueibacterota bacterium
CCGTTTACGAGCGGTATGGAATGGTCAATGAATAGCGGATTGAGTACGAGTTTGTAATCCTGATTGTGTACGGAGAGGGTTTGTCTGGAAAATTCAAGCGCGGATGTATCGCTCTGCAGCACCGGTTCATACGTTTGCAGCAACCGTGTTGAATCGTGAGTAAATTGCCAGCTGGGTTCAGCATAATTAAAGACCAACTTGTCGTCACGCCGGCTGGACTGTTTTTTTAAAACGGGTGTCAGGGTTTTGCCGTCCAGCAGAACGTTATTTTCCGCGGTTGAAATACCGGCAATGTCGCACAGGGTTGGGAATAGATCCGAGACATCTGCGAGCACCTGATTTTTTTCCGATGTAAAGACATTTTTATATCGTATATAGAACGGTGAACGAATACCATTCTCCGCCAGCGTTCCCTTTGTGCCTTTCAGGTGTTTTCTCGCTGATGGCCTGGTGTTTTGGCGAGAGAGCAATGGGTCGTTCATGGCGGGTCCATTATTGCTCATGAAAATGACCGTGGTATTATCATCCAGGTGCAATTGGTTTAGTGCTGAAAGCAGGCGTCCAATCTGCGTATCACAATGTTTGATGGCGGCATACCGTTTTGCAACAGATTCGGGAATATCTTTTTCCGCGGCGATATCAAGCGGTATGTTCTCTACGACGCCGGGATCGTTCACATAGGCGATATAGGCAAAAAAGGGCCGGTTTGACGCATTTTCTATAAAGCGAAGGGCATAGTCGGTAATGACCTCGTCAGTCACGCTGGTGTTTTCAATGCTTTCACCATTATAAAACGCGCCTTTACCGTTAAGTTTTTGCCTGATGATAAATGCGTCATCAAATCCCCGATGCCAGGGGTAATACCCGGGGGAGTCTCCGAGTTGCCACAGCCCCCACATGCCAGTGGTGTAGCCGGACTCTTTGAAAAATTTGGCAATGGTTTTTTCCTGCAGGCTGACAAAATTTCTACCGCCATTGTTATGCGAAACGCCGGTGCGTAAATAGTGACGACCGGTGAGTAATGAGGCCTGAGTCGGGGCACCGAGGGCGGCAACGTAAAATCGTTGAAAGCGTACGGATTCCCGCCCAAGCCGGTCCAGGTTAGTGAGGGCAATGCCATTCTTGGGGTAAAAAGCGATCTCTTCATAACCGAGATCATTCATCTGGATAATCAAAATGTTGGGTTTTGAGGTGTGAGAAGTATTTCCCTCTTTTTTTTCCTGACAACCAACATGAAGAATAAGTGTGATACAAAGTATAAAAAGGCTTGTTTTTGCGGAGGTTATCATATTATGCCAATGGTTAAAAAGAATGTATGTTTTTTCAAGCGCAGACTGGGGCGCCAGAAAAGTGAACAAACGGAGTATGGATCAGAAACCATAATTATGCGCTTGAAGAATATCCGTCCCGTTACCTGCAGGATAAAGTTCAATCTTTTTCCACCAGGTTGGCCAGTCTTTTACTACTGGTCAAGATGGCTTGTAAAAGCATTTGCTGTTCATCAGAGAGGTTTTGATTTTTCTTGTATTGGAGTTCTTTTGACAGCGTAAAAATTGTTCTGGAGGCCATAGAAACATCTTCCAGCCATTCGGAATTCTCTCCATTTGAGCCGGCTTTTGGAGTCGGTTGTTTTGCATAGGCTTTTTGCTGTACTATATTGTCGATGACATTGACCAGTTCCCGATGTCCGAATGGCTTGTATAAAAAGGCGCGTAATCCGAGAGCATAACAGGTTTCGATATCTTCAACGGCATCGGCTCTGGCTGTCAGAACCACGACCGGAATGCTTTGCATCTCCTGGTATTCCTTATCCTGATGTAGCGTTTTCATAAAATCGGTACCGGTTCCGTCCGGCAGGATGTAATCCAGAATAATAATATCCGGTTGTTCGAGTTTTAATTTGTCCAATCCTTCCTGCATGGTCCTGGCAGAGGTGAATTCATAGCCGGCTCTGGTAAAAATTCGCTTACCGATAAGCAACATATCCAGATTATCGTCGATAAATAAAATTTTTCCTTTGCTTGACATAGACTTGATTCCTTTTGTTAACCTCTGTCGCCGGTTTTTATTGAATAATGTCGTGCGATTGTTCTTTTTGGGTCATTTTTCGCCATTCACTGGAACGGATTTCAGGCAGATAAATGGTGAATACGGACCCTTTATCGACAACGCTCTCAATATCTATACGTCCGTTATGCATATCAACAATTTGTTTTACGAGAGCCAGCCCAAGTCCCGAGCCTTTTGCCGTGCGTTGCGGATCATTACTGCTGCTGACACGGTAGAATTTTTCGAATATTTTTTTAACAGCATGCCGGGGAATGCCGTATCCCTGGTCTTTTATTGTAACGGCAATTTGGTCTTCTGAAGGGGTGACGACGATATCGATGCGGGTGTTTTCCGGACTGTACTTGACCGCGTTCGAAAAGAGGTTTAATATGACCTGTTCCATCATACCGCTATCCGCCCATACTCTGCACGGTTCTGACGGGATATGAACTTCGATCTGCATATTTTTTTTGTTGGCGAGATAGGAATTGCTGCCGACCACCATCTGGACAATTTCGCGTATGTCCAGATCGGATTTTTGCGGTTGAATACGACCCGATTCGATACGCGAGATGTCGAGAAATTTGTTGATAAGCTCACTGAGGCGATTGGATTCCTTCAGGATGATATTGGCATACTCTTCAGCCTGGTCGCGGGGGATATCTTTGTCCAGTAACAGTTCGCTGAATCCGGATATGCTGGTCAGGGGTGATCTCAGTTCATGGGCGACCATGGAAACGAGTTCCGTTTTCATCTTGTCGATCTCTTTTTGCTGTGTAATGTCGCGGAGGATAGTAACGATACCGATCAATTCACCGTCTTCCTGCTGAACCCGGGCGGCCCGTGCCTGTAGTGTTTTTTCCCGCCAGTCGTTTTTGGGTTTGATGGAGATTTCGATGGAGGGCAGGATTGAGTGTTTTCTGCTTGTCGCCTCTGCGGTGAGTTGTAAAAGTTTGGGTTCCTTGATGATCTGGGAAAGCGGTTTGCTATAGACCTGTTTTTCATTGATTTCAAACCAGTTTTCGGCGCAGGAATTCAAGATGAGAATTCTCGATTTCGGGTCTGTCACGATGACGCCATCGGCGATATTGCGAATAATGGTTTGCGTTTTATTGCGTTCAGCAATGATCTGTGCCAGATTCATATTGTTGAGGCGGCGTAGTTCAGTGGTCATGTAATTAAACAGGCGCGCCAGACGCCCCAGTTCGTCATCTGAATAGATTTTGATTTGATGAGAGAAATTTCCCCTGCCGATCTCTATGGCGCTTTTTGTCATGATCGAAATCGGTGTCGTGATGACACGGGAGAGGTAGTAGCTCACCACAAACGCCAGACAGAGGGCTAGAATAAGAAAGAGAAAAATGTCCGGGAAAAACAAAATTTTTACATTCGGATTTTTGGAAAACCACCAAACACCGAGAAAAATGACCGGTATGATCATTGTGGTGAAGGTCAAACTGAGCAACTTGACGAACAATTTGTTCTTGATATGTTTGCGTATTTTTTCTGTGATATATCCACTAATCTTCATTGATGACGTTATTCCTTCCTTGTGCTTTTGCCTGGTATAATCTTCTGTCTGCACTGTGGATCAATTCATCCGTTGTTTTTCCGTCCCGGGGAAAAGTGGCAACGCCCATGCTGATGGTTAGATTGCCATTGGGTTGTTTTTCCTGGAATTCAAAGGGATGTTCTTCAACGAGCTTGCGGATTTTTTCAGCAACTATTCCTGCACCGGGTTTATCGGTTTGTGACAGAACGATGGTGAATTCTTCCCCGCCATAGCGGGCGGCAAAATCAATATCGCGAATATTTTTTTTCATCAGCGAAGCAATGGTTCGCAACACCTGATCTCCGGCCAGGTGACCGTGTGTATCATTATAATGTTTAAAAAAATCGATATCCAGCATGATCAGAGAAACATCATTTTTATGGCGTTGCGCGCGCCGAAGTTCCCTGGTGATGTATTCTTTAAAATAGCGGTAATTGTGCAACTGAGTCAAGCCGTCCGTAACCGCCAACTCCCGCAAGCGCTCCTTTGCCTGTTCGAGTTGTTTTACTTTATCCTGCAGTTCATCATAGAGAAATTTGATGCGTAAAAGCGATTTTACCCGGGCGAGCAATTCCATCTTGTTAAACGGCTTTGTAATAAACTCATCAGCTCCGGATTCAATGCCCTTGATTTTGTCGGCGATTTCATTCAAAGCCGTAACCATGATCACCGGTATATGTCTGGTTTTCTGTGAGTTTTTCAGCTTTTTACAGGTTTCAAATCCATCCATTTTCGGCATCATCACATCGAGAAGAATGAGGTCCGGTTCGTCCTGCTTGACTTTTTCCAGAGCTTCTTCACCATTATTTGCAACCATGGTATTGTATCCGGCGGAAATCAGGTGGGTCTCCAGTAATTGTACATTCACCGGAATATCATCGACGACGAGTATCTTTGCTTTTCTATCTATATCTAGGCCATTGAACATAGAGGTCTATTTTGCACCTTTAAAATTATATCTGATATTCAGCTCTTTTGCTGCCTGTGCTTCATCAAGTCGTTTTCGAGGTGTTTTCGTTGGTGCTTGTTTAACTTTTTCCGGATCCTCCTCAGCTTCACGGGCAATCTGCAAAAGATAGTCTGCGTAGGCGTCCAGAGTTTCCTTGTTTTCGGTTTCTGTCGGTTCAATCATGAGCGCTTCAGGAACGATAAGCGGAAAATATACAGTTGGTGCATGTACCCCAAAGTCGAGCAACCGTTTCGCAATATCAAGTGTTTTTACACCCTGTTGTTTTTGCCGGGTTCCCGCCAAAACAAATTCATGCATAGGGGTCATATCATATGGCTGATCGAATTTATCCGCCAACCTCGACAAAAGATAATTTGCATTGAGGATGGCGTTTTGACTTGCCTTTTTTAAACCCTCCGCACCGAGCATGCGGATATAAGTATATGCTCTGACGATAATTGCAAAGTTACCATAAAACGTACTGACTTTACCGATGCTTTGCGGACGATCGCAGTCCAGAGTATATCCGGAAGCTGCTTTGGTGACACAGGGGGTGGGTAGAAAATCAACGAGTTTTTCGACAACACCCACAGGCCCGGATCCCGGGCCGCCTCCGCCATGCGGAGTGGAAAAGGTTTTATGCAGATTGAAATGCATAACATCGATTCCCAGTTCTGCCGGTCGAACCAAGCCGAGAAGGGCATTCATGTTTGCTCCGTCCATGTAAACCAGAGCGCCGGCGTTGTGACAGAGCTTACAAATCTCCTTAACCTGGGTTTCGAATATTCCCAAAGTGTTGGGATTGGTCAGCATCAATGCTGCTACCTCGGGGTTCAGAGCTTCCTCGAGCTCTTTCAGGTCGAGTAACCCTTTATCATTGGATTTCAGAGTGACGCTTTCATAACCCGAGATGATGACGCTGGCCGGATTGGTTCCATGAGCAGAGTCGGGTATCAGAACCGTCTTGCGGGGATTTCCTTTTGATTCGTGGAAGGCCCGAACCAGCATCAAACCGGTCAGTTCGCCGTGGGCTCCGGCTGCGGGTTGCAGGGTTACGGCTGAAAATCCTGCTATTTCGGCGAGCCAGGAAGAGATGTCGTACACAAGTTGCAGCGCACCCTGAACGGTATCAAGGGGTTGAAGCGGGTGCAGGCAACTGAATCCGGGTAACGCAGAGGTATTTTCATTGATTTTGGGATTGTATTTCATCGTGCATGAGCCGAGTGGATAAAATGCTTTATCGACATGGTGATTTTGGGTTGACAGGTTGACAAAGTGCCGCACAACATGGGGTTCGGCGATATCCGGAATACGGGGCTTGTCCCGGCGCAGCCAGGCTGCCGGAATGAGTTCTGCCGGTTTTTCCTCAGGGACATCAGATGGCGGCAGGTAAAAATCGTCGTTTTTTTTACTGGTATGTTCAAAAAGCAGTTTTTCGCTCATACTCAACTCCAGGTTCTCGAAATAAAGTGTATCAAAACATACAATATCTTGAATTGTTTGTCAAGGTATTTTTGGTGTTCAAAATATCGTTAATTTCAATAAAAACAAGATATCAATAGCCGTCTTTGGGCCACAGAGCCGCTATAAGCCGGCTTTTTAAAAATGCCATCCGGTCATAGCCGAAAAATCTCTTGACATTTTCGATCTACAAGCCTATTTTAACAAGTTTATATCCAGTTTGTTTTTCTGAGGTGAAGGGTATAATATAGGAATTATATGTAATAAAGAAAAATAAAAAGTTGATCTAAATAAATCAAAACGGATATGATGTGCCGACACTGGTTTCACATTTTAATCAATCTATAAATAAATATTCAGATAAAACCGCTTTAATATTCGGAGACACAAGCATAAGCTATGAACGCCTTGGTGAAGCCGTAAAACGACTGGCCCGGGCTTTGCAGAATTTAGGCGTGGAAAAGGGAGATTGTGTGGCTGTTATGCTGCCCAATTTACCCCATTTTCCCATTAGTTATTATGCCATCCTCGAAATTGGTGCGGTGGTGGTACCCCTTAATTTTCTCTCTTCCACTGACCTGGACTATTTCCTGAAGGATTGTAATGCAAAGGCGATTATTGCCTGGTCCGGTTTTGCTGATGCCGTGCTGAGCGCAAAAGAACGGCTCAACAGTCCCCTTGAACTTATTTTCCTTGGTAGCGACATACCTCAAGATACTCGATCCCTAACGCAGTTGATGCAGGAAAACGAGCCCATTGAATATTTTGAAGCGGCAAAAGAGAATGAACTGGCAGCGATTTTGTATACGGCCGGCATATCCGGCCAGCCCCATGGGGCGGAAATGGAACATATCGCGCTCGTGTCCAATGCGCTGCTCTGCAAGGAGATGCTCAATATTACAGACAGAGATATTTCTCTGGGTATTTTACCGCTTTATCATCCGGTTGCACAGACCTTTTCCATGAATGCGACATTTTTCAGCGGGGGCACTCTGGTTTTGCTTTCCCGGTATACGATCGTGCAACTCTCCCAAACCTTGCAGACACACGCTCCCACGGTTATGGTCGCTGTACCTTTTATTTTTCAGGAACTTTTAAAGGAGGCGGTGGCAAAAACAGACAGTTTTAAATTTTCTCTGTGCTATGGCGCAACGTTACCGGAAGAAGAGGCCCTTCGGTTTGAGCAAAAATTCAATACACGAGTTTTGCCTGCATATGGATTTACCGAAGCCGGACCCTTTGTTTCCTTGCAACGCTATGGCGATGAGCCAAAGCCGGGTTCTGTCGGCCTGCCTATTATCGGTGTCGAGCTTCAGATCCGCGATGAAAAGGGCAATCAGCTTTTTCCCAACAAGATTGGCGAAATCTGGGTGAAAAGTCCGGGCATTATGCGTGGGTATCATAATCGTCCCAAAGAGAGCGCGCTCTATTTAAAGGATGGATGGATGTTTAGCGGAGATATCGGATTTCTGGATATGGAATATAATTTATATATTAAAGAGCGGCAGGAAGAAATTATTTCACGCGGGGGATTTTCGGTATATCCATCTGAAGTCGAAGCTTGTTTTTACCGGCATATCGGCGTCAGCGACGTCGCTGTTGTCGGGGTCATCAACTCGACCATGGGGTCTGAATTAAAGGCTTATGTCGTTCTGAAACCCGGCCAGCAGGTGAGCAAGGAGGAGCTGCTGAATCTGTGCGACGCTTTGCCTGCTTATATGGTTCCGAAGCATATTGAATTTGTTTCTTCCATTCCAAAAACCAAAACAGGCCGAAAACTAAAGCGGCTTTTGCGCTCTATTGCAGAAACGGCAATTTTACAGGATAAACGTAAAAAATAACCTATAAAAGCGCAATTTGCGCAAAACAGATAGGAGGATTGTTGTGAAAGAATATGCTGTGACAGATATTCGTAACCTTGCTCTGGTATCACACCAGTCGGTAGGAAAGACCACATTAGCTGAGGGCATGTTGTTTTCAGCCGGTGCGAGCAACCGTATGGGCACGATAGATGATGGAACCACCACATCCGATTACCGCAAAGATGAAATTGACCGGAAAATTTCCATCAGTGCGACTTTGATGCATTTTGAATGGGAAAAGAAGAAATTCAACCTTCTTGATCTGCCGGGCTATCAGGATTTTGTCGGCGAGGTCATTTCCGGGTTACGGGTTGCAGATATGGGCGTGCTTTTGCTCAACGCTGTCGCCGGTGTTGAGGTGGGGACGCAAAGTGCCTGGGAAATTTTAAATCAATATGAATGTCCACGGGTTTTCTATGTAAACCGCCAGGACAAGGAGCATGCAAATTTTGATAAAGCTGTCCAGCAGGCAAAGACAGCATACGGCAACGAAGTTATTGCCATTCAGTTTCCACTCCACGAGGGTGAGGCATTTGACAGTGTGGTCGATGTTCTGCGGATGAAGAAAATTTCTTTCAGCAAAGACGGATCGGGAAAATATTCGGCTGAGGACATTCCTGCTGACGTTGCTGACAAGGCGAAAGAAATGCGCAAGGAGTTGATTGAACAAATCGCCGAGAGTGATGACGAGTTGCTGGAAAAGTATTTTGAGGCCGGTGAACTCACAGCAGAGGAAATAGAGTCCGGTTTGAGAAAGGCCATTCTGGAACGAACCATTTTTCCGGTTCTTTGCGGTAATGCTGCCGGCAATATGGGCACTCAAACCCTGATGGATTTTCTCGCCGCTTACGGACCCTCTCCTCAGGATGGCAGAAACGTAAAGGCGAAAGACAAGGATGAAAATGAGATCGCACTTGAGCAAAAAGAAGATAATCCTTTTGCCGCCTTTGTGTTCAAGACCTTTTCGGAACTACACGTCGGTGAACTCTCTCTTATTCGGGTGTATTCGGGTGAGATAAAACCCGGTGAGGAAGCCTATAATATTTCCAAGGGTTCGGGCGAAAAAGTCGGTCAGATGTATTTGCTGAATGGTCGTAATCGAACGGAAACCAGTGTTCTTAAAGCGGGTGATATTGGTGCGCTGGTTAAATTGAAAGATACGCATACCAGCAACACGCTTTGCGACAAGAGTAATCCCGTTATTTTTAATCCTATTGACTTTCCCGAACCGGTCGTTGATGTGGCTATAGAACCCCGCAGCAAAGGGGATGAGGAAAAGATTTCCAACGGTCTGCATACCTTGCATGAAATCGATCCCAGTTTTCAGGTTAGGTTTGATCCGGAGTTGCGGCAAACCGTTGTATCGGGACAGGGTGAATTGCATATCACTATTATCATACAGCGGCTTAAAGAGCGATTCGGCGTTGAGGTTGATCAGAAGAAACCGAAAATACCCTATCGCGAAACGATTGTCGGCAAGAGCAATGAAAAATACAGGCACAAGAAACAGAGTGGTGGTGCCGGTCAATTTGCAGAAGTTTGGATGCGGCTTGAACCTCGGAAACGCGGAGAGGGATTCGAGTTTCAGAGCGAGGTCGTTGGCGGTGCTATCTCTCAGGTTTTTATCCCTTCCATTGAAAAGGGAATCAAGCAGGTTCTCGATGAGGGGGCACTTGCCGGTTATAAAATCGTCGATGTCAAAGCCATCGTTTATGACGGCAAAGAGCATCCGGTCGACTCTAAGGATATTGCATTTCAAATTGCCGGTCGTGAAGTCTTTAAGATGTGTTTTAAAAGCGCTCAGCCGCTCATCCTCGAGCCGATTTACAATATTCAGGTAAAGTGTCCGGAGGAATTTATGGGTGACGTCATGGGAGACCTTTCCAGCCGGCGGGGAAGAATTCTGGGAATGGAGTCGGAAGGCCAATTCCAGGTGGTAAAGGCCAAAATTCCGCTGGCAGAATTGCACGGTTATGCAACGACGTTGAGGTCCATGACTCAGGGACGTGCGACATACAGCCGGCAGTTTTCTCACTATGATCCACTACCCAAGGAGCTGGAATCAAAGGTTATTCAAGAGTCAAAAGAGGACGAAGAATAACTATATTTTTCATAATGTTGTATAAAACGCGGATCATCTGCACGGCGGTATTAATCCGCGTTTTTCTTTTCCTCTTTTTTGATATCGTCCCAGAGCGCATCCAGTTCTGCCAGGGTTGCCTGTTGCAGGGAGCGGTTTTGACGGGTGAATCTTTTTTCGATCAGCTGGAAACGCTTAATAAACTTGTTAATGGTTCTTCGCAGGGCATCCTCGGGGTTACAATTGAGAAATCTGGACAAATTTACAATTGAAAACAACACGTCTCCCAATTCCTCTTCTATCCATCCCTTGTCGTTTTTTTGAATGGCTTGTTTGAGCTCGGCAATTTCTTCGTTGAGTTTTTCCCATACCGGATTGATGTCGGGCCAGTCAAAGCCCACAGTCGCGGCTTTATTCTGCAGGCGATAGGCACGGACAAGGGCCGGCAGCTGGCGGGGAACGCCGTCAATCGCCGATTTTTTCCCCTCTTTTTTCAGTTTCGTTTGTTCCCACAAAATGATTTGCTCCTCGGCGCTTTCGACGCGCTCATCGCCAAAGACATGCGGATGTCGCCTTATGAGTTTGTTGTTGATGTTTTCGATGATATCCTGCATCGAAAACAAATTTTCTTCCCCGGCCATCTGTGCGTGAAAAACAATCTGTAAGAGGAGGTCCCCCAGCTCTTCCTTGAGAGCGGGAAAATTCTGTTCATCCAGTGCCTCTAAAACCTCGTAGGTCTCTTCAAGCAAGTGTTGCCGCAGGGAAAGATGGGTCTGTTCCTGATCCCAGGGACAGCCTTCCTTGCCGCGCAGTTTTGACATGATTTCGATTAGCTTTATGAATTTTTCAGCGGTTGCCTCCACCGTAGAACTCCTCTCCAGGTAAAAATTCAGTATTTTGCAAGACTCGGATTACACAAAGGATATGTTTATAGCAAATTGTGGTTAGAAAAGTAGAGGTTTTAAAATTGAATGTCAATCTTAAAAAAGCTGATGAAAAACCCTTGATTATTTAGCTCGATTTAGCTAATTTCAAAAACTATTCATTAAAAGGAGAGAGGGTCGTGAGCAAACGGGTTTGTTTTCTGCTTTTGTTTGCCTGGGGCGTTGGTGTCCTTTTTATTAGCTGTAGCAGGCACCCTTCAGCAATCCACAGCTTTACAGCGACAGAGAGATTACAGTCAGAACTGGAAAGACTGTTTTCTGCACCGGAATTTGCCAATGCACATTGGGGGGTGGCAATACAATCTCTTGAAACCGGCAATTTTTTGTATTTGAGGAACGCCGGCAAGGGCTTTATGCCGGCTTCGAACATGAAGCTTTTTACCACCAGTGCTGTCCTGGTTGGGTTGGGGCCGGATTATCACTATCATACAACCCTGTTTGCAACTACCGGGCCCGATAGCAATGGTGTTTTGGCCGGAGATTTGATTATCCGGGGCAGCGGTGATCCCAGCATCAGCGGGAGGTATTTCGATGGCGATATCACACATGTTCTGGATGAATGGGCCCGGGCTCTAAAGAAACTGGGAATTACCTCTATCGAGGGCAATATCATTGGTGATGATAATGTATTCGAAGACGAGATCATGGGACATGGCTGGGCCTGGGATTATCAGACCGATTATTATGCCGCTCAGATTAGCGCATTGTCGTTAAATGACAATTGCGTGGATTTGATATTTTCTCCCGGCGACAGTGCCGGTTCGATTGCCAACCTGGAAATGATACCCTCGACCGATTATATTCTTCTGGAAAACCGGGTCGTTACCACAGACAACCCTGCCGGAACCCGAATAAGGGTGCATCGGGAACGCAACACCAATCATATTGTGTGTAGCGGAACGATAGACATTGATGAACATAAAGTGGTGGAATGGGCAACTGTTGAAAATCCGACCAAATACACGGTCCGGGTATTCCGGGAAATTCTAATGAAACACGGCATCGGGGTAAAAGGCGTGGCCGTTGATATCGATGAGTTGACCGGATATCATTACTCTGCGGATGCAGGGCGTGTTTTACACGACTATATATCACCCCCGATGGGCACAATAGTTGAAACCATCAATAAAAAAAGTCAGAATCTGTTTGCCGAATTGGTTTTGCGTACTCTGGGCAAGGAAATTTCAGGCAGGGGAAGCGCAAAGGGGGGTGTCAAAGCCTCAAAATCAATCTTCACAGAAATGGGAATTCATCCTGATTATCTGGTCATGGCTGATGGATCTGGTTTATCTCGAAAGAACCTTGTGACCCCTTTGAGCGTTATAACATTGTTGAGGTTCATGAGGCATCATCAATATGGTGAACTTTTTTATGACACATTGCCAATCGCAGGTGTGGATGGAACGATTTACAAGCGTATGCGCCATACCGCGGCATTCCAAAATGTTCGTGCAAAAACCGGTACCATTGATCGGTGTCGAGCCCTTTCCGGTTATGTGAATACCAGGGACGGTGAGGAACTGGTATTTTCCATGATCGTTAACAATCATACGGTACCGACGAGTCTGGCAGATCGAATCCAGGACCTTGTTTGCGAGCGGCTGGCCAATTTTTCGAGGTAACGTTTTTATGAGGGTTTACAATGTTGAATACAAAATTACCCCGGCCGCGGGGTTTTGAATATCAATATCGCTATTATACACCGTCTGAAGAGGAAGAGAAGAGGATTCAATTCCGGCGTATCAGAAAGAGTAAGATCGGACCCCGCTCCTCTACGACTCGTTTGATCGTTTTGTTAATCGCGTTGATTCTGGCTTTTGTGTTTTTACAGAGAAACGCCGGATCCCTCGGTTCATCTCAAAATGTAGAGCAGATACAGGTTGATGACATTATTGTTGTAGATTGATAAAAAAGTAAAAACTGATTAAAACTGGTTACTCTGTTTGACAAGCGGGAATGTATACGTTTGAAATTTTATGTGCAAAAATGTTTACAGTTGATCAAGAACCTCTATGGCAAATCGGCACAATGGTACGATTTACAGCAAATCCGGGTTAAATTGATCATCACGATTGGATTTATTTTCATCGTCTCCATGCTCGTGCTCAGTCTTTTGATCCTGGATCATGGACAACGTGTTTTACATCAGCGCCTGGAAGAAAGTTGCAGATTATCGCTTCGCCATGTCTCTGAATCGATCAAAGATGATCTATTGCTTTATTACCTTGCTGAAAAAGACGCCACAAATCTTACGGTTTATACCGGTCATATCCGCGAAGCGATACACGATACCTTTAATGAGGATATCGAGGGCCTTAAATACGCCTGCATTGTTGACCGTTACGGCCAGATTGTGGCGCATACTGACAACAAAAAAATCAATCAAACCGTATCCGAGCAGGAGAGCCGGTTTTTTTCCGGTTTGGAAACCACCCGGACGCGTGAATTTAATCACATTATAGAATACATTCATCCGCTGTATGCCCTGCGGGAGAACACGTCCAATGAGAGGGTTTTTCTTGGTGTTACGGTTTTGGGGTTCTCTCAAAAGGAAATTTTCCAGCCGATTAGAAAAGCAAAGCGGACCATGATGACAACGTTTTTTATCATTACCGCACTTTCTGTGTTGGTTATTTTTTACGTCGCCCGCCGTATGACAGAGCAGATCGATGCGCTTTCTGATGGTGTTCGCAGGGTGGGTCGGGGCAATCTCAATGTTCAGATTCCTGTTCTGACCCGCGATGAAATCGGCAGGTTGGCAAAGGAATTCAATTCAATGATTGTTCATCTGCGGGAAAAGATGCAAATGCAGAAGTTTGTTTCAAAGTTGACCTTGCAGATGATAAGAAAGCGTTCGACCGACAGCGATCTGCTGCCCATCGGTGAACGCCGTACGGTTACTATTTTATTTACCGATGTAAGAAATTTTTCTTCCCTGACCCAGGAGCTCGGAGCAGAGGAAATTGTCAAACTGATCAATATTTATTTTAACCTGCAGACGAGGATTGTAGAAGAAAACGGCGGCATCGTCGATAAATTCATGGGCGATCAACTTATGGCCATTTTTTTGGGGGAACGCACGGACGAGGCCGTGCATACGGCTGTGGAAATACAGCGTTCAATCCGTTTTTTGAACCAAACGCGGCGGCGCAAGCGTGAAATGATATTAACCATCGGCTGCGGTTTGCATACCGGCTCTGCCGTATTGGGTAATATGGGCTCGCGCAATCGTCTCGATTATACCTGTGTCGGGGATGTGGTCAACCTGGCATCACGTCTTTGTGCAGTTGCACAACCAGGGCAAATCATCATTCCTTATGACATGGTTTCTCAGCTCGGCGGAGAATATGAGACCATCCGCCTTAATCCGATCCAAGTGAAGGGCATCGCCCATGCTGTGGAAATTTTTGAAGTTGAATATGAAACAGACCCAAGTGTCCATAATCTATTATGAAACGTCTGAATAAGTTATTGGTCCTGGGTGGAATATTTTTTTTTGTAATCGGCAGCCATGCACAGGAGAGCCTGCTCCGTTTTTCACCCGGAGCAAAATCCCTTCTTCTTGGCAGATCCGGTGTGGTCGGAATTTATGATCCGTCGGCTCTGTATTGGAACCCCGCAGCCCTGAATGTACCGCGAATGCATCAGGCCATTCTTTCGGTTCAGGAAATGTACAGGTTGAATCACTCAGCCATTTCCGTCTTTTTTCCTCCTCATGGAACATTTGCTTTTGATCTGGGCCGTAGCGATATTGGTGAGAGCCCGGTTGAATTTGGCAGCCTGGGCTGGGGGGGCTCTGTCCATCCGGATGTTCATCTGGGTTTCAGCCTCTCTGCCCTGCAAATCGAAAATGAAGGCTGGACAACCATGGGTTTTGGCCTTTTGTACAAACCTTCGATGTTTAAAAACCATTCTAAACTGTCCGAACCGTTTTATTCTTCTTATATTGCTGATCGTTTGACCGTGGGGCTGGCGGTACAGCATATTCCGCTAATCATTTCCGGCTATGAACACCAGATTCGCGCCGGAGTTCGTTATGCGTTTATGAGAAATCGTTTGCAAGTAATATCCGCCTTCCATTATGACCGGCTTGATGATATATTTCATTTCGGTGCTCGATATAAACTGACCCCTTCTTTTTTTCTTTACGCCGGCGTACAGGACTTTGATCATCATTATACGGCGCTTGGATTTTCGAGTATATTTTCCAATTTTACCGCCAATGTCTCCTATGATATGAAAAGTGAGCGCCTGGCCGTGAGTGCTCTTTTTCGTATTGGTCAGATGCCGAAAGTCAATGGAGAAAAACATTACGAAAAGGCGAAAAATTGGTTACAAAAACAAAACAAACGGCAGGCTTTACAGAACGTGAGAAAGGCGGTTTCCTATCAACCGGGTCTTGAGCCGGCCTGGGATATGCTGGAAACGCTGAAATCGATGGTTAAACGGGAGGATCAGCACATCGATTCCCTGCTTTCGGTGGCGGAATATTTTCAGGAGAAAGAGTGGTACATTAGCGCTGCTGCACATTATTTACAGGTGCTCAAGCTCAACCCCAAAAACAAGCCGGCTGAGCGTGCGATAAGAGAAATTCGCCCTAAAGTTAATGTTCACACGGAAAAGTGGTTTCAAACCGGGGTAAGACAATACAGCCGGGGTGAATTTCACAAGGCTCGTGAAATATTCGAATCCATTTTACTGGTGCGCAAGGAGCACAAGGAGTCTCAAAAATATCTGGATAAAATTAATTCTATATTCGAAAAACAGGCAAAAGATCATTATTTTACCGGATTGGGGTATTATAGCCAGCACAATTTAAATCGGGCAGAGGAAGAATTTAGAAAAGCGATTCGCTTGCTGCCTACTTTTGATGATGCTTTGAACTATCTTAACAAGGTTCGTGTCGAACAACGCCAAAACCGCCGGCAAATCGCTGACCTTATCGCCAGCGCGACCCGGCACGAGGAGAACAACAGGATACGGCAGGCCATTGGGGATTATAAGCAGATATTGGAGATCGATCCCGGCCATCGAACGGCCTTGAAGCGAAGGCGCAGTCTGGAACAGACGATCGAAAATGGAATCAGAGTGCAAATGCAAATCGCAAAGCAGGCCCATGAAAACGGAGAATTCAAGCGGGCAGAGAAAGCTTTCCGCAATGTTTTGTTAATAGATCCACAAAGAAAAGAGGCACAGGAATATCTCGACAAGATCAGCAGAAATGCACGGGGCAAGTCCATTTACTATCTGCAAAGAGCACAGGCCTTTTATGAGCGCAACGATTACAATCAGGCGCTTGCCGCTCTGGATAGTCTGAATGCTATACAGCCGGGGATTGAGGAAGCGTCTCTAATGCGGGATGAAATCATGTCTGCGATGAGTGTTGAACCTTTATATGAAAAAGGGAAACAGGAGTATAATCAGGGACACTATGTTGAGGCAATGGAACTGTTCAGTCAGGTACTTGAAAAAGATGGCAATCATAGCAGTGCGCTGGAGATGCGGGAACGGTGTCATGTGCGCTTGAATGAGCTGGTCGAAGAATATTATAATTTGGGAATCCAGCTTTATTCCACGGAAAGATACCAGTCTGCAATCGAGCAGTGGGAAAAAGCGCTTGCCATCAATCCGTATCACAAGGGTTCACTTGAGTATATAAGAAAAGCCCGTGAACGACTGAAAGCGTTGAACGGATTACCATAAATTCCGTTTGCGAAAAAGCGATTAAATTTTTAGTTTATCCCGGAACATGTTATCGGTATCTTCGTGTAAAAACCGTGATCATTTGAGAGAAATGGATGTGCAATTTTCAAAAGAGGTCATAGAGCGATTGGCGGCAGCGCAAAGCGTGGCGGTCTTAACCGGTGCCGGCATTTCGGCCGAGAGCGGTGTTCCCACTTTTCGCGGTGAGGATGGTATTTGGAACAAACTCAAGCCCGAAGAGCTGGCGAGCATGGATGCTTTCCTGAAAAATCCGGATCTGGTGTGGCAATGGTATCAGTACAGGCGGGAGCTCATGAACGACATTGAACCGAACCCCGGTCATTATGTTTTGGCAGAAATGGAATCCGATTATGACGATTTTACCCTCTCCACTCAGAATATAGACGGTTTGCATATCCGGGCAAAAAGTCAACGGGTTTTGGAGTTGCACGGCAACATATTGCGTAATCGCTGCAATACCTGTGGCAAGTTAACAGATGAAAACTTTCCCGGTGACAACGTCGCCCGCTGCCAGTGTGGCGGACTGATACGGCCGGACGTTGTCTGGTTTGGTGAAATGCTACCGCAAGAGCCGCTTTATGATTCTTTTGCTGCGGCTGAGCGGGCTGATGTCTATTTGTCCATCGGAACATCAGCGGTTGTTCAACCGGCGGCTTCGCTTCCCCTCGAAGCGAAACATCAGGGTGCATATGTGGTTGAGATCAATCTTGAGCGAACGGAAATTTCCGCCATGGTTGATGAGAGTTATTTGGGAACCGCAGGAACGCTTTTGCCGGAATTGTATAGATTGGTAAAAGAAGAAAGGACTCGTGAGAACAAAGATTAAAATATTTTCTCCGTATATACTGGTTCCATTGATTCTGGTCGTTTTATTCAGCGGCTGTGCATACTATAATACCTTTTACAATGCCAAAAAATTCTATGGTCTTGCAGAAAAGGAGCGGAAGAAACGAATGCGCAGCCAGATCGTTGAACTGTCTGCTGAAGAGAAGGAACAGCTCAAGCGGAGAGGTCAATACAACGCCCTGGATAACACCAGACCTGCGGGGACAGAGATGCAAAATTATCAAAAGGCGATCGAAAAAGCCTCCAAAATACTCGAATTTTACCCCGAAAGCCGCTGGGTGGATGATGCTCTGATGTTGTTGGGTGAATGTTTTTATTACCGGCGAGAATATCCAAAAGCGCAGCGAAAGTTTGAGGAATTGATCCAACTCTATCCGCAGAGTAATTTTGTACCTGAGGCAAGGCTTTTGCTGGCTAAAACGTATATAGGTTTACAGAGTTTTGATCAAGCTGAACGCCGGTTCCGGGATCTCTCCATTGATAACCGCCTCAACAACCGGGTTCAGGAAGAAGCGGCTTATGAATTGGGTGGGCTTTATTATGAAAAAGAGAATTATGAGATGGCTGCTGACGAATACAAGAAAACGGCCAAAGAATCAGATGACAAGCTTATTCGTGCGATGTCCTATTACAGACTGGGACAATGTTTGATTCAGATGGAAGAGTATCGTCAGGCTCCTGAAGTTTTTAAAAAAGCTCTCGATTCGAGTCCAAATGAGGATTTTGCTTCTCAGGCCAAATATAAACTCGGTGAAGCCTATAGTTTAATCGCTGATTACCGGCGGGCCATTAAAACATTTTCAGATCTGTTGTCAAAGGAAATGGATGAAAAACGCATTCCAATGATCAAATTTCAACTGGCAGAGAATTTAAAGTTAAATGGTGAATTGGAAGAAGCGGTTGAATGGTATAATGAGATTATCGACGAACATAAGCGAACCGACGCTTCTGCGCGCAGCTATTTTGCTTTGGCGGAGCTGGAAGAATATATAAACCGCGATTATAAAAAAGCCAAAGAATATTATGACATGGTGCGGGGAGAGTTTCAAAATTCGATCGTTACACCACGTTCCAAAGAACGATCAGCCGATATTGAATTATTGCTTGAATTGACCAACGACATTGCCAGGCTGGAGGGCCGCGAAGTGGCGGCGGATTCCAGTGATGAAAGCAAAGAAGAGGATGAAGTCAAGGCGGACGACGGTCCGATCAATCTTAGTCCGGATGGTATGTGGGTCAATTATAGCGGTCGTGATCGGCCTCCGCCCGCTTCGCTTCGAGAGTTAACCCAAATCGATATACAGCGAGCTGCACTGGCACAAACCCAGACGGCCAATGCAGGTGTCAATGCTGATTCGCTTTCGGGGCCGGGAGGTATGCAGGCTGCAGCATTGGATACGCTATCGGAAAAGGAGAAAGAACAAAAAAAGCTGGAAGACTTGGCTGAAAAGCGGCTCGCTTTGGCGGAGTTGATGCTGATCAAATTTAATAAACCCGATTCTGCTGTTAATCTCTATCTGAATGTTTTGGATGCTGCTGCTGATACGGTTACCTCTGCGAGAGCGCTCTATTCCCTGGCCTATACGTTTGAGGATTATCTGGATGACAAACAGGTCGCTGATTCGCTATATCATAAATTGGTCGAGTTGTATCCGCACGCTCCTCAGGCTGAGGGAGGCCGCAAGATGTTGGGGTTGCCGCTTTTAACCGACCGGGTCGATTCGGCAGAGGTCTTGTTTAAAAAGGCTGAAACGCTGTATATGGATGATTACAATCTGGATAAAAGTCTGGATCTTTATGCCGCAGTCATTGAGAAATATCCCGATTCTCCGTGGGCGGAAAAAGCAACGTATGGGATCGGTTGGATATATGAGCATGAGCTCTACAGATATGATCAGGCGATATCCTATTACGAACAGCTGCTGCAGGAAAATCCACAGTCTTCCTATGCAAAGATATTAAAACCAAAGATCGATGCTGTTGAAAAGTCCAGAGCGGATTCTGTAAAAGCGGCAGCGGATTCAACTCACCTGACTGACTCGCAGGCCGATGTAGACTCTGCGGCTACAGATTCGTCTGCGATTACCATGACGTCTGACGTGCCGGCGGACAGTCTTTCCGAGCCACCGCAAGCACTCGCGACTGAATCACCTTCCGATAGCCTGAGAGAGGTCAATCGGCAGCGAATGATCGATGAGCCCAAAGTACAGGACAATATGCGAAATATAGAGGAATCCACACCTCAGCAAACACTTTCGACTGAACCGCCTTCCGATAGCCTTAGAGAGGCCAATCGGCAGCGAATGATCAATGAACCCAAAGTACAGGATGACAGGCGAAATGTAAACGAGCCTGTACCGCAAAAGGGTGTTGTTGAGCCTGAATTGTTGCCGGCCGGGAAAGAAAGCAATTCTGAACCGGATATCTCATCAAAGAGAAATACAGAACAGGAACCTTCGAATGAAAAAGTGTCTTCCAGGGAGCCGGATTAGTGCAGATGTTCGGGCCGTCACGCTCAATATGAAATCGTTCGAAAGCGTAGATATTTAGCACAATATCATATAGCGTGTTTTTCCAGGGGAAAAATAGGTTTTCCGCGTGGAAAAGACCGCTTTGTTTTTTGCCGGACCGGGTGGGGTAATACTATTGTTTATTGACGGGACAATGAATGAATCAGAATTCAAAAAAAATGTTTGTTGCGCCGCTCTATTCAAAGCAAAAAGTGACAAAATCTGTTTACCGGCTTGATTTCTACGAGCCAGACCTGACGCCTCTTTTTCGTGCCGGCCAGTTTGTCAATGTATCCATACCGCGTTGTAAGGAGATTGTATGGCGCCGTCCTTTCAGCATTCATCGGGTGAATTCGGACAAGGGATGTTTTTCCGTCTTGTTCGATATTGTCGGGAGAGGGACGTTGGCGTTGAAAAATATACAAAAAGGAGACAAAGTCAATATGCTCGGCCCGCTGGGGAATTCCTTCGAGTGCCCTGATGATACAGAACAAGTTATTTTGATAGCCGGCGGTTTGGGCATAGCACCATTTTATCTCTTTTTACAGCAGCTTGAGCACAGAGACATCAAGAAAACGATTTTTTACGGCGCTGCATCGGCGGAGCGTTTTTGCTGTCTGAATGAGTTTGAACAGCTGGATGCTACATTATATCTGACCACAGATGATGGGTCGGAAGGCGAGTCTGGTTTGATTACCGAACCGCTGTGGCGCTATCTGGAAACAGCCGAGTTGAAACGCAAAACCGTTTTATACACCTGCGGTCCGACGTTGATGTTAAAAGAAGTGCAAAAGATATCAAAACAGTTTAAACTTCCGGCATTTGTATCGGTAGAAAATGTTATGGCATGCGGATTTGGGGCCTGTATGGGTTGTGCGGTACCTCTCGATCAACCCGGTGAAAAGCGGTACCTGCTCGCCTGCACCGATGGACCGGTTTTTCCTATCAATGAGATTGTTATCGATGGTTGATCTAAACATTAAAATTGGAACGATTGAGTTTAAAAATCCGGTAATGGTTGCAAGCGGTACGTTTGGCTATGCCAGTGAATTTTGCGATTTTTTTGATCCGTCTGTCCTGGGGGCCGTAATCACCAAAACAGTTACTGAAGATTTTCGCCCTGGTAATCCGCCGTCACGAATCGTTGAAACCACCGGAGGAATGCTCAATTCAATCGGTTTACCGAACAGCGGTGTGGAGCCGTTTATTCGGGAAAAGATGCCTTTCCTGCGCAAAATAAAGACGCGACTGATCGTCAATATCGCCGGAAAAACGGGAGATGAATTCGCTCGGGTTGTCGAAAAACTGGAAGCGGTGGACGGTATTGACGGATATGAGCTTAATTACTCCTGTCCCAATGTTAAGGAAGGGGGGCTCTCTTTCAGCGCCGATGCCGCTGTCGCGGAAAAAGTCACAGCAAATGCGCGAAAAAAAACCAGGCGCTTGCTCATTACCAAGTTAACGCCCAATGTTACCTCTATTGGCGATGTGGGGAAAGCGGTTGAAAATGGTGGTGCAGATGCTATTTCGGCGATTAATACGGTGGTGGGTATGGCCATCGACCTGCGTAAGAAAAAGCCCAGGCTTTCGACCATTACGGGTGGGCTCTCCGGAGCTGCGATAAAACCCATCGCTATGGCCAAAGTGTATGAGCTTTTAAAGCGGACGACGCTGCCCTTAATCGCTATTGGCGGGATCACAGATACAACGGATGCGCTTGAATTTTTACTTCTGGGGGCCTGTGCCGTCCAGATCGGTACACAAAATTTTGTCAATCCTGCAATCGGCCGGGATGTGGTTGAAGGCATTGCCGATTATTGTCGTGAAAATCATATTCATCACATTTCGGATTTTACGGGATCACTTGTAATATGATGAAAATATCGATACTGGTTTTTATATTTCTGGGGCTTGCCTGCTCCTGGAATTCCCAAAACAAAACAACCGATGGGAATGCCGAAATCCAATCCCGTTCTGCAGCCCGGCATCTGCCGGTGACGGCCTTTGTCTTCAAGCAAGTCGGGTTGGCCTCTTTTTCGGCTGATGATCAACACGGCAAGCCCACAGCCAGCGGTGTGATTTATGATATGCGCGATCTGGTCGCTGCTCACACGGAATTGCCATTCGGGACTATTGTTAAGGTCACCAATCAGGTCAATAATCGCTCTGTGCGGGTGGAGATTGTCGACAGGGGGCCATTTGTTAAAGATCGCATCATTGATCTTTCCTTTGAAGCTGCCAAGCGTCTGGGATTCGTTGAAAAGGGTATCACTCCGGTGGAAATTTCAATTGTTAAGCTGCCCTACTGAATCGAAAAATCGAATTGCTTTTCTCAGGGAGGTAACTTGAACTATAAATCATTCGCTATCCGTGCCCTTATCGCCTTTGTTTTCGGACCTCTTATTGTTTTAGCCGCACTTGAGGGTGGTCTGATATGGCTGGGATTCGTTTTGCTCGTCGTTTTGTTGTCAGTGAAAGAATTTTATGATTTGGGGGAGAAAAAATCCTCTCCTCACTATCCTTTCAGTCTGATGATATCGTTTTTCGTCGTTGTTTCCTTTTATTTTTACGGCGAACATGCGCTTTTGCCTTTTTTGATATTGTTTCTCATTGGCCTTTTATTTATCGAAATCTACCGTAAAAAAGAGTCTCCTTTATTAAACGTCTCCACCACAGTATATGGTTCTCTTTTGTACAGCATCCTGTTCGGAAGTTTTGTGTTGCTGCGGGAGATGCCGCTGACATATGGACTGGACCCGACTCCGGCGGGGAAATGGATCGTCATGATCATTTTGTCCACCTGGATTTGCGATACCGCTGCGTATTTGATCGGTTCCTATTTCGGCAAGCACAAACTCATCGAACGTATCAGTCCCAATAAAACCATCGAAGGCACCATCGGCGGATTTGTTTTTTCAATTTTAACAGCGTATGGTTTTCATTTGTTTTTCATTAATGAATTAAGAGTTGCAGACTCGCTCATTATCGGGGCAATTGTAGGAAGTATTGGTCAGTATGGAGATTTGTTTGAATCCATGTTCAAGCGAGATGTCGGCGTGAAGGATTCTTCCTCGATTATCCCGGAACATGGGGGGATTATGGATCGGTTTGACAGTTTGACGTTTTCTGCTCCGATCGTGTATCTGTACCTTCGTTTCTTCTATTTTTAACCGAGAACCCATTTTCCGTTTTTCAGAATATTCTTGCCATCGATCATTACGGTTGCTTTGTAGATGACCCCGTCAAGGTGAACAGGTACATCGTTACTGCCTCCAAAGGAAATATTGTTGCCGAGGGCGACATGAGCGGTTCCGAGTACTTTTTCATCTTCCAGGCTGTAGCCGCATAGCTTTGCCGAGCTGTTTGTGCCGATACCGAATTCAGCAACCAGACGACTGTTTTTGCCAAAGCGGCTCAAATGCCGGCTTAGGCGTTTGGCGGAATTTCCTCCGGCGATTCTGACAGCTCTGCCGTTTTTGATGGAAATATACAGAGGCTCGCGATCCTGCGGCAGAATTCCCATGCCGCTGTCGACAACCAGTGTACCCTCGCATCCAAGCTCTTCAGGGGCGATCGCGGCTTCACCCGCCGGCAGGTTGGAAAATTTCCCGGACTCGTGAACCAAACCAATATCAGCGTATCCCTGTCGGTCTTTAATGGAAATATAAAGCTCGGTACCGTTGGGCGCACTGAGCCGGGCTTCTTTACCGATGGTGAGGATGTCTTTTATTTTTAAGGATAAACGGGAAATTTTTTGATAATCAGTGCGGGACAATCTGCTGAACGTCTGGTCGGTAATATCCGGCATGCTGATACAGCGGGCTCCTCTTTTACATGCAGCTCTGCGTCCGGCTGTGTGAGAAATAGACAAAGAGGTGATTGCAATAATGACGTCCATACGCTGCATGTATTCTTGCACAACACCGGGCAGATCGCCTTTTTCGAGTTGCGAGCGGGGTATTTGTAACAGCTGGATATTTTTTGAACGCATATAGGCGGCTTTATACAAGAGCTCGGCTTTTTCCAGTTGCGGTTCATCACATATAACCAGAACCACTTCGTCCTTTTTTATCTGCAGGCATTCTTTGACTACCGTATGCGCAGATTTTTCCATATTGGTCATAGTGATCCTTTGATTTATAATTGGTCTTCGGAGAAAGCCCCCTGGCGGAATCGAATGATTTTGTTACCTGTTCTCTTTGAATAGAACCAGACAGTGCATACTGACGAGTTGTCTTATATACATTCCCAATCGTTCGAAAACGGGTTCAACATTTTCTCCGAAATGATCATGTAATGCCGCGCCGATTTGATGTACACTTTTTTCACCGTCGATGTTTTTCCACACGAACGTGCCGAATTCATCAAGGGTAACCCGCATGTTTGGATTTTTCAGGCGCGGCAATACATGTTTAACAAGAAAAGGATTCTGAAATTTGGGTACCAGCAAAACAATACGGTTATCGTCATTTTTTTCCCAATCAACGCTGTGTCTGGGAATAAACTCCAAAAGATTTTCTTGTTTTTTGTTTTTAGAATCTTTATTTCTTCTCATTCAGCATTCTTTGGATCGGATATTTGATGAGTACATAGCCGAGAATAAGGAATGTGATGATACCCAGCCACCAGAATCCGCCAAATCCTTCGGGCAAACCAAATATATTGCTTAAATTTACATTACTCACAACCAGAGCTGCCAGTAAAATACCGGTTAGGGCTTCACCGGCAACGAGACCGGATGCCAATAACAGCCCGGTGTTTTCGACAACGTTTTTATCAGAAGGTTGTTTTGATTTTTTTTCTGCTTGTCTTTCAACGATATGTTTGATCAGGCCACCGACAAAAATGGCAAAAGTGGTTTGAAAGGGCAGATACATACCGACGGAAATCAGCATCGGTGATGGTGAGCCGATCAGAATAAGCGCAATTGCGAAGAACATTCCGGCTATCACCAGGGGCCAGGCCATTTCACCGCCGACGATTCCTTTACTCATCATTGCCATCAAGCCCGCCTGAGGTGCTGGCAGCGCCTCGCTACCGATTCCATTTGCCTGATGCAATAACATGATGGGGACGACCAAAACCAGGGATGCCGCCACAACGCCGATCATACCTCCGATCTGCATTTTCCAGGGGGTTCCGCCGAGGATATATCCGACTTTCCAGTCCTGCATCATGTCTCCTGCAACACCAGCTACACAGCAAACCACAGATGCAACAGCCAGAACCGCAGCAACCCCCGGGTCGCCTTTCATGCCGACGATGACCATGAGAAGAGCTGCGATCAATAGCGTCGATAGCGTTAAACCGGAAATCGGATTGGAAGAACTGCCGATAATACCGACAAGATAACCGGCTACCGCTGCAAAGATGAATCCTGCAATGGCCATCACCACGGCCGCAAGAACCGCGGATCCCCAGTTATGACTGAAGGTCTGATAGAGAACAATCATACAAACAATTAAAACGCCGATGGAGAGGAGAACCATTCCGAAAGGTGCATCTTTATCGATTCGGCTCACTTTATTCTGGTCCGCACTGCCGGCGGCTTTGATGTCGGAAATGCCTTTTGATATTCCGCCGATGAGGTTATTGCGCATTTTGAACAGTGTATAAAAAGCACCGACGAGCATACCGCCTACGGCGATGGGTTTTACGGTAGCACTATAGGCAGCCTTGGAGACCATGACCCACGATTGGGTTTCGGCAAAGGGTTCCAGTTGTCCAGTCATTAAAAAGAGAACAATGGGCATCAGGAATATCCAGCCGAAAACCCCGCCGGAAAAGGTAATCGCGGCGAGTTTAAATCCTATAATATAGCCCACTCCCACAAAAGCAGGGGAGGAAGCCGGACTTTGCAGCAAAAAGCCCCCTTTAAAGCTAAAGGTGGCTTTGATTTGTTCGCCGGTATCTCTTATTGTCTGGATAATTTTGCTTTCACTGTTTAAAAGCATGACTTTGGAGGTTTGCAGCTGCACAAAACCGGTTACAGAATCTTTAATGACCCGGATACCGTTATCGTTTTTAAAGAGCTCCAGAAAGGCGGCCAGACCCATGGAACCAAAGACATACTTGGCACCGGATTGCCCGCCTTGTCCTGCTTTGACAATTTCCGCACAGGCCTTGCTTTCGGGGTAGGGAAGGGTCTGATCTTCGATGAGGGTTCGCCGCAAGATGATAACAAAGAGAACACCCAACACACCGCCGACCAGCATCAGGAGGGTACTGCGCATATAGTCGAAATTTTCCCATACGCCCGCCAGGACAAAGGCAGGAATGGTAAAAATTGCGCCTGCTGCCAGCGCTTCACCTACCGCACCGGTTGTACGGGCCAGGTTTTCTTCCAGAATCGTACCCTTGAATGGTCTTAAAACCGCCATGGCGATTACCGCCGCAGGAAAGGTGGCTGCAACCGTCATACCTGCTTTTAAGCCCAGGTAAGCATTTGCAGCTCCCAGCACCACAGCCAGTATGATACCGAGAAACAGTGCCTTGAATGATATTTCCCGCATGGATGTCGTGACCGGTACAAAGGGAACAAACTTTTTCAGGTCGTCAGAGTTCATTACAAATTCCTCCTCTTTGGGGACTGTTGAGTTGCGAATTGCTGAACTTACGTTTTCTGCCAGTATACATAGAGGGGAAAGTAAAGAAAAGGATTCAAAAGTTCAAGAAAAAAGACAAAATAACTCTGGCGTTTTTGTTTGATTTTTTTTTTACAATTAATTATATTAAAATGTTTAAATTGGGACTTTTTATTTTGTTTAGCGATATCACGATTGGACAATATTTTCCGGGAGAGTCTTTTATTCACCGGCTTGATCCCCGCACTAAACTTATCTCTCTCATGCTCTTCATGACCGGGTTGCTTTTTGCTTATCATTTTCTTTCACTGGCCATATATTTTTTGGTGACAATCGTGATGCTGTTTGGGTCGCAATTGCCACCAAGGCTGGTTTTGGGCAACTTGAAACCCTTTGTTTGGTTGTTTATATTGACTTTGTTGATTCATATTTGGAGCACACCAGGGACGGTGGTATTTTCTTGCTCCGCGCTGCACCTCACCGTTAGCATAGAAGGTATTCGTTTGGGGTTGATTTTCGGTATTCGTCTTGCGTTACTCGTTCTCTTTGCCGCTTTTTTGACACTTACCGCTTCTCCCATAGAAATTACCGATGCCCTGGAAAAAATGTTATCACCGCTAAAACGGCTGGGTCTTCCTGTTCATGAGTTGGTCATGATGCTGACCTTGTCTTTGCGCTTTATCCCAACCCTGTTGGAAGAAGCGGAGCAGCTTAAAAATGCTCAGGTGTCGCGGGGTGCTCGCTTTGGTGGTAATTTACTTCAGCGGCTCAAAAGTACGATCCCGCTGGTGCTGCCCCTGTTCATCTCCGCTTTTCGTCGCGCCGATGATCTGGCCCTGGCGATGGACTCCAGATGTTACGGTAGCGGCGCCCAACGCAGCAGTTATAGGATATTGCATTATGCAAGAACAGATTACATGGTTTTATTCAGTTCTTTGATAACCGTTATTTTTTTATTTTTCCTGGAAAGGAGTCTTTAACAGACCGATACATGTTTACACCTATGCGCAATATATTATTGACATTGGAATATGCCGGAACCCATTTTTCCGGTTGGCAACGCCAGCCCAATGCGAGGACTGTTCAGCAGGTTGTTGAGGAGGCCCTTGCCCGGCTTTTACAGGAATCGGTTACGCTCTTTTCGGCAGGTCGAACAGACGCGGGTGTGCATGCGCTTGCCCAAAATGCGAATTTCAAAACAAAGAGCAAATTGGGCATGAAAACACTACACCGGGGAGCCAATGCGCTTTTGCCCGATGATGTCAGAGTCATTACCATCGAACGGGTTGATGAAGATTTTCATGCCCGTTTCAGCGCTTTGCAGCGTCATTATCGCTATATCATTAGCAAACGGCAACGGGCGATCGGCAGACAATATGCATGGTATTGTCCTTATGCTCTTGAAATCGAATACATGCGAAAGGCGTGTCAGTATTTGCCGGGTGAACAGGATTTCAAATCGTTTTGCAAGGCCAATTCGGATGTTAATCATCATAGGTGCCGGGTTTTTAGTGCAGAGTGGAAAGAATCCGAGGAAGAGCTGATCTTTTTTATTACTGCCAACCGGTTTCTGCACAACATGGTGCGGACACTGGTGGGCACATTTGTAAATATCGGCAGGCGAAAAAATTCCCCCGTCTCCTTGCTCAATGTGCTAAATGCCAGAGATCGTCGCCGCGCCGGTCCGACCGTACCGCCTTATGGTCTTTATTTGGAAAAAATAATTTATCCGTCGTGAACAATTAAACCAATGGAGAGAATATGAAATTTTTTATCGATACTGCAAGTGTTGAAGAGGTCAGGCGAGCTGCTGCGCTGGGGGTAGCGGACGGCGTCACGACGAATCCGACGCTTTTGGCAAAAGAATCCGGAAAGCCCGAAGAGATCTACAAAGAAATTTGTAAAGTCGTTGATGGCCCGGTCTGTGCGGAAGCGGTGAGTTTGGAATCAGGGGATATCGTTAAAGAAGGCCGCGAGCTGGCGGCAATTGATGAAAAGATCGTTATTAAAATACCGGCAACCCGGGAGGGAATTGTCGCGGTGAAAATTCTGGAAGCGGAAAGCATTCGAACCAATGTGACGCTGATTTTCAGTCCGATGCAGGCATTGCTGGCCGCCAGGGCCGGCGCCAGTTTTGTCTGTCCTTTTGTAGGCCGTCTGGATGATGCCAGCCACGAAGGTATGCAACTTATAGCCGAGATTTTACAGATGTATCAAAACTATGACCTAAAAACCGAGATTATTGTGGCCAGCATTCGAAGCGTGTTGCATGTCAAGGAATGTGCCATGCTGGGTGCACATATTGCAACCATACCGCTCGGTGTTATTGAAAAACTGATAAAGCACCCGCTTACGGATCGGGGTGTCGAGTCTTTTCTGAAGGATTGGCAAAAGATCGGGTAAATGATAAAATGAAAATTATGTTTAAACAATCGTTTGTATTTTTGACGGGATTCGTCGCTGCTCTTCTCCTGGTCAGCGTATGTGGTGAGAACCAGCATATAGAGGTTCCGGAAGCCGATGCACAGATAAAGGAGAGTGTGGATCAGTCCCGTCATACCGCCATTACCAGGGCTGTTGAGATGGTAAGTCCGGCGGTGGTGGGAATCAATGTGACGCAGGTCAAGCGTTATGTCAGAAAAAGTCCGTTCGCCGATGATCCCTTTTTTCGCAATTTTTTCCCCGATATTCCCTTTGAAAAACAGGTAAAAAGTCTGGGCTCTGGTGTTCTCATTTCCAAGAAGGGATATATCCTTACCAACCAGCATGTTGTTGCCGATGCAGCGGAAATAATCGTTACCCTGGCCGGCGGTACTCAGTACAAAGGTCAGAAAATCGGCGAGGATTTTACCACAGATCTGGCTGTTCTAAAAATAGACGGCGATGATTTTGCCTACGTTAAATTGGGTGATTCCGATGACGTCATCATCGGCGAGTGGGTCATCGCCCTGGGGAACCCATTTGGTCTCTTTGATATCAGTTCGCGTCCGACGGTGACCGTCGGGGTGGTCAGCGCTATAGACCAGGATTTTGGCCGGCTCAATGACAGGGTTTTTGAAGACATGATTCAGACCGACTGCGCCATTAATGGCGGGAACAGCGGTGGCCCGCTGGTAAACTGCAACGGTGAGGTTATTGGAATTAATACCTGGATTATATCCGGAAGCGATTATATGAGCGCCAGCATCGGCTTGGGATTTGCCATTTCCGTAAATCGCATCAAGCGGATTCTCAATGATTTGATCAATTATGGCCGGGTTGATCGGAATTTTTGGACAGGCATTACCTGTAGTGAATTGACGCCGCTGGTGGCGAGATATTTGGGATTGCGATCCACGCGGGGGGCAATCATTTCAGAATTGGCAAAAAACAGCCCCGCGGTCAAAGCCGGACTTGAAATCGGAGATGTTATCCTGGCGATCAACGGTAAAACCGTCACAGAGTTGGCTGATATCGACAGAATCATCGATGAACTGGATTTTAAAAAAGGCGATGTGGTCACTTTCAGGATTTATAGAAACCGGCGTTATCTTGATGTTAAAGTAAAATTGGAAACAAATCCGAACGCATACAGAGGAAGATAACAATGATACCGCGATACACAAGAGCCCGAATGGGCGAGATTTGGAGCGAAGAGAACAAGTACCAAAGCTGGCTTGCGGTGGAAATTGCAGTTTGTGAGGCACAGGCTGAACTCGGTTTTATTCCACAAGACGCTGTCAACCGGATCAAGGATAAAGCTGATTTTAATCTTCAACGAATCGAGGATATTGAAAAAGAGGTCAAGCACGATGTTATTGCTTTTCTGACCAGTGTTGCTGAATATGTGGGCCCGGAAGCCCGTTATATTCATTACGGCATGACCTCATCCGATCTGCTCGATACCGCTCTGGCGCTGGTCATTCGGCAAGCCACTCAAATACTTTTAGAGGATGTGAAAAAATTACTGACTGTGCTCGAGGAAAAAGCCATCCTTTATAAACAGACTGTTTGTATCGGCCGCAGCCACGGTATTCATGCCGAGCCGACCAGCTTTGGACTCAAATTTGCCTTATGGTATGATGAAATGAGACGCAATCAAAAGCGTCTGGAGCAAGCCGGAAATGCAATTGCTGTAGGTATGATCTCCGGTGCAGTGGGTAACTATGCCCAGATCAATCCCGGAGTTGAAAAAATTGTTTGCGAAAAATTTAACCTGACCCCCGCTCCGGTTTCAACACAGGTCATTCAGCGCGACCTGCATGCACAGTATATTCAGACCCTGGCGTTGATTGGGACGACGATTGAAAAAATCGCGGTTGAAATTCGCCATCTCCAGCGCACCGAAGTCCTGGAGGCTGAAGAACCCTTCAGCAAAGGCCAAAAAGGCTCTTCCGCCATGCCGCACAAGCGCAACCCGATAGGGTCTGAAAATATTTCGGGCCTGGTCAGGCTGTTGCGAAGCAACTCTCTCGCTGCTTTGGAAAATGTTGCTCTCTGGCATGAGCGCGATATCAGTCATTCCTCGGTTGAGCGGGTAATTTTTCCCGATTCTTGTATTTTACTCGATTTCATAATGGCCAGAATATTGCGTATATTGGATGGCTTGATCGTATACAAGGATAAAATGATAGAAAATTTAAATCTAACCCATGGTCTCGTTTTTTCCCAGGGCGTGCTGCTGGCCTTGATCCAAAAAGGCATGAGCCGCGAGGAGGCTTATGCACTGGTACAGAAAAACGCCATGCAATGCTGGCAGTCAAAAACCGATTTAAAAACGGCTCTGCAACAAGATGAAAAGGTAAACAGCACTCTGAATGAAAAAGAGCTTAAATCCTGTTTTGATCCCGATATCGCCCTGAAGCATATAAATTATATTTATGAGAATATAGGAATAGGGAGTTAACCATTGAAAGAGAAAAAAATTTCTGAAGGCAAGACCAAGAAAATTTTTAGTACGACCAAAGAAGAACAGTTGATCCTCTATTTCAAAGACGATTATGTATTAAAAAGCGGCAAAAAGCTTGCGATTACAAACAAGGGAAAAAGTAACGGGCTGGTGAGTGCATATCTGCTGAACTATTTAAAGAGTTACAACGTCGCTACTCATTTTATTGATCAGGTTTCAGAACGTGAAATCCTGGTTGCTAAACTGGATATGTTGCCGCTTGAAGTGCTGGTAAGAAATTTTGCAGCCGGAATTCTTGCGGAAAGATATAAGGTTAAGGAGGGGACCGAACTTGAATGTCCGATTATCGAGTACTATCTCAAGCATGAGGAAAATGAGGATTCGATGATCAACGAAGATCATTTGATCTCCTTTGGTCATGCTTCCTCCGATGAGATTAAAGAAATTCACAGACTTTCATCCAAAATCAATGCCATTCTGCGTGATTTTTTCCGGCGCCGCAATTATCACCTGATTGATTTTAGAATCGAGTACGGACGCCAGAATGACCGCATTGTCCTCGGGGATGAAATCAGTATGGATACCTTCCGCTTGTGGGATTTAACCACAGACACCTATCTTGATTTAGAGCGGTTTAAAAGGAACCGTGAAAAGATGGCTGAAATCATTGATGACATCAAAAGCCGATTATTGATGGAGAGCAGTTGAGAATAAGTAAAGAGGGATGGCCGCTTTTCGCAGGCCTGGTGCTATTCGCACTGATGTTTGGATATTTCGGCTTTTCTCAAAACAATGCATTTATGATTGCTTTATTCGGCATTGATCTCTTGTTGCTGTTAACCGGATTGTATTTTTTTCGGGATCCGGTCAGAGTACCACCGGCAACGGATAATGTCATTGTCTCTCCCGCTGATGGCAAGGTGATTGATATTAAAACCGTTGAGGAGACGGATTATCTTCAGCAAAAAGTCACACGGATCGATATTTTCCTTTCTTTATTCGATGTGCATATGAACTATATTCCCTTTAAGGGCAAGATTGATTATATCCATTATAAGAGAGGTAAAAATTTACCGGCATACCGGCCCGAGGCTTCTCATCAGAATCAACACGCGTTTTTTGGATTGCTGACTCGCTATGGAAAGATGGCTTTTAAGCAATCCGCCGGCATGGTGGCGCGCCGGGTCGTCTGGTATGTTAAGCTGGATCAGGCGGTGGAAACCGGTCAAAAATTCGGCATGATCAAGTTTGGATCCAGGTTGGAGGTCTATTTGCCCGAATGGGCAAAGGTCAGAACGAAATCAGGAGACCGCTTAAAAGGGGGGGAAAGTATAATTGCAGAAATAGATGAAACATCGTAGCTTAATAGTAGGCGTTCCGACGCTTTTCACATCGCTTAATCTATTTTGTGGATTTTTTTCCGTCATTCAATCAGCAACCGGGAATTTTACAAGTGCTGCCTGGCTGATTTTTTTGGCCGGTATTTTCGATGCGCTTGACGGACGGATAGCACGGGCATCCGGATTGTCCAGCCCCTTCGGCCTGCAAATGGATTCTCTCAGTGACCTCATTTCCGCCGGCCTTGCACCGGCACTTTTGGTTTATCAATTCCATCTCCGCTTCCTCGATCCTATCGGACTGTTGCTGGCATTTTTGCCTTTATTGTTTGCCGCTTTTCGATTGGCGCGCTTCAACCTTTATACATTGCATGACGGTAAGCGCAGGGACTATATCGGCCTTCCGGCACCTATGGCTGGTGTGGCTCTGGCCAGTACCGTCTTGTTTTATCAGGTTACGGAATGGACCGTTCTACTGCGATTGCTTACCATCCTCGTACCCCTTGTCAGTATCCTTATGACCACCACAATAAAATTTTCAGGCTTTCCGAGATTTACCTTTCGGCAGAAAGGGGCCAATCTGTTCAGGCTGGTTTTTTTCATTACCGTTATTTTTTCTTCTTTTTTTGCGCCGGAACACACTTTTTTTATCGCAACAATGATTTATTTACTATCGGGCCCGGTTGGCGCTGTTTTGGCCTATTTTCGCAATGAGGATGATGAAATTACAATTTTTCTCACTGACGACAAAGCAAACAGCAAGGAGTGATTATTTAAATGAGGTCTCAATATGTGGCGTAAGCATACATTGGGGTGGATTATCCTGGCTATTTTGCTGGGGGCATTGATAGGATCTGTTTTTGGTCAGATTCTGGGTTTGATTCTTCCTGACGGAGTCGTAAAGGATTTTTTTCTTCGCTCTGTGGATTTTGGTTTCGGTCCGCTTGATATCGATTTTGTTATGATCAGTTTGACCCTTGGCCTGTACATAAAATTCAATATCACCGGTGTTTTGGGCATCGTGTTGGCTGCTTATATTCTGCGATGGTATGCCTGATAGTCATATCCATCCTGTGACGCGATACCTGATTTGACATTATTTTCATTCAGATATATTTTTTCAACTCAACTTTTTTATTGACTTTGTTGTCAGAAATTTGTTACTTGTAAATGATTAACAGACATGGGTAATTCCGGCCGGTAATGGCCCGGAATAAGGAAGCCGGTGAAACTCCGGCGCTGCCCCGCAACTGTAAGCAGCTACAAAAGTCGCTGTACGCCACTGTCAAACTCAAATTGATGGGAAGGCGCGACGAGTAGGTTGGAAGCTGCAAGCCAGGAGACCTGCCTGTGGAATCTTTCGAGGGAAAGGCGTCGTTTTTAATACCTTTTATTTCTCCCAGCTTTTTCCCGAGGTTGGGATTTTTTTATTCTCCTCCATTTTCCGCTGTGCAGCTCCTGGAAACATATCAATTTCAGGTGTTTAACGATGCGCTGTATCGCCAGAGTCATCATTTTGCTTTTCATATTTTTCGGATTTTTTTCTCTCCATGCTCAATCTACGGTCAAGATTAAAGGAACCGTTTTTTCGACCGATGGAACGCCTCTGCATGGAGCCAATGTCATCGTGGTCGGAACGGGTGTGGGCGCAGCAACAGATGCGAATGGACATTTTGCCATCGAGAATATTTTTGCCGGTGGCTATGCTTTGGAAGCGAGTTTTGTCGGCTATAAGAGTCGAATACAAAAAAATGTATATGTACAAAAGGATTTGATTGCCACCGTACATTTCAGGTTGACGCCCGTTGTTATTGCTCTGGATGAAATTACGATTACAGCACAGCAGGGTTTCGCAGAAACCAGTGATTTTTTGCAACGGATCGATCTGGCACAGATTCAAAACAGCACGGCGCGAACGGTTGGTGAATTGCTGGGCAACCTGGCAGGTGTGGATATTATCAACGAAGGCGGAGGAAGCGGCCGGAAGCGTATTTCAATACGGGGTAGCAATACCAATCAGGTTTTGGTTTTACTCGACGGCGTTCCTATGAATGATCCCCTTAGCGGTGAAATGGATCTCAATCAAATTCCTCTCTCCGGAGTCGAAGAAATAAGAGTGCTGAAAGGCGGTAACAGCAGTTTATACGGCAATGGCGCTATCGGCGGTGTGGTGGAAATCATCTCCAGAAGGGACGCGGTGGATCAAGTCCGCCTGGCAGGCCAGACCGGTCAATACGGTGCGTTGGGTATCCATCCCTCTGTTGCAGGACATGCTGGAGACATTCAATATTTTTTCGGCTATCAGGATTTAAAGGAAGAAGGGAACTACCCATACCGTTACAAAGGTCCGGATGGCACCACCCTGTCAGAATCGCGTTTGAATGCTGATTTTTCATCGCAAAACCTGTTCGGTAAAATCGCATTCGGAAGCGACCATCATTCGTTTCAACTGCAAACACATCTGTATACTTGTCAACGCGGTCTTCCCGGACTGGTTTATTCCTGGACACCGTTTGCCGAGGCAAAGACAAACCGGAAACTCTTTTTAGGACAGTATGTATTTCAAAACCAAAAACAGAGCACACGACTGACCTTTTCGCGCTATTTTAATGAGGTGGAATTTAAAAACAGACCCCCGGCCGATACACCATTGCGCTACCGCACAGTCCCTTCCTATCATTCTCTGTACCGAATTCTTACCTATCGGGGTAACCTCGAAAGCACATATCATTTTGGCCGCCAGCAGTCCATGCTGTTTCAGACCACAGTGCAGGGGGACAATTTTGAGGACAAAAATCTACTCACTCATTTTTCCGGCCCGATAAACCGAACCGATAATTTCACATACAGCGCGATGCTGAGAAATAAATGGCATTTGCCGAAACCGGCTTTTTTATCCGATCTGGTTATTTATCATGCCTTGCGTTATGATTTCTTCTCCCTGACACAATCGAACAGCAAGCGCGAGGAGAAGCAGTTCAGTCCGCGGATCGGTGTGCTGTTTTCCCATCATAATGGCTGGTTTTTTAATGTACGTGCCAATTGGGGGCGGTCCTTTCGGGTGCCGACATTTGCCGATCTGTTCTACCAGGATTTTCGAGTGAAGGGTAACGCTGACCTGCTTCCGGAAGAAAGCACGGATACCGATATTGGCTTGCAGATCGGCGTCCCCTGGTTCGGCTGGCTGGAGATCGGAAGCAATTACTTTCACCATGATATCAAAAATCTGATCGTTTGGGAATTGGGGTCCTTTGCCACCTGGCAGCCGGGAAATACAGATGCACGGTTGCAGGGCTGGGAATGGAATGGATCGTGGCAGTTTTGGGATGACAGAGTGGAATTAAACTTCAGCCATGTTATTTTGAGTGCCCTGGATAAGAGCGGTCAGCGTACCCGGCATGATAAACAACTGGTTTACAGACCCGACTATACAACCAAATTGTCACTAAATCTGAATTTTGATAAAGTCGCGGTACAATACCATGGTCACCTGGTGGGTGAGCGTTATATAACAGCCTCGAATACCGTAAAACAACCGCCCTATAGCGTTGATAATCTCTTTGTCATTTTCAACCATGCATTTGAGCGGTTCAGGGTGAACTGGAAATTTTCATTATATAATATTTTTAACGAGCATTATGAAATTGTTGAACATGCTCCTCTGCCGGGCAGGCATTGGCGAATCGGAATGGAAGTTATTTTTTAAACATACTATTGCTTAATACACCGTTATTCAATTGGAAAGGAAAAACATCATGCGGAAAGTGACTATAGCGATACTCCTGGTGATAACCGGAATAACGATCTCATTCGCACGGGATATCCCCAGAACGCTTTATGTGCTTAACGGGTTGGGACGAACCCTGTCAAAAATGAATCTGGATAATAAGACAATTGAAAATGATATTGCAATTGTCGGCGATATCCCGAACCGGCTTTACACCAGGGAAGACAAAATTTATGTACTCAATTCAACGCCTGCCAGCATTACGGTAATAGATGCGCATACCGATGCTGTGGAAAAAACGATTGTCCTGTTGGAGGGGGGCAATCCTTATGAAATGGCATTTGTGAGTGAGAACAGAGTCTATGTAACCAATTTGTTGGCGAACACCATCTCTATTGTGAATCTCGAAAGCGGCGACATCGTTTACAGCATAGATGTCGGTATTGGGCCGGAAGGCATTCTGGTGGTCAACAATACTGCCTACGTTGCCAACAGCGGCGGATATCCGGATTACAGTGCCTCTACGGTTTCTGTTATCGATATCCGCAGCGATAAGGTGACAAAAACCCTTAGAGTACCGGCCAATCCCCAGGCTCTGGCCCTGGCGCCGGACGGAAGTATTCATGTTATTTGTAGTGGAAACTATGCAGATGTGAGCGGTAACGTAGCGATAATCGATCCCTATGGTGCTGATGACTGGACCGCTGCGGTTGTGGATACAGTGGAAATCGGCGGCATGCCCGGTGATATCGCCATTACTGATGCGGGAAAGGCTTTTTTGTCCGCCTATGGCAACGGCAGCCATGGGTTTCTTTATGCCTATGATGCATTAACGCTTCGGGTGTCCAACAGTGTCGCGAATCCCCTGCAGGTGGGAAAAGGTGCCATGACTCTCTTTTTCGACCGGTTTGAAAATGAGCTGTATGTGTCCAATTTTGCGGATGACGCGGTGCAAAAGCTGGATCCGAATTCCGGCGATATACTCGATACGTTTGGATTTGGTGATGGTGTACAGGACATGGCCGTTCTGGGGCCCATCAGCAGTTCCGATCCCTGGGCTGATTCGGTAGTCGCATTTACCCCGGGCGCTAACGCCGGCTTTGGTCAAAATTTTTTCCCCAGCAATGTGCTGGGCCCTCCCGATCCTGACCCGGTTCTGAGTTCCGTCAATCCGAGCTCCAAACCCCAGGAGCTGCTCTCCCTGGGGCATGGGGGTGAAATCGTTTTGGCGTTCAGCGATAATTATGTTGTTGATGCAGAAGGCGCTGATTTTATAGTGTTCGAGAACGCCTATTATATCGGTGGCGATACGACACAGCCCTTTATAGAAGCCGCCAGGGTTGCGGTAAGTCAGGATGGCGAGAACTGGGTAGAGTTCCCCTGGGATACCACCACCTTTGCCGGGTTTGCCGGTGTCACCCCGACCAAAGACAATCAAAATCCCACCGATCCGAATGTTTCCGGTGGTGATGTTTTTGATCTGGCGGATGTTGGATTATCCTGGGCGGCGTATATCAAATTGACCGACATTGGTGACTTGAAATCCGAGGGCGCCTGGAATGGCGATTTTGACCTGGATGCTGTCGTCGCTGTGAATAGCCAATCCGGACAGCCATCCCTTGTTGCCGCACCATCAGCGGCCGACATGCCGAAGATGATGACGCTGGAACAAAACTATCCGAATCCGTTTAATCCGCAGACACGTATTGAATTCGTAATCGCCAAACAAGACTGGATTGAGATAAAGGTTTATAATCTCGATGGGCAATTGGTTAAAACGCTGTTACGCGGCCGGTATCCCGCCGGCCGGCATCAGGTACGGTGGGATGGTAAAAATGAAGAGTCTCGGCCGGTGGCCAGCGGTATATATTTATACGAAGTAAAGGCCGGTGCACATCGTCGGGTGAGGCAAATGACTCTGTTGCGATAAGGTTAAGCAGAAATGCAAATGGCGTTGTCAACCTGTTTTAAAATAGTAATGGCAGCGCCGTTTTTTTTTGTGGGGGATCATTATCCGGTTTGTTTCGTTTATTGGTTGAATCGTATTATTGTTCTTCAGACTTTTTTTTTCAGCATGAAGGCAAGTTTTATGATATTACACCGGTAGAAAAACGGGTGTAATTATGATGAGCCCTGTGTCAGGGAATACGATCGGGAAATGAGATGAATATTATTCTTGCAAATACGGATAATCTGCAATATATTATAGCTTAAATTCATCCCAAGGTTTTTCAAGGAGGTGATTGCCGTGTTTCCAGCGGTGGGAATGCCGGAAATGTTTATCATTCTGGTGGTGGTTCTTTTGCTTTTTGGTTCCAAGCGATTGCCCGAGTTGGCAAAAATAATCGGGAAAAGCATGCGGGAATTCAGAAAAGCAGCTGAGGAAGTCAAACGAGAGATTGATATTTCAGATGACCTGTAATCTGTTGAAAATTTATTTCTAGTCCATAAATAGTGGAGGATTTAACATGATGTTACCAAGCGGTCCTGAACTGCTTATTGTCGTTTTTATTATTCTCTTGTTATTCGGTGCCAAGCGGTTACCGGAGCTGGCAAGTGGTTTGGGAAAAGGCATCAGAGAGTTCAAAAAAGCCACACATTCGGACCCGGAGCCGGAAGAGAAAAATTCCAAGTCGAGTGAAACAAAACCAGAAGAACAAGAATAGAAGGACCGAGTTTTGCATTTAACGGAATTGGCCTATACGCAACTCCGTCGTAAATTGGATCGTTCAGAACTCTCATGCGAAAAGCTGGTTGATCTCTATATTGAAAATATTCATGAACAGGAATCATTAAACGCATATATAACTGTATTTGAGGATAATGCCCGACAGAGGGCTATTGAGATCGATAACCGCATTGCAGGCGGGCAGGCGGGAATGTTGGCCGGAATGGTTGTAGCCATAAAGGACAACATCGTCATGAAAGGCGTTCCCACCACGTGTGGATCCAAGATTTTGTCGAATTTTGTGCCGCCTTATGATGCAACGGTCATCAGGAAATTGCTGGAACAGGATGCCATCCTGATCGGAAAAACAAATCTCGACGAATTTGCGATGGGTTCATCGACAGAAACGTCGAATTTTGGTGCAACCAGGAATCCGCACGATGCTGATCGGGTTCCCGGGGGTTCGTCGGGGGGATCGGCTTCTGCAGTTGCTGCCGGTTTATGCTGTGGTGCGCTGGGCTCGGATACAGGCGGATCTATTCGCCAGCCGGCGAGTTTTTGCGGTGTGGTTGGATTGAAACCCACTTATGGACGCGTATCGCGGTTTGGATTGGTTGCTTTTGCTTCTTCTCTCGACCAAATTGGGCCGCTTTCGCAGACTGTTTCCGATAACGCTCTTTTATTAAAGTCAATTGCCGGTTATGACCCGAATGATTCGACTTGTGCAAATGTTGCGGTGCCGGACTATGGCTCTTTTTTGCAGCAGGAGGTAAGGGGATTAAAAATCGGCAAGCCGGTGGAGTACTTTTCACAGGGTCTGGACCCTGAAATCAACCGAGCTATAGAAAATGTTCTGGAATCGCTGGCCCGGCGGGGTGCTGAAATCGTAGAGGTTTCTCTGCCCAATCTGGAATATGCTATATCCGCCTATTATATTATCGCCACTGCTGAAGCATCGTCGAATCTGGAGCGATTTGATGGCGCGCGATATGGCTTTCGAAGCGCCGGAGCCAAAAATCTGGAAGAAATGTACGTCAAAAGCCGTAGTGAAGGCTTTGGCCCGGAAGTGAAAAGGCGTATCATGCTTGGAACTTTTGTGCTTTCATCCGGTTATTATGATGCCTATTACCGCAAAGCGATGCAGGTGAGGACACTCATAAAAAATGATTTTGATCGCGTTCTCGAGCAAGTCGACTGCCTGATTACCCCCACCAGTCCAACCACGGCATTCAAACTCGAAGAGAAATTAGATGACCCTTTGCAAATGTATCTCTCCGATATCTATACGGTTTCGGTGAATCTCGCCGGTTTGCCGGCGCTCTCTTTGCCTTGCGCCAAAGATCACCAGGGTCTACCTGTCGGAATTCAGTTTATTGCAAAACCTTTTGATGAGGGCATGCTTTTTCGCATTGCCGATCATGTAGAGGGAAATCACACCTGCTGATCATCCGGTCACAAGCAGACAATCACGGATGGAGAAAGCTATGACGAACGTCAATTATGAGCCAATTATTGGATTGGAAATTCATATACAACTGTTAACCCGCTCAAAGATATTTTGTTCGTGCTCTGCTCAATTCGGGGGTGTACCCAATACACAAGTTTGTCCGGTTTGTCTCGGGATGCCGGGCGTTTTACCTGTCTTAAATCAGAATGTTGTGGAATATGCGTTAAAACTGGGGTTAGCCACGGACTGTGAAATCAATCCGAGGGCGCAATTTGCCCGTAAGAACTATTTTTATCCCGATCTACCCAAGGGCTACCAGATTTCACAGTTTGAACAGCCATTTTGTCAAAATGGCAAGATTGACATTGAGATGGGTGATTTTGTGCGCTCGGTGCGGTTGACCAGAATCCATGCGGAAGAGGATGCCGGTAAATCCATGCATGCAGAAGCTTATGTCGGAACGGATGAAACGCTGGTGGATGTCAATCGCTGTGGGGTTCCGCTTTTGGAGCTTGTTACTGAACCGGACATTCGTTCTCCTGAAGAGGCGGCTTTTTTTTTGATACATCTGCGACAACTGGTTCGCTATCTCGGGATTTGTGACGGTAATATGGAAGAGGCAAGTCTGCGCTGCGACGCAAACATTTCCCTGCGGCCGCGGGGAGAGACGGGGCTGGGGACGAAGACGGAACTGAAAAATATGAATTCCTTCAGTCACGTTGAGAGTGCGCTGAATTATGAAATTTCCCGGCAATATCAGATGCTTTCCAGTGGTGAAAAGATAGAACAGGAGACGCGAATGTGGAATGTGGATCGCGGCATCACCGAATCGATGCGCTCCAAGGAATTTTCGCACGATTATCGCTATTTTCCCGATCCTGATCTGGTGCCTGTTGTCGTTGATGATGACTGGATCGAACGGGTCCGGCGCGATCTGCCTGAACTGCCGCTGCAGCGAAAAAAACGCTTTATCAAAGAATATGCTTTGCCCGAATATGACGCCAAAATTTTGACAGAAGACAGGGCGATTGCGGATTTTTTCGAGGCGGTTGCAATCAAGGTGAAGGACAAAAAAGCGGCGAGCAACTGGGTGATGGGGGAGGTCTTGCGCTGTTTGAAGGAGAAAAAATGCAATATCGATGAGTTGCGACTGGAAGCCGATTCTCTTGTCGAAATTATTCAACTGATAGAGTCCGGAACGATAAATTCCAAAATTGCCAAATCCGTGTTCAATGATGTTATCGAAAGCGGCGACTCTCCGAAAAAGATTGTCAAAGAAAAGGGCTTGATGCAGATAACGGATCACGATGCTATTGAAAAAGCAATCGATCAGGTTTTGCAGGCGCATCCGGACGAGGTGGATGCTTTTCGCGGCGGCAAGGATAAACTGATGGGCTTTTTCGTCGGCCAGGTTATGCGTGCAACCGATGGAAAAGCAAACCCAAAATCCGTAAACGTCCTCATTCGCAAAAAGCTATCAGGTTCCTAGGCCATTGTCGGAGGTCTTTGTGGAATTAAGGACAAAAGTATTGACTCTATATATTAATTTTTTTAGATTTTTACTGGTTTGAACTGAAGAAAGGTGAAAAGAGAAACAAATGGCTAGTACATCAGATTTTAGAACCGGGATGGTTCTCGTATTGGATGGTGAACTCTATGCAATCAACGAGTTCCAGCACGTTAAAATGGGGCGTGGCGGAGCTTTCGTTCGTACAAAATTAAAACACTTGCAGACCGGTAAAGCAATCGAAAAGACCTTTCGCTCCGGAGAAAAGGTAGAGGATGCCAGGGTGATTCGTCGGCAGATGCAGTATTTATACAGAGAAGGTGATCTACTGATGTTGATGGACCACGAAACCTATGACCAGATCGGTGCGCCATCCAGTTTGATCCAATCCGGGGGTGAGTTTTTAAAAGAGGGTGAAAACGTAGACGTCTTAACTTACAACGAGAATCCCATCGGTATCGAGGTTCCGACATTTGTTGAATTGGAAATAACGGAAACCGAACCGGGACTCAAGGGCGATACGGTTTCCGGGGCAACGAAAAAAGCCGTGGTGGAGACTGGCGGGACTGTTCAGGTACCTCTTTTCCTGGAGGAGGGGGATAAAATCAAAATCGATACGCGTACAGGGGAATACATTGAACGTGTAACTTAATGCAAAGGAGTATCTATGCACGTGCAGAAAATCCGCGAACTCGTCAAACTTGTACATGAATTTGATATCGGTGAGATCCAGGTAAAGAGCTGGTGGGGCAAAAAGGTCACCATCAAGAAAAATGGGTCTTTACGGGTTGATAAACGACCTGTCAGCGCCCCGAATACGGCTCCGGTTGTACTCGAGCCTGAACAGCCAAGCGTTGCCCCTGAATCAAAACCGGTTCCGCCACCCGAAAAAGTACGGGAAGAGGATGAAAAACTGATCAAAATAAACTCTCCCATGGTAGGTACTTATTACTCCTCTCCGGCACCGGATGCCGATCCCTATATCAATGAGGGGGACAAAATCTCGCCGGGAAAGGTATTATGTATTATTGAGGCGATGAAGCTCATGAATGAGATCGAGGCGGAGATTTCAGGCCGAATTGAAAAGATACTCGTTGAAAATTCCCAGCCTGTAGAATACAATCAGCCTCTATTTCTGGTAAAACCTGATTAAACAGGACTCGAAAATTTAAACTTATGGATAACAGGCGTGTTTAACAGAATTCTTATTGCCAATCGTGGTGAGATCGCATTACGAATTATACGTGCATGTAAAGAGCTCAACATAGAGACTGTGGCTGTTTACAGTGAGGCAGATGCTGAGAGTTTGCATGTACGCTTTGCCGACCAGGCGGTTTGTATCGGCCCGGGGCCGAGCCACCAAAGTTATTTAAATATTCCGCAATTGATCAGCGCTGCAGAAATTACAAATGCTGATGCCGTTCATCCCGGCTATGGTTTTTTGGCCGAGAGCGCTCATTTCGCCGAGATCTGCGAGTCCTGTGATATCCAGTTTATCGGACCGACCCCTCAAACCATTTTGCGTATGGGAGACAAGGCGTTTGCCAAGGAAACCATGAAAAAGGCCGGAGTGCCGGTGATTCCGGGCTCGGATGGTATCATCAAAGATGTGCGGCAGGTTGAAAGACTGGCTCAGGGGATAGAGTTTCCTATTATATTCAAAGCATCTGCCGGAGGCGGTGGCAGGGGAATGCGCGTGGTAAGATCAATCAGCGAAATCAGAAATGCGGCTGAAATGGCCATGGCCGAGGCTAAAGCGGCTTTTAATAACGCTGATATTTATATGGAAAAATACTTTGAAAATCCTCACCATATCGAAATTCAGATTTTGGGGGATAATCATGGTAATGTGCTCTCCCTGGGCGAACGGGATTGTTCCATACAGCGAAAACACCAAAAGCTGATCGAAGAATCGCCTTCTCCGGTGGTTACACCGGAATTACGCCAGGCAATGTGTGATGCGGCTATTCTCGGGGCTCAGAGCGTTCAGTATAACAGTGCCGGAACAATAGAGTTTTTGCTGGACAAGGATGGTCATTTCTATTTTATGGAGATGAATACCCGCATCCAGGTGGAACATCCGGTAACCGAAAAAGTGCTCGGAATCGATCTGATCAAACATCAAATTTTATCCGCTGCCGGCGAAAAACTACCTAAAAAAATGAAAAAATATAAATTGCGGGGACATGCTATCGAATGTCGCATCAATGCAGAAGATCCTTTCCAGGGATTCCGGCCATCCCCCGGTGTGATTACCAGCTTTCATAACCCGGGAGGACCGGGTGTGCGCGTCGATACACATGCATATGCTCAGTATAAAATACCACCCTATTATGACTCGTTGATTGCCAAAGTCATTACACACGGCAAAGACCGAAACGAAGCGATCGTCCGTATGATCAGAGCTCTGGAAGAATTTGTCGTAGAGGGTGTTGCTACCACCATACCCCTGCACTTGAGAATCTTTCATGATGAAAATTTCCAAAACGGAATTTTTGATACCCGGTTCCTGGAATCTTTTGATCTGAAAGCTCAAGTTTACACTTAATAACAGGAGGAAATAAGATGAACGTGCCAGAGAATTTACATTACACAGAGGAGCACGAATGGATCAGCGTTTCTGATAATATTATAACTGTGGGAATTACCGATTATGCTCAGGGTGAACTGGGAGATGTGGTTTATGTTGAACTCCCGGAAGAAGGAGAAGAGTTTGCTCAAATGGATACCTTCGGTACGATCGAGGCCGTCAAGGCGGTATCGGATCTTTTCTCTCCTGTTTCCGGAAAGGTGGTCAAAATTAATTCTGCACTCGCTGATTCACCTGAAATCATTAATAAAGATCCTTACGGCGATGGCTGGATGATTCAGATCGAACTGGAGAACAAATCCGAGCTCGATCAGCTTTTAAATGCAGAGCAGTATAAAGAAAAGATTAGCTGAGCAAGGAGAATATAATGCCTTTTCTTTCCAATTCCCCGGAAGATCAAAAGGCAATGCTGAAAGCCATCGGAGCTGAAGATTTTCAGGCATTGTTAAACAATATTCCTTCCGATTTGTTGCTCGATAAAAAATTGGATTTACCCGCCCCGTTGTCGGAATTTGAAGCTTTTCAGCATCTTAGAAAGCTATCGCTTGAAAATAAAAATACACAAGATCTGGTTTGCTTTTTAGGGGCAGGCGCCTATGATCATTATGTGCCCGCTGCGGTGAATCATATTTTAGCCAGATCTGAATTTTATACGGCCTATACGCCTTATCAAGCCGAAGTCAGCCAGGGAACCCTGCAGGCCATTTATGAATTCCAGACCATGATCTGCGAATTAACCGGAATGGATGTTTCCAATGCTTCTCTGTATGACGCCGGATCTGCTCTGGCTGAAGCGGTTTTGCTGGCTCATTCCCAGAAAAAACGCAATAAAATTTTCGTATCTTCAACTGTACATCCCTACTATACCGATATTATCCGGACCTATTGTCATGGCCAGGGGATAGAGATCAATTTGATTCCAGCGGAAAACGGAATAACGGATTTGAATCACCTGAAAGATCACATGGATGACCAGATTGCCGCTATGGTGATGCAACATCCCAATTTTTTTGGCTGTCTCGAAGATATGGAAAAGGCTTCGGAAATAGTGCATGAACAGGGTGGTTTGTTTGTCACGTCGAATGATCCGATTTCTCTGGCATTGCTCAAGCCACCGGGCGCATACGGAGCAGACATTGCAACCGGTGAAGGACAGGTTCTGGGAAACGCATTGAACTTTGGCGGTCCCTTTCTGGGTATTTTTACCGCTACCAGACAACTTGTGCGCAGAATTCCGGGCCGAATTGTCGGTGAAACCGTAGATCAGGACGGCAGACGCGGCTTTGTCCTGACGCTGCAAACACGTGAACAACATATTCGCCGGGAAAAGGCGACCTCCAATATTTGTACCAATCAGGGGCTTAATGCTCTTGCCGCGACGCTTTATCTTTCGCTAATGGGAAAATCCGGTCTGGAACAGGCGGCAAATCACTGCCTGCAAAAGAGTCATTACCTCGCCAAAAAAATCGGGGCTTTGGACGGCTTTTCGCTTGAATTCGATCAACCGTTCTTTAAGGAATTTGTCGTTCATAGCGACATCCCGGTCAAAAAGATTTTACGTACCTGTGAGAAAAATGGTATATTGGCGGGTATTGAGTTGGCACCGTTCTTTCCGCATATGGAGAATTGCTTTCTCTGTGCTGTTACGGAAAAACGAAACCGAAAGGAACTGGATGCTCTGGTGGATATTTTGAAGACCATCCGGTAACAGTGTGTTACTTGTGGGACACATAATGGGCGTTCATGCAAAAATCGACCGATTTATTCACATTTTAAACAACAAGTCCTTAAAAAACAACAACAAATTTTATGCGGTATTTTGTCCAGAGTGGTATAATAATTGTATCGTATTCCGTAATGGCAAATTGGAACTTTTTGTTTTATTTCAAGTAAAATAACTTGACTCTTATTTAAAGAATTTATATTTTTCCAAAACCAAATAGATAATTGAATTAATAAAGGTGAGCCGCTGGACGAAAAGTTTGTTACAAATTGTTATAAAATATAAAGTAAACATTATCTGACAGACTGTTCAAACAATTTGTAACTGAGCTTTACATTCCAGCCAGGACTCGCTTTTTTTATTTGTAGCCGAATAAAATCAGAGAATGAGCTGGTATTCGGCTTTTTTTATTTTGGTTCATTTTAACTCTGGATTCAACAAATAAAGTGGAGGAATCACATGAAGAAATTAATTGTGTTATTCGTACTCGCTGCAGTTGCTTTTTTACCGGTTGCGGAATCATATGCTGTCAGCGAAGCTGCTGTACTGTTCCTGATGATATCGCCGGGTGCCCGTGCAGCGGGAATGGGTGAAGCCTTTGTGGCTTTGGCGGATGACGCAACTGCGGTTTTCTGGAATCCTGCCGGTCTCGCTTTTCAGCAGGGTCGCGAACTTACGCTTATGCATGCGAATTGGCTGCCTCAATTCGGTTCCGATCTCTTTTATGAATTTGGTGCTTACCGGCATTCAATAGAAGGATTGGGTACGTTCGGATTGAATTTGACATTTCTTAACCTCGGCAAGCAGTATATCACCGGGGAAGACAGTCCGCTGATTCTTGGAGAATTCAGCAGTTATGAATTTGCTGTTTCAGCGACTTATGGAACCCGTATTCAGGAAAACTGGGCCGTTGGTCTCGGACTTCGGTATATTCGCTCCAATCTTTCCAGCGTCGGCGCCGGTGCGGAAAAAGGCGATGGCAGAGCCAATGCATTTGCCTTTGATCTTGCCACTCTTTATAAATTTCCGTTTATGCCGCGATTGAGTTTTGGATTGAATCTGTCCAACCTGGGTCCCAAAATTACCTATGTCGATGCCTCACAGGCAGACCCCCTGCCCACCAATCTGAAAATGGGATTTGCATACAAAGCGGTAGAGAATCAATACAACAAACTGACGTTTGTCGCCGACATGAACAAGCTTATGGTTAACCGCCACGAAGATGGTACTTCTGATCCCTTTTATGAAGCCATTTTTACTTCTCCCTGGACCATTGTGGAAAAAGAAAAACAGAATATCGGTTCGGAAGATGAAGAGGTGGTCAGCGAAACCAAGGTTTTTAATGGTATTATCAGCGGTGGTGTTGAATATTGGTACAGCGATCTTATTTCATTGCGCGCTGGTTATTACTGGGATAAACCGGGTAAAGTCGAATTTACCTCTTTTGGTGCCGGTATCCAATATCATCTGTATCGATTTGATTTTGGTTATGTCTCCGCTGCAGAGGGTCACCCGTTGGCCAATACCATGCGTTTTTCTCTGACTATTGGTTTCTAACAGACTTGAGAGATCAAGCGGGATAAAGCTGTTTTTGCTTTATCCCGCCTTTTTTGAGGCAGTTAACCCCAAAACATGCACACAGGCTTGACGTGAATTTGAAAAGTATATTTTATTTGACCGTCTTTTCGGCGTTTCTCTTGGGCATTATAACCATATCCCCATCGGCAACGCAATCGAGTTCCGCATTATCTGATCAGGATTTGCTTGGCGTTCATCAACGCTTTTTTCTTGACAGAGAAATGGGGATAAAATCAACAGCGGATACGTTGCGTATTGCTGTTATTCGGGTGGAGTTTGTAGAAGACCAGGTGGAAACCACCACGGGAAATGGTCTCTTCGATCTGTCAAGCGAAAGCGATTACAGCATCGATCCCCCCCCCCATAATAAAAATTATTTTGAGCATCAGCTGCTGGCGCTGCGCAACTATTTTAAAACGGCTTCAAATCACCATCTTGAGCTTTTTTTTGATGTTTATCCCGAAGAAGAGAATTCATCCTATTCGCTTCCGCATGATATGGTTTATTATAGCGGCGAAGAAGATGTAGAAAAACAAAAATTGCGCTGGGCTGAACTGATGCAGGATGCATTGCAGGCGGCGGATGACCAGATTGATTATGGTCAATATGACATTTATATGATCTTTCATGCCGGTGTCGGCAATGATTTTGCTTTTGATTTCGATGCCACGCCTTATGATATCCAGTCCGCATTTATCGATTATGAAACCCTGCAAGAGACGCTTGGTAACGGTTCTTCCGGCTTTGCAGGAATCGAGACGGCTGAACGGGCGATCAGGGAAGCCATTATCCTTCCTGAAACTCAAAATCAGGAAGGTTATGATATCGGCCTGCTCGGATCCATGACGCTGTTGATGGCGAGCCAACTCGGTATGCCAAGTCTCTTCGATACGGAAACAGGGCGTGCGGGAATCGGCCAATGGGGTCTGATGGATCAGGGGTCCAATAATTTTCAGGGTCTGATACCCAGCCAGCCATGTGCCTGGACGAAACTTTTTATGGGGTGGCAGCAACCCATTGAAATATCGATCGGTGAAAACATCCCGGTCGGTGCCCCGCAAAGCAGCGGACATCAAATATATAAAATTCCCATTACTCAAACAGAATACTATCTCGTCGAAAACCGGCAAAAGGATTTCAATGGCGACGGTTATGCGTTTGGTCGCGATGCCAATGGAAATCGCGCTGAATTCGACACTACCGGTCAGGTCCTCCTTGAAGAAAATACAGGCGTTCTGGTGCGAATTGATGAATATGATTTTGGTATACCGGGATCGGGTGTTCTGGTATGGCATATCGATGAAACGGTAATCGAACAAAACCTGGCTCAAAACACGATCAATAACAATCGTGAGCATCGCGGCGTCGATCTGGTCGAGTGTGACGGCGCTCAGGATATCGGTTACTATTATGACCTCTTTGATCCCGGATATGGAGCGGAAACAGGAGATTATTTCGACCCCTACTGGTCAGGAAATGAATCTCATAAAATCGTAAACGATACGGCAGTGGTCGAATTTTCCTCTTCCAGCATTCCCGCCAGCAAAACATCTGATGGCGCTTTTACCCATATAAAATTGTTCGATTTCAGCCGGCGCGACAGTGTTATGACATTCTCTCTGCAATCTGAACTGCGGGTGAATGGGTTTCCACAGGCGATTGGAAAAGGCCGCCGCGTTGGCTCTCTGCTGGCCATTCCACGACCAGAGGGTGCTCTAATCGCTGCCGCGAGCAGCTGCGGTGAGGTGATGATCTGGCAGCGCGACGGAGAAAAGCTGATCGAAAACGGGCGTACCGTGTCATATACAAACACGATGAAGGAAACAAATGTATATCCCTGGGCGGTTGCATTTGAGGTGGCTGACTCGGTGCATTTGCCTCTGGCGGCAACCGAGTCCTGTAAACAATTGGTGCTCGCCGGTAACTCGGGTGTTGTCTGGATTCTCAATTTGGCTGACGAGAATCAGGACGGCTATGCGGATATCCATTCTCAAATTGATTTGCAAAAAAAACCGACAGCAGGGCCGCTGGTCTTGCCGGCCTTCGGCAATGCACAGGGTTCTTTAATCGTCATTGCTGCTGAAGACGGTACTCTTTTTTCTCTTGCGCTCAATCCGGAAAATCAGTATGAGATAAAAAATCAGAATCAGATCGATCAGCGTCGAATAACGGCTCTGGCCTATGGCGGCTCGGACCAAAACGCCATTATTGCTGCTTCGGAAACAGCGAATCTATATGCCCTGGACACAGACCTGAACATAACCTGGCAGCATAAATTGGCTGCAAGCTCGGGCGATTTTCAGCCCCTGGTGGCCGATTTTGACGGCAACCGTGGTTACGAGATTTTTGTGGTTTCCAACAGCGGTGAGATGTTCGCTTTATCGTCGGCTGGTGAGCCGGAGATCGGCAGTCAAGCCGGCCATAACCGGGATCGCCATAGCGCCCCGGCTCTCGCCGATATCGACCGGGACGGCTTGCCGGAAATTCTCTATCATTCCCACTATGGCCTGGTCGCTCTAAACTGGACCGGAAGTTCTGCAACCAATTACCCCTATTCCTATTTCCTCGAACCGGATTCTCTCGGCTTTTTTCATTCATCGCCACTCTGGAGCGGCGGTCAAAATGGTCAACTCGTTACCATAACGCCTTCCGGAAGGTTGTATAGCCTTGATCAAACCGGACGCATGACAAGCGGTTTTCCTTTACCGGGGGGAATGGATGGTGATGCTTCGCCGGCCATGATCGATCTCGACGAAGATGGTGATGTTGAAGTTCTGAACATATCCGCTGACGGCTTTATCTATGCCTGGAATTTGTCGATCGAAAACACGCCCGCTTCATCATGGTATCAGGTCGGGCGGGATGCCTTTCGCCGCTTTTTTGTTCCCGGCGACCAGCAACCTGTTATCGAGCAGGACAATTTAATGCCGGCAAAAACCGTTTTTTGTTATCCCAATCCAACCTACGAAGCAGTGACCTATATACGTTATACCCTGTCGCAAACCACAGAGCGGGTTTCTATACGCATTTATGATCTGAGCGGCGAATTTGTTCAAGACCTGCAAGCCAATGGCATAACACCGGGTGTACATGAGGTGCCCTGGACCGTGGAACGGCTGCAAAGCGGTGTATACCTTGCTAGGGTTGAGGCATTTACCGCACAAGAGAGCGCTTTTAAAATTATAAAAATTGCAGTGATAAAGTGATAACCGATGAAAAGATATCGTTTGAAAATTCTGTTACTCTTGCTTTTGTTTGCCGCCGGCTTGTGGGCGCAAACGGATTTGTATAATCATCCTGAACTGGATTGGTATACCCTGACCACCGAACATTTTGAGGTGCATTTTCACAATGGTGCCGAGCGTAGTGCCCGCACCGTTGCTAAAATTGCGGAGGAGATATACGGTCCGATAACCCGTCTCTATCGCTGGCAACCCAACGGTAAAATCCACTTTATCATAAAGGATTATGAAGACAATTCCAACGGTGCGGCGTTTTATTATGATAATAAAGTCGAAATCTGGGCACCACAAATGACATTTATTCTGCGGGGAACACACAACTGGTTACGAAATGTGGTCACGCATGAATTTGCTCACATGGTCTCGCTGGGCGCGAGCAGAAAAATTAGCCGCAGGATTCCTTCCCTTTTCCTCCAGTATTTCAGTTATGAACGCGAAAAGCGTCCCGATGTCTTGTATGGTTATCCCAATGCCATTGCGTCCTATCCTCTGCCCATGACGGTTATTCCCATGTGGCTGGCCGAAGGCATGGCACAGTATCAGGTGCAGGGTTTTGATTATGACCGCTGGGATAGTCATCGCGATATGCTGATCCGCACAGCCATAGAGGCGAACGAAGCGCTTTCCTTTGATGAGATGGGCGTATTTGGCAAAAACAGTCTCGGCAATGAACGGACGTATAATTCCGGTTATGCTTTTGTGCGTTATATCGCCGAGAACTGGGGGCAGGAAACGCTCTATCAAATGGCGGACAAGAGCAGTCATTTATTGACGGTTTCGATCAATAAAACCCTGAAGGAAATCACCGGTAAACCGGCAAAAAAATTGTATAATAGCTGGACGGATCGTCTGGAAACATATTATGAGACGCGGCTGCAACAGATCAAGCAGCACCGGCTGGAAGGCAAAATTCTGACGCCTCGGGGTGTCGGCAACGTCTATCCCGTCTGGTCGCCTGACGGCAGCAAAATCGTTTATTGCGGCGGATCGTCGAATGACTATCTGGGTATGACCAGTCTTTGGCTCTATGACCTGAAAACTGATCAAAAACGTCGCCTGAAAAGCGGTATAAACAGTCGTGTCGACTGGTCGAATGACGGCAACTGGTTGCTTTATGCCGAGAAAAAGCGGGGTTCGCACGGATCGCAATATTTTGATCTTTTTTCATTTTCCCTTAAAGACAAAAAAGAAAAGCGTCTGACGCGGGAGCTGCGTGCAGTCGATCCGGCCTGGGCTCCTGATGATTCGATGATCGTCTGTGTAATTCAGAAAGACGGAACCGATAATTTGTTGCTGACAGACCGCGAGGGCAAGACGGAACGCTATCTAACCAAATTCAATAACGGAGAAGGCGTCTATGCACCGGTGTGGATGCCGGACGGAAAAAGAATTGTTTTCTCCCAGGCGCGGCGCCACGGCCGGGATCTGAAGATGCTCGATATCGAGACCTGCACGATCACGGGTATTATTACCGGTGAGGGAGATGCCCGTGATCCTGCGGTTTCACCAGACAGCGAGGCGCTCTATTTTGCCTGGGATAAAACCGGTATTTTTAATATCTATCGCTATACATTTGCCGATTCATCCGTATCGGCGGTAACCAATGTCGTGGGCGGTGCTTTTATGCCTTCGGTATCAGCGCGCCAGGAACTGGCTTTTTCCAACTTTAAATATGACGGATATAAAATCGCGTTGCTGCATAAAATTACCCCATTGTCCGAGAAAAAGGTGAATTATCAAAAAGCAGCGGAATTCAGCGATCTCGCTCTTGAACCGTTTGAATTTAGCAATAGCGATTCGATATTGGTGGCGGCGCGGAATTATGATGATACAAAATTACCGCAGATGGATGCAGAACCCTACCATATGACGTATGGCCAGCTTACGCTGCTTCCCCGCATCGCAATTGATTCCAACCGCGTCAAGCTCGGCACCTATTTTTATGCCGGCGATGTTCTTAACCGGTATTCCGTTCTCGGCGGCGCAGCTATGGATGTGAGGACGGATCTGGATGCCTTTGCCATCTTTGAATACAGGGGAATGGCGCCAACCCTGTTCCTGGAACTCTATGCCTATACCCGTCACATGACCACCTCAATTGAAGTGATTCCCGATTATCCAAAGAAAATCCCGGTTGATCTCAGTTTTCAACTGCTGGAGGCGGATATCGGCGCCGGTTACCGTCTGGGAGACAGCCATCTTTTTCGCACCGCGTTTGTTCACAGCCGCTATACCAGTAAGATCAAGGATTTTTTCTTTCAGGGCATTACCTGGCAGTCGCCGCGGAACACTTATTTTGTCGGCAACCAGTTTCAGGTCAATTGGATGCTGAATGGTATCGTTCCGGGCATTGACTCGAATATCAATCCTTCCAGAGGGCTGCGAATCGACTTGAATTATTCCTATGAGCTCAACAAATTTTTTGAAGATTTTTCCGTCGATAATGATTATGGAACGGTACAGGAAGTCTATACGGATTATAACTATCACCGAATCGATTTGAATTTGTATCACTATATGCCCAATCCCTTTTTTAAGCGGCATGCTCTGGGGTTGAATCTGCATGCCGGATGGATTGACCGGTCTGTTGACGGTTTTTTCAATTTTTATGCCGGCGGCTTGCCGGGATTGCGGGGATACCCGTTTTACAGTATCGGCGGCCGGAAACTGGCTGTTGCCCGCCTGAGCTACCGCTTTCCCTTTCTGTTTAACTGGCAAAAACGGTTTTTTAATTTGACCACCAATCATATCTATGCGGGCGCATTTTTCGACTATGGTCATGCTTTTAATGAGGACAAAATCGATTTTTCCGCTTTTAAGAAAAGTGTGGGGATGAGCCTTCGGTTTGAGGGATTTTCGTTTTACGGCTATCCCACCGCACTTTCTCTGGATGCAGCTTATGGATTGGATGAGGTTACTTATTTTGATGATGAGGTGAAAGCAAGTTATATCTATGGCAAGGAATGGCGTTTTTACGTCACGCTATTGTTTGATTTTCTCGATTAATGTGGAGGATTGTAATGAAATCGGTTGTAATGGTAATCGTACTTATCTTTGGCATATCTGCCCATGCCTCTGACTTTCAGGAGCTGGCTTTGCAATCTCCGTTTGTACAATACCCCGTGAGTGTGGAAAACGATAACGTACCGCTGCACTTAAAATCCGCCGGCAGGGGTTTTATTTTCTCTGCGGTCGTTCCCGGAACCGGTCAACTCTATGCCGGTTCGTATATCAAAGCGGCTTTATTCATCGCTGTTGAGGCTGCGTCCTGGTATATGTATGCCCATTATAATCAGGAAGGCAGTGACCTGGAAGATCAGTTTCACGTCTATGCCGATGAGCACTGGAGTGAGCCCGATTACTGGAAATGGATTTCCCAGCACTCCGGCATTACCTATTCGGAAGAGAATATGGAAGCGCTGCGCACCTGGGAACACGAAAATTTCAGCCATGGTTTACACCGGCAAAAGGATCAACAGTATTATGAAATGATCGGCAAATACGACCAGTTCAACGCTGCCTGGGATGACGCCGGCATAGGATTGCTGGATCAAAACTGGGACACCAGTAATCCGGCACGGTCTGAAAACAGACTCTATTACGAAGACCTCAGGGATGAAAGCAACCAGGCGTTTAAACGCGCAACAACCGGTGCCACGATTGCGCTGATTAACCATATCGTTTCCGCTATGGATGCGTCTTATACCATCTATCGCCATAATCAAAAACAAATTACAACCAGTATGTATCTGCAACAGAAACGTATAAACAATCAGGACTTTCCTCTATTAACTCTTGAACTTTGCTGGTGATCTCATGATGAAACGTTTATTTCTATTTTTTCTCTTGTTCGTTTTTACGGGTATATTACCCTGCAGTGGATCTGGTTTGGATTTATTTACCGCAGAGTCCTCCATGGCGCTGATTATCGATGCGGACTCGTTGTCGAATGATGTCGCGCTTTCCAAAACAGTGTCCGGTAAATCAAAGGGAAAAGCGTTTCTCATGTCACTGATTATCCCGGGTCTGGGACAACGCTATGCTGAATCGGATAAATCGAGGCTGTTTATGGTCGCAGAAGTGGGTTTGTGGCTGACCTATACCGGGTTGATTACCTACCGGGATTGGAAGAGGGAGGACTATAGAATCTACGCAGCAACGCATGCGAATGTCGTTTTACAAGGTAAATCGGATTCTTATTTTATCGATGTGGGCAACTATAACAGTATCGATGACTATAACGCTGCCAAATTGCGTCAGCGCAATCTGCCGGATTATTATCACAATACCGGGAAATACTACTGGAAGTGGGCGAGTGAAGCCCATCGTCAAAAATTTGACGAGATGCGGGTGACTTCGGATCAGGCGGATAACCGCGCCCTTTTTGCCCTCGGCGCTATCTTTGCCAATCATATTTTCAGTGCGATTCATTCCATTTGGTCGGTAAAGGGGTATAACCAGGCGCAGGAAGAACAGGTAAGGCTGAATATGCACTACACCCCCGAACGCAGTGTCATGTTTTCATTGCAAAAGTCTTTTTAATACCTCTGATTTGATTGTTGCTCTTTAGAATTTGATATAGGGTTTTTGTAGTTCTGGAATGAGGGAGCCTCGTTTCCAGCCAATGATACCAAGATAGATGTTTGAAAGCAGCAAAGCTTCTTCGACCTCCCGGTATGGAGGTTGGTGAGACGCCGGCCCTTTTACCATGGCGATATCATGCACCCGGGGCCTCGATCAGGTCACGGACCTCTTTTCTGTGCTCCTCGAGATCCACATACGTTGATGAAACGAATACATTTAGCATGTGACACAATCCTGTGATTGTTGTCTCTTAATCCTGTGTGCCTCATGTAACCGTTTTACTCATCGTCAAAAGCTATAGTCGTTGATTTTTATTCTTCCGGTTTGAATTTTTTATAAAACTGCTCTTTAAAGAAATTCACACAGGGCAGAGAATTGGTTTCCAGGATGTAGATGTCCAGTTCATCCGCCAGATCTTCCAGGAGCTGATAGAGAATATTGGAGCGGATGCGTATCTCACTCGGTCTGGTTTCGAGCTTGGTCAGCAATTCCAGTACTTTTTGCGGCAATGAGCCCAGCATATCCTCGCGAGTCGGTTCCTGGGTTAAAAGTTCATGGCCGATAACCTCGGCGCTTTTCGCATCCATGAGGATCAACATATAGGCATAGTAGGGTTGCGGGCCATCGTGTATCGGTGATAAAAAGAGGGAAAAATCGAGTTCGAGCATCTGATTGCTTTTTTTCTTTTTTTTGATCGATTCCATGGTCTTTTCGGAATAGTCGATCGGAATTCTCAGAGGCTCTGAATCCGGAATTTTTATAAAGGTATTGGTCCATACCTCTTTGCGATCCTTTTTCTGTTTCACCCGAACCAGATATTTGTCATCATCATCATCAACGCTCAACAGGGAAGGATCGTGCTGAAAGGCAATGGCGACATCAATGCTCTGTTCGATGGCGATTTTAAAAAAATCAGCCTCTTTTGCGGTTAGAAACCAGGGGGCATAACCGGGCTTGTAACTTCTGAACATCGGCCATTCATGCTCGCCGTTGAAGGTGTAGCCGAGATCCTCTATAATTTTTTTATCCTCATCCTTGAGTTCTTCCTCGTTTTCAAAAGAGAGTTGCAGTTGCGGAATTTCGAGAAAACTTTCCAACACTATTTCATTTTCTCCGTTTTGCAGCTCCCAGAAACCGTAAAATCCTTCTGAATTCAGATAAAGCGACAGAGCATAATGCTCGCCGAGTTGACCCATTATGCTGATATAGCCAATTTGATCGGATTTGGGGTCCTTGATACCAAAAATATCGGTTTCCTGCATCCATTCCCAGGGGGCGAGTTCCTTGAGGCGGATGGCTGCATTATAAAGGGCTCTCCATTGAGAACGAGTCGGTTTTGATGACATGTTCCACTCTTTTTTTTTGTTCAACACTACTCGATATAAAAAATCAAGCTATCTTATTGCCTGATGTGGTTCAATATACGCATTCGTTTTCAAATGGTCAAAACTTTTATTGAGATTTTTGCAGCAAGGGTCGGGTTCTTTCCTGCTATAATGCAGATGGCCACAGGATCCATCGGGTTCCGCTTTGTATATACCCCTCGCGGGCAAAGGCGGTTTCAAGAGCCTTTTTGTTTTCCGCAACGGTGATCAGCTCTATGTCAAGCCTTTGTTTCGGACGAAGGGTTGTGTCGAATTTTAACCACACTTTTACTGCGCGGGCAATCAGCGAACTATCCTCTGGCTGAAAACGATCTGCTGTATACAATCGACGACCGAAATTTTCACTATAGACGAGGGGATACCCTTGTTTGAAAAAAATGTGGTTTGCCGCAGAGCGGCTGATAACCATTGGCTTGTTTTGGCTGTCTCTGATGTTCCAGTCAATCGCTTTGCCCAGCGGTAATGCCGGATCCAGGGTCGATAGCATGATCGGCGTTCTTACTACCGCTTTTTCCTCCTTGCAATTCTGTATGAGCTGAACCGCCTGCGGATCTGCGAACTGTATGCCGGAAAGATTCTCAATAAAGTAACCGCGGTGGATCCTCCCCTGCCATTCCAGACGTTTCAGGTTCTGGAAAATAGTGTACCAGCTCCAGGGCGGGGATTCATTGCGGTGCCAGTTGCGGATCACCAAACCATAGCGGTTCAACAATCTCTGGCTGTACTCTGAGACGATGTCTTCTTCCGAACGTTGATTACCCGTCACTGCGAAAGATTCTGCGGTAAACCAGTGGCTGTGTTTGAGCACGAGCTGTCTGTGTACGTTTTCCTTCACGAAACGCCTGGCCGGAGCATTTTTTCTTCTGCCGACCTGTTTGTTGTGCCTCGGAATTTCGTTGTAAATCGATGAATCAAGGGCTTTGGTATGTTTTATCGGCTGTAACAGTTGCAGAAAAGAGGCATAGTGGTCGGAACTGACCAATCCTGCTTTTACCAGGTTGGCGAGTGCGTCCATCAGAACCACAGAATTCAGGCCGGTGGCTTGCTCAATATCGTCATACAAACTTGAGCCGTTCTGTTTGAGAAAATCATGTACCGTTTTCTCATCTCCGCCCAGCTTCGGGTTTTGAAAAGGTTCCCCGAACAAAGCATTTCCCTGACCGCGGGGGAAGAATGTGACGCGTGTAGTGTTGTTTTCATTCCGGGCCAGTACAATCACATCGCCGCGTGAAATCAGTTGCTCGAGTTCGGAGAGCGCATCACTGAAAGAGGACGAATCATAGCGGCTGCAGCGGCTGCGAATCAGCTCGCGTTCGAAAAAGAATGGCGGGAAGTATTGTCCCTTATAACGTCCGACCAACGCCTGCACGGTTTGAGAACGGTCGAGTTGGTGCCAGAGCAGGGTAAAGGGATAAAAGGTATCAAACGGAGCCGTGGCCGCAGATTGCCGCCGGGCGGCAATGGCTCGGCGATAAAGCTCGGCAAAATTCTGTCGGTCACACCATTGTGTTTCGCCAATCCCTTTCACCAAATGGCCGCTGACAAGCGTTTTCTTTTGCAGAGATAAAAGGGTTGTTTTCAATACTGATTCCGGAATCGGTAATTTAATCTCTTTCAGAGTCAGAGGGCCGGTGTGTGCCATATGGTGTTGCAGTATTTTTTCCCATTCAGAATTCTGATATTGCTTTGCCTTGTCAAGAGAGACCCAGCCGTTTTCGCCGAGTTTTGTTATCCTTTTTTCCTGTGCCAGATTTTCGACATGATCCAGGGGATCGTAGATGCTGCGTTTGCGCAGCTCTGCTGTTGACAGGGGACCCAAATCATCTATGATAGCATAAAGATCGTTTTGATCACGGGCTTTGGTTTCCGGTGTCAGATGCTGCCAACGGGGCACAATCCGATGGATGAATTCCGGTTCGACGATAGGGGGGACCTCTTCCTGATCGAGTATTTCCGCCAGCAAATCTGCGCTGAGATAGGCAGCCTCTCCCGGATAACTGCTTTTGTCATAATCGTACATGTGTTTGGCTTCAAAGCGGAAGAGCAAACCGGCTGCCATTGGCGACGGGGACGGGGTTTGAATGTGGTGCAAACGGATATGGTTTTCATTCAATTGACCGATGATCCATTTTAACCCCCGAATATCAAAAACGTCCTCCAGGCACTCTCTGTAGGTTTCCAGAACGATGGGAAAGTCGGGATAATGGCGAACAGCCTGTAACAGATCTGCGGCGCGTAATCTCTGTAGCCACAGCGGAACGCGTTTTCCGATTTTTGACCGCTGCAACAACATCGATCGGGTGGCGTTGTAGCGGAAAAATATCGAGAACATGGGGGTGTTGATAAGATTTTCCCTGAGCTCTTTTTCCAATACCGTGGCGGAAAGGGTGAATAGAGTTTTGAGATCGTACGTTTTGCTGCTTTCCGTAATTCGGATGAGAAAGCCATCGTCATCATAATCGTACTGGATCTTGAGGTGGTATTCTTTTTCCAGATAGGAGGCGAGTCCGATGCTCCAGGCACCGGTAATGCGGGCGCCGAATGGAGCGTGAACCATGAGCTGGTCTTGTCCGGCCGTGTCGGTAAACTGCTCGGCAACGATAAGGCGGTCCGTTGCTATCTGCCCGGTATGAAGGCGTTGCCGCTGAAAAAAGGATTTCAGATTGCTGATCAGCCCGGCATCCACGATTTTTAGGAGATCGGACTGAAAAGCGTTTTCATTTTGTGACTGTTCTGCTGTAAAATATCTTCGAAAGGACCCGACTTTGAGTTGGGTTGACAGATCGCGATAGAGAATATCACCTTTCCAGAACGGCGCGCGGGGTTTACTGGAACGGGCCGGCGTCACCACCAGGCGGTCCTTTTTGATCTGATCGATGCGCCATTCATTGTTGCCCAAATGAAAAACATCTCCGACCCGCGATTCGAAGACAAATTCTTCCTCAATTTCTCCCAACTTTAGGTTTTTTTCGAAGAGATAGATGCCATAATAGCCGCGATCCGGTATGGTGCCGGCATTCATTACCGACGAAAGACGGGTTCCCCGTAAGGGCAAAAGCAAATCATTGTGTTTATCCCATTTGATTCTGGCTTTGAGTGCTCGCATGGCTGTGCCGGCATAGCCCCCGGCCAGCATGGCAAGCACCGCCTCATAGGCCTTGATGCCGAGCTTGTGATAGCAAAAACTCTGTCTGACCAATGCATACAGCGCCGACGCCTGCCAGTTTTGCATGGAAACCTCGGCTGCAATATGCTGAGCCAGTACATCGAGGCAGTTTTGCGGGATCGAAATTTCTTCAATATCGTTCTCCAGCATTGCTGTGGAAATGGCTATGGTATCATCGATATCCGCGGGATAGAGAGGAATAATCCTGCCTTTGCTGGACATGTCGAGAACATGACCGCTGCGGCCGATACGCTGCAGGGCGCTGCTGATGCTCCGCGGGGATTCCAGCTGCACGACCAGATCGATGGAACCGATGTCAATGCCGAGCTCCAGAGAAGCGGTTGCCACAACGACCGGGATTTTGCCCGTTTTCAAGCCTTCCTCGATTTCATAGCGCCGTTCCCGTGAAATACTGCCATGATGAGCATAGGCGATCGCTTCCTGTTGTTTCGAGCGGCGCTGGTGCTCCTCGTTGAGCTGCCTCGCAACTTTTTCGGTCTGGGAGCGCATATTGACAAACACAAGGGTGTTTTTGTGTTGCTCTACCAGGTCGTAGACTTTTTCTATAACGGAGGGCCAAATGCTCGCCCGGGATCGGTTTTCAAAATTTTCGGCTGTGGCTGTGACGAATAGGTCCAGTGCTTTTCCACGACCGCAATCGACAATATTGACCGGCCTTTGCTGCCGGCCTTTTTCAGCATCATGATCGTATCCGCCCATAAAAGCGGCTATCTTGTTCAGCGGTTTTTGTGTGGCCGAGAGGCCGATTCGAACCGGTTCAGATCGACTGAGATGCATCAGCCGTTCCAGGGAGAGGCTCAGATGAACGCCGCGTTTATTGTTGCTCAGGGCGTGAATTTCATCGAGGATGATGTATTTCACCTGGCTGAACATATCCCGGCCTTTGGAGGTCAGCAGAAGGAAAAGCGATTCCGGTGTTGTGATCAGCAATTGCGGCGGTTTTTTAATCATGCGTTGGCGCAGAGCCGGTGGTGTGTCTCCCGTACGTACCATAATTGAAAAATCCGGCAGGTCGATATGTTCTTTCTCGGCAATCTTTTGAATCCCCTTGAGCGGTATTTGCAGATTGCGGTGTATATCATTATTCAGAGCCTTAAGAGGAGAAATATAAAGGGTGTGAACGCCGGGCCATTGCTGGTCCGGAGATTGCAGGGTCAGACGCGTGAGTTCATCCAGACTCCAGAGAAAAGCGGACAGCGTTTTTCCGGAACCGGTGGGGGCGAGAATCAGTGTGTGTTTGCCGGAAGCTATCGACGGCCAGCCCTTTTCCTGTGGCAGACTGGGGGCCTGATAGTGCGACTCGAACCAGCGGGCGACGAGTGGATGAAATCGATCCAGTATGCTCATTTATTCCATCAAAGCTAGTCGGGTTTTTTGTGAATTCATCCTCAAAATAATATTGTTGATGTCAATATGCAATAATAACTTTATTCGTAGATTTCGTAATATTGGTCATTCATATAAAAACGCACATTTTTGCCCAGCGCCAGAATCGGTGCCTGTTCAGGATGGGCTTTTAAAAAACCAAAGTAATCATCAGTGCCGAATTGAAGCCGTATCTTTTTCTGGTGAGCCCGGGTTTGCAGGTATGAATCGATCCAAAATTTTTCGCTCTGATAGAATGCTCTGCCCGCTTTGTTCACAATCGCTTTGCGTTGGTTCAAGGCGTGTGATTGACCCACTTGCAAGAGTCGATCCTTGCCCTGTTGGCTGGCACCGACCTGATCGGCCTTGTGCAGGTTGTAAAGCTCTTCGCTCTGTTCTACACTGCCTTTGCCGCTCTTTTGCTGCATCCGTTGTCGTTCTCCGTTGATTTGGGCGGGTGCACTTTTCCTGAACACCGGCATATTTCCATAGGTAAGTAATTCGTTTCGGGACGGCGGCTGATTGACTTCATCCTCCAGTATCAGATAGCTGGTATAGGGGGTAACAATGCCATAGGTGCGGGAGAGATGTACGATCTCATCGATAATTTCTTTTTCTTCGCCGTTTGTCCTCACCAGGTCGAGCAGATACCCCACCCGTCTCGAGGCCCAGAGAACCGGTAAAAAATCGTGACGTGTATCCGTTTGTATACTTTTTTCCAGCCGGAAGGTTTTTGGCTCGTCGACATAATCCCCGCTCATGGTTATTTCACATCGTCCCGTATTGCGAAACCGGCCCAAAAGCGTCAGGCTGGAGCCCTTGAAAAGATCGGGAACCGGCCAGGGATAATACTGATAGGCATCCATTTGGCCGAAATCGATATCGACATGGGTCAGGGCGGGAGATTTTATCTTATCGTAAAAAGAGGCGATACGTTGCTGTAAATCTTCATCAGGCGATATATAGCGCCGGGTCGCTCTGGTTTTTTTTGCCAGATGGTCGAGCAGATGAGTGTTAACCTCATATCCTATACCGAGGGCGAATATCCTTGTGTTTTGATCCTTTATTGGGGCCAGTAATTTTGTTTCATCCCTTTCTCCGATTGTCGGTTTGCCGTCGGTCATAAAAAGAACAAGATGGGGCCGGTCTTTGCTTTTGTTCTGTAAAGCCCGGGAGAGCGCTGCTTCGATATTCGTTCCCCCCACGGTTTCAAGCTCGCGTACAAAGCGCCGGGCTTTATTCAGGGTTTGGCCATTTGCTTCAACACAGCGTCCAAATAAAGGATAAGCTTCAGTCGAAAAGCGGACAACCTCAAAACGATCTTCGGGATTCAGATGATCAATGCAGTAGAGCAATGCTTTTTTGGCCTGCTCAATTTTATCCCCTTCCATGGAGCCGGAGATATCCAGCACAAAAGTGATGTCTTTGGGTATTATCTGCGTGCTCTGTAAAGTCGGACTGGCCGCCAGCATGAAAAAGCCTTCCTCCCCCTCTTCCCGATAGGTAAAAAGACTCATCCCGAGTTCTGATTTTTCTACCTGAAAAAAACACCTGAGATCGCGATTCGGCTTTGTATTTTCAGTTTCGTAACTGAGTGTGGCGCTGGACTCGGTTTTCTGAACAATGTCTACGTTATGTGTGGGACAAATAATATTGGAAAGCTTGCTGCTGCTCTCTAACTCTATATAAATCGAGACCTGGTTAAGAGGCTCGAAGGAGAATTTTTCCGTGTTCAGGGGGTAAAGGTATTCGATGCGGTCGAAATCTTTGTTCAAAATTTCCCGATAGGTAATGGTGACCGTTTTGCGTTCGTTCGGTTGTATCGGAAAAATCCGCATCCGGTATAGTCCCTGGTTGCTATATTCCAAAAGAGCAGGATCGAGCAGTTTTCTGACAATGTTTTCATAATATTGCCGGGCCTTGTCTGCCGGCAACAGCTCTGCCGTGGTCATTTTTCCGTTGATCCGGGCGGAAAAATGTTCGATAACCGCATTTTCCGGTATCGGGAAAAGGTAATAGCCCTCGAGCCGCCGCATAGTGGGGTTGTGGAATTCCTGTTCAATCCGGGTTGTAGCTGCCTGATCGGCTATTTTTACCTTGACGTTGTGATAGGTCACGGAGAGGGGAAACGGGTTCCCTGAAGGGGGCTGCGGGACCACGATCATACCGTCTGCCATCAGATTTCCCCAGCCAACGGTCATTAAACCGATCAATACAAAAGCTGATATTTTAAACATAGCGCATGTCCGTTCCTTGATGATCTGTCGAATTATTGTGATTGATCTTCAAAGGTGTAATTCTTTTCTTTCGCCTGTTCTCTGATCATATTCAGCATGGCTGTGTCCAGTGTGTTTTCGCTGCTGTTTTTGAGTTGATCGGCGATAAACTGTCTGCGTTCCTTGTTGAGCCGGTTGATGTGTTTTTGGATTTTCCGGCGTTTTTGAGACATATCTTCAAGATAAGCTTTTCGCTCCTGCTTGTCCATCTCTTTCATTTCCTCGGGCAGTGCCTCTTCATCCAAGGATTCAACTGAAACGGCACCGGTTTTCTCCGCATCGACCAGGTCCCACTGCTGGTTTTTATAGTGAGCCGACGCTTTGGCAACAGATCGTTGCGCCATGACCTGGGGACTGAGCGCCATGGCATTCATGTCCTGTGCATTTTGGCGTTCTTTATACTCTTTGCCGACTGAACCATAGGCGATATAGGTTTCGTTCAGCTGTTGTCCCAGAACCACGATCTCTGAATCCTGCGGGGCATCGATCCGGACGATTTGCTGGTTCTGGTCTATATTTATATATTTGCCGTCAGCAAGGTCGGCGCCGTCTTTCCAAAAGGTATCGATTCCTTCCTGATAATTGCCGCAAAAAATGGTGTTGACGATAATACTCCGGCCAATGGCCTCTTTGCAGCTGGTCTTGTAATCCACCTTGCCCTGGGTAAACGGTTCATTGCCGGCGATGAATATGATCTTGAGGTCGTCGTTATCCTCGGACCATTTCAGTCCTCTGACTGCCGCACCGATAACCTGGCCGCAGTATTCGTCACCACCGTTGGTTGTGAGTGCGAATAATTCTTCTGAAATTTTATCCAGATCAGTTGTCAGAGCACAGATTTGACGCAGGTGCCCTTCTTCGGCGGCAATCGAGCTCTTGCCGTACTCGTAAAGTCCTACATGAAAATCAATGCTTTGGCCATTTCTTTTGGTTAAGGCCAGCTCATTGACGATTTTCCACAGTTGTGATTTGGCCTGATCGATGAGACCGTCCATGCTGTTGCTGGTGTCGAGAAGAATGGCGAGTTGAACCTGTGGTTTGGTTTGTGCAACTGAATCATTGCTTACGAGGGTGAAGAGAAAGAGAAGAATGAAAAGTGGATAAATCGGTTTGAATTTCATGGCTTGCCCCTTTTTTTTACATAAACGACTCGATTTTAAAAGCGCTTTTGCGGACAGAATATTGACAATTTTTTCTCTGGCAGGTGCTGCCTCTTATCAGCAGGTGTCGATGATTAGAGCTTTCAGGACTGTTTTTTCGGGGAAGCTTTTTTTGTCATGTCCTACAGATATAAAACCCTGCCGGTGAAAAAAAGTTTCCAAAATGAATGAGAAAAATAATTTATTTCAAAATTTTATATTGGCCATAATTCATTACCACAAAAAGAGGCGGGAGAGGTGTTTGGGGAATGTTTTTATAACACCGGGGATCAAAAATAACGGATACGGGATAATTTTTATCCTTGCAATCGACGTTGATAATCCCATAGTCCGGTTGTGCACCGACAGGGACGGCAAAGCGGCTCAGGCCGGTAACCGTCAGCCGGTATCGGCCGTCATCCAGGGGTTCTGTCACCAGCGGCTGTATCGATGTAATGGCTTTGATCCAGAGGGAAATAGAGTGTTCCGTCTCCTCCAGGGGGATATTGACGGGCCAGGCGATTTCATTTACCGACCACATCGGACCCAGAATGACGAGGTGTCTGTCGGGTCCGTAGGTTTGTCTCAATTCCGAATAGACTTTATAAACGCGTTTGCCATACTGTTTGGCACAAAGCCAGGAGGTTTGGTTGAGTTGCCAGGCAAAGGCCCAGGTTGTAAACAATATAAACAGAACGGCAATACGCACGAAAGTGATTTTGACGGTTTGCAGCGATCCGGCTATAAAAAGCGCCATTCCAGCCACGCCGAACCCGAGACCGCGATGGCTTTTTTCGATGATAAAAATCAGGCCTGCAGCAGTCATAAACACAACAGCAGCATAGAGCCAGGACTGCCGAAACCGGTAGAGCATATACAGAAAGAGCAATGCAAAACCAACGGACAATATAATTGCAGCCGTAATCAAAAAGGCGTTACCGCTTTGCCGTGAATAGATCAGAAAGGTGGTGATATCCATGGGAAAAATAAACTGAATCGGATAATAGAGCAGATGAAAAAGACGCATGCTCTCAACGAGTAAAATTCCCCGTCCCGGTCCCTGCATCACCATCATGGCGGCAAGAGCAGCCAGCGCCAGGCCCGATGCTGACATGGCTGCAGGAAGCAATCGATTTTTCCAGTTGCATGAAGTGGGTAGTAGGAGGATCAGTAAGGGGACAAGGGCGGCTATTTCCTTACACCAAAAGGCTGCAGCTGAAAGCAAGGCAACGCCTGTGGCTTTTACGAGCAAAAGGCGTTGTTTTTTCGCGGCCAGATCCAGGCCGGCGACGATTGCAGCAAGGGAAAATGCCAGACACCAGGAATCGATTTGCGCCGAGATCCACAGGTAATGCGAATGGCGCACGGGATGAAGCACAAACAACAGAGCGGCAATCAGGGCCCAGCGGGGAGAAAGCCAGTTTTTAAAAAGGTGAAAGACCAGAGAGGCGGAAATAAATATTGGAAGCAGCCCGGCTAATGTCAGGGCGAAGGGGGTTGAAAAACCGAGGAGATCGACCAGCCAAAGCCAGACGCCAAAGAGCGGCCGGTAATGAAAAAAGGGCGAGGTCTGTGTCCAGATATCAACCAGACCGGCGCGGACAAAATTGAGCCAAAATTGATCATCAGCAGCCCAGTAATTCGCTTTTGTCGCATGCCAGATCACCAGTACGAGCAGGGCGACAAGGGCGCAAACGCAGAGCAGGATGAGCTCGTTTGGTTTTTTCCCTTCAGGCGGCTGATTTTCGGCAGCGTATTTTTGCTCCCCTCGTTTTGGTTCTGCTGTTTTCGTCCCCAATATGCGTTCTCCCCAATTGGAATGTCCCCGAAGATTGATCGATGAATCTGATGATTCCGTTTTGATTTCCGCGATTGATCTGTTGTTTAGGCCGTTTTTTTAGAAATGATTGTGGTGTATTTTATCCTGTAAAAACTCCTCTGCCGGCAGAGGAGCGCGTTCTTCTGCGGCATATCCGATACTGATGATCGATTCCACCTTGATGTGCCGTGGCAGATTTAGCAGGTCTTGTATATACGCTTCTGCGCTTTGCTTTTCGTCGTGTTGTCTTCGCCTGATTTGAATCCAGCAACTGCCCAGTCCCAGCGATTGTGCCGTCATTTGCACCAGGATTGAAGCGATGGAACAGTCCTCGATCCAGACATCCGATTTTTCGCTGTTGCCGCAGATGACGATGCCCAGGGGTGCCTCTTTTAAAAAGGCATTGCCGTGTGGTTTGGCGTGGCTGAGCTTATTTAGCAGATCGCGGTCATCGACCAGGATGAATTCCCAGGGACGAAAATTTCTCGACGTCGGCGAGCGCAGAAGGGTTTCCTCGAGCAGCTTTATTTTTTCCGGCTCGATGGGTTTTTGCTGATATTTTCTGATGCTTCTTCTTTGTCGAACGAGATCGATCATACAAGTAACTTCGATTCATATTTATAAGCGCCTATTGGCAGGATTATCGAATTACATTTTGCCGTTTTGAATCGTCAAGAGCGCAGAGAGACGATTGTATTCACCTGTTTTAGGAAAATAGTCTTTTTTCGGATAAAATCAAAACGGCTACCAACTCTTTTATTGTTTTTATCTGGTAAAGGCCGAAACGGGTGTACAACCGGCCATAAAGGTGCATTTTATGGCCTTTGATCGCCATTATTTCGCAGCGCAGGCAACTTATATTCTGCTCGGAACCCGCTATACTTTTAGGCTATAATTCTCATCTCATCTGATTGTCGCGTCATAATACCGGATTATAGGCTTTTCCAAATCATTCTCCCCAGGCGCAGCGCAGACGGCTCCCACACCTGCGCGAACCTGCTGCGCTGCAAGGGGTTTGTGGAGTCAGAGCGAGGTTGTATCAAAAGGGTTGATAAAAAGAATTGATAGTCTAACGACGTTAAAATCTGTACAAGTATATTCATCATCACTTGAGATGTCAAGTAGGCGAAAACCGCCGAGAACGCCGAGACCGCAGAGAAAAACAGAATAATTTAAAGAGATGAAACGGGAAACAAAATATTAATAATTCAGTGGTTATAAATTTGTTATCTTTGTTGTTTCGATTTTACCCTGATAAAAATTTTTCTCTGAATCAAATCAAGTAATGAAATAAAAGTCTCGGCGATCCCCTTGCGGTTTCTGCGGTTTTGTATAGTCAAGTGATCTCCCAAAAATAGCATTATAAATACTTTTGATACAGCCCCGTTTCCGCGGTCCCAATACAATCCGGGCTGTAGTCCGGTGAGGATAAGCGGATTTTTTTAGAATTGTATTTACCCGGACTTTAGCCCATCCCTTTTCCGAGGCATAGACTTTTGCGCTCAAACCGGTTTTTTGTTTTTTGGATTTTCCGATTCATGAGCTAAACTCGCGGCAATGAAAAAGACCTGCTATTTTCGCTCCACTGCTTTGCGTTGCATTGCTTGAATTTACGGCCTGCGGGAAGGGTAATCCCATCTGTTCCTGTAACAACGCCAAATGAGCAGCTATTAGCAGGAGTTATAGGTAAAAATATGCATTCTGAATACACAATATTTTTACCACGCCAAATAATTGAAATTTTTGGGCCGCTCCGGCTACCCCCGCCACAATCTCAACCGCAAGGAGCATCAGACCCGGATCATATAGAACAGAACGATGAATCGCAATAGCCGGGTTATGGCGGGAGATTGTGTCGGCGGTGATCCTCCGCGGGCTCCGCGAGCTCTTCCGCTTTCTGTTTTGGGTTCCTGTCTATTGGCAAGATTCAAAGGTCGAATTAAAATTTGTGGTAATGATCAGCGGAAGGATCTCGCTCCGCAGAATTTAGGAAATACGCCAAAATGTAAAAGAACCAGAAAAAATCAGGATGTGGTGGTATGAGGCGTTATATCTTCGATGGTAAAAACCGCCGAGTGCCGGGAAAAAAGAGTTATATTGACATTGATGCATGGATGGAATACATTATTGTGAAACGGATGGTTTTCGCAACAGTCAGGTCTAAAGCTATGACGATGGAAGAACCCTATCAGTCCTTTGCAAACTCTTATGACAGATATATCGGTCCGATAACCAGGGGCATCAGAAAGGCTGCTCTGGAGATGATACAACCGGTTGCGGGTATGCGGATTCTGGAGGTCGGTTGTGGTACCGGTTTGAACTTGCAACAACTGCAGCGGGCCGGGAACGGCGTTCATGGTATCGATCTCTCTCTGCCCATGGTAATAGAGGCACACCGTAAACTCGATCGAACAGCGGTTTTAAGCGTCAGCGATGCGGCTCAACTTCCTTATCCGGATCGGGTTTTCGATCTTGTTATCGCTATGCTGACTCTGCATGAAATGAACGATACGATGCGATCCGGTGTGATAAAAGAGATAATCCGCGTCTGCAGAACGAGCGGCCGGTTGTTGCTGGTTGATTTTCATCCCGGGCCGCGCCGTTTTATCAGGGGATGGCTGGTCAGGGGGATTGTTTTATTCTTCGAGTATTCAGCCGGAGCAGAGCATTTTGATAACCATAACCGATTTCTGGCAGCAGGGGGACTGACGGGTCTCATACGATCGTATCCTGTTGCTGTCGAGCGGCAAAAAATTATTGGCGGGGGGAATGTGGCGCTCTTTGTGTTGAAAATCAATGCAGAGCCGGTCGAATGAGGAGGGATACGATCGCTTGTCTCTATGTTTCGGGTCACTCTTGTGCAAAATTGAATTAGTCGCTGATAATTCTCACGCAAAGTCAGGAACATCAGTCTCGTAAAATACAGCATCATTGTGCTAAGTTACTCTTCGATTTTACCCTGACAGAAGGGAGAAACTTTGCGACGGGCTCGAAGCCACAAGGCGCGATCCTCCTCATCTGTCAGGATATGACTTTTTTGGACAATCCAAAGAATTTTGGTTCACTTCAGTATAGTGTGGGTAAGTCGAGTTTACCAGCTACGAGGAATATAATCGTAGCCAGATAGGGCATTGCCTTGAATCCATATGCCCTTCGCATCGCAACTTTGATTTTGTTGTTGAGACCTTCGATAATACC
>WJMF01000180.1 GCA_014728085.1 Candidatus Zhuqueibacterota bacterium
TGCAACCATCGCCGCACTGGCCGAAATTGCAGATGATCAATCGGAAACCATCCTTTGGGAAGCGCTGGACGATGTCAAAACGGTACCAAAATCAACTATTTGGGATGCTATTCTTCAATGCGCCGAAAGCAGACGGCTGGAGGGAAATTCCCTTGAAGCGAAGAGAATCTGCGAAAAGATTTTCGAGACTTCGGATTCTGAAATTATCCGGATTGCGGCATTACGCGGAATGGTTTTATCTGATCCCTCAAACGGCGGATCGCTTTTACTGCGGACTTTGGAAACCGGGGAGACGCCACTGCAGGAGGCCGCAATCGGGCTGATAAATAAAACCGACCCCATGTTGACGGCATCCGCCATACTTTTAATTTTTCAAACACTGCAAACCCGGCAGCAATCTCAGATGCTCGACATGCTGGCTGAAACCGGCAACAAAGCCTATTTAGCGGTTGCCCGGCAAGGGCTGGGTTCTCAGTTCCACATCGTGCGAATGGCTGCGTTGCGTTCTCTGCGCGCCCTCGGTGATGTTTCAATGGTACAACCGCTGGCGATTGTGGCAGCCATCGGCCCCCGGGTGGAAAAGCTGGAAGCGCAGACAACGCTCGCCCGCATGAGCGGCGAAGGAGTGGAGCGGGAAATAATCGATCTGATCGCCAAAGCCGAACGAGATGTCAGAGCGGTAATGATCGAAGCGGCTGCCGAGCGAAATTTATACCGGGCGGTTCCCGCTTTGCTGCAGGCGGCTAAAGATAGTTTAAATTATATTCGCGTCACCTCGATCAAGGCGCTGGCGGAGCTTGCCCGTCCTCAGGATTTGCCGGCAATGACGGAAATATTGCTTGCATCACAATCCGCATCCGAAACCACTCATGCTGTTGATGCTCTTTCAAAAACTGCAATGCGCATCGACAATCCCGCCGAACGAAGCAATGCCATTTTAACCACCTATGCCGGTTCAGGAGATGCTGAAGACAAGATTGCTGTTCTTCGGGTTTTAGGCAATATCGGTGATCCGGCATCCCTTTCCTTTATCAAAGCAGCTCTCGACGATACGAACGAAGATGTACAAATCGCCGCTGTTCGAGCCCTGTCCGAATGGCCCAATGCCGAGGTGCTGGAAATCCTCTACAACATTGCCCGGAATACAAAACAAAAGCGTCAACAGACCCTGGCGCTACGCGGCTATATTGATCTGATCAGAAGGGATCAATCCAGCCCCGCTTCCGAAAAAGTCAAACAGCTGGAGGAGGCATTCGACCTCTCGACAAGATCCCAGGAAGATCGGATGATACTGTCGGCTTTGGCAGAGCTTGACACTCTACAAGCCATGAAAATCGCCTTAAACCATTTCACCGATCCGGACGTTAAAAATGAAGCGGCAATGGCAGTTGTTCAGCTTGCTGAAAAATTACAGAGCGATTACCCCGATCAGGTGGAATCAGCCTGCCGGCAAATTTTAACACATATCGACCATAAAGATATTCGTAAAGCCGCTGCCGACCTGGTGGAAAACTAGAGGTCTGCGATGATGGAAAAAAGCCTTGAAATAATTGGAAATATTTTATAAAATTATAGAATCGGTATTCGCACATTGCTTCGACTGTATGGATTATGAATCATTATATCCATTGTTTCTGCTTGATTTTATTGGGCCATTAAATGGGTCCGCTGCACCATTATTGACTTTTTGTTTATGCTCGTCAATTGTCGAAAAGTAATGGATATTGGGTAAAAAAAGAGGAAGAGCTTATGGATTCTTTATCAGAAAAAAGGGGCAACATGTCCAGACGTAAATTTATGGGCGGATTTGCTGCCACGGCTGCCACGATATCAATCGTTCCGAGACATGTCTTGGGGGGGCCGGGAGAAACTGCACCAAGTGACAAGTTGAATGTAGCTTGTGTTGGTATCGGTGGTAAGGGATTCAGCGATAGCGAAAAAATGGGCACTGAAAATGTGATTGCTCTATGTGATGTGGATGAACGACAAGCTTCTGAATTACGTGGCGAAGAGGAAAAAAATGCCTATACCCTTTATCCCAGGGCAAAACGCTATAAAGATTTTCGCAGGATGTTGGAGAAGGAAAAGGAGATAGAAGCAATTACCGTTTCGACCCCGGATCATACACACGCCGTCATTGCAATGACGGCCATTCAAATGGGCAAGCATGTCTTTGTCCAGAAACCATTAACCCACACCGTGCAGGAAGCGCGGGAACTGGCCAGTGCAGCCGGGAAGGCCGGCGTGGTAACCCAAATGGGGAATCAGGGCCATGCCGGCGAGGGCGGACGCCTCATCTGTGAATGGATTTGGGACGGCGCTATCGGTGATGTTAAAGAGGTACATATCTGGACCAATCGACCGATATGGCCGCAAAATCTGACTTCTCCGGAAGAGGTTCCCTCTGTGCCGGCGTCATTGGACTGGAATCTGTGGCTGGGGCCGGCCGCATGGCGCCCCTATCATCCCACTTATGTTCCGTTTAGCTGGCGTGGTTGGTGGGACTTTGGGACAGGTGCTCTTGGCGATATGGGTGCGCATTTGATCGATCATGCATACTGGCCTTTGAAACTGAAATATCCTGTCAGCATCCATGCTTCCTCTACGGAATTTACCAGGGATTCTCCGCCAATGGCTGAGATCATCACCTACGAATTCGCAGCGCGGGAAAATATGCCACCGGTTACCCTTACCTGGTATGACGGCGGCCTGACACCGCCGCGCCCCGCAGAGCTCGAACCGGGACGCCGGATGGGTGATGGCGGCGGCGGATTGCTCTTTGTCGGTACCAAAGGAAAACTGATGTGCGGTACCTACGGCCGTGGACCGCGTCTGATCCCTGAAACCTTTATGAAAGCCTACAACCGTCCTGAAAAAACACTCAAACGCTCTCCCGGTATCCATGAAGAGTGGATCAAAGCCTGTAAAGAAGGAAAACCCGGTCTGGCAACGACCAATTTCGATTACTCCGGACCTCTGACCGAAACCATGCTGCTCGGAAACATTGCTGTGCGCAGCAAAGAACATTATAAGGCACTGCAGTATGACGGCGAAAAAGGTGAAATTACCAATTTGCCGGAGGCCAATGAATTTATGCATATGCCTTACCGGGATGGCTGGTCTCTGTAGACACTTGATATCATCGAGTTTTATTATAAAATCTCCGTGTCAATGATTTCGTTTACCATACCGGCACAAAGCGGAGATATTTAAAAATATCAGCACAGAACAAATGGACTTGCATTATGAAAAAAGAAATGTTATCCGGGAAAATCAAAAGACGCGACTTTATTAAAACCGCAGCAGCAGCAACGACCGCCGGTGTGCTGGCGCCCTATGTACATCGGGGTCACGCTCAGCTAAACAATTCGGACGAGTTACGCATCGCTCTGCTGGGTGCGGGTTCACAAGGGCAGGTCCTTATGAACGCTTGTCTGAAAATCAAGGACATACGCTTTGCCGCTGTATGTGATATCTGGGAAGCCTATAATCAGCGCCGCGCAACCCGCATTTTGCAAAAATACGGTCACGACGTCACCCCCTATCTCGATTACCGCGATATGCTGGCCAGGGAAAAGAATCTGGATGGGGTTCTCATCGCAACGCCTGACTTTTGGCATGCCGATCATACTGTCGGCTGTCTCGAATCCGGCCTGCATGTATATTGTGAAAAAGAGATGTCCAACACGCTCGAACAAGCCAGGCGTATGGTCAAAACCGCCAGAAAGACCGGCAAACTCTTGCAGATCGGCCACCAGCGGCGCAGCAACCCGAGATATTTGCACTGTTATCATAAACTGATCAAAGAAGCGCAAATATTGGGCAAGCTTACCAGCATAAACGGACAATGGAATCGTTCAGTTCAACCCGATCTCGGCTGGCCGCGGAAATATGCCATTCCCCCGGCCGTTCTGAGACGCTATGGTTTTCAATCCATGCACCAGTTCCGCAACTGGCGCTGGTTTAAAGGATTGGGTGGAGGACCTATCGTCGATCTGGGATCACATCAGATAGATATCTTTAACTGGTTTGTACAGGGACTTCCACATGCGGTTATGGCCAGCGGGGGTACCGATTATTATGATAAAGCAACCCACGAATGGTATGACACCGTGATGGCCATCTACGAATATAAAACCCCGGCTGGAGCTATTCGGGCCTATTACCAAACTCTGACGACAAATAGCAGTGAAGGATATTTTGAAAACTTTTTGGGAGATGAAGGCACTCTGCACATATCGGAATCTGCCGGCAGGGGAGGGATGTACCGCGAACCCTCGTCGCCCTCATGGGAAAAATGGGTGGAAATGGGATATCTCGTTGCACCGGAACCGGCAGACCTTACCGCCTCCACCGCCGTACTGGATGTTCGCGAAACGATCGCACCGCCGGAGCATGAGTTGCCGGTGGTCTTTAATGATCCTTATCATAAACCGCATTTGCAAAATTTCTTTAACAGTATACGCGGTCTGGAAACGCTTAATTGTGACCACGACCACGGTTATGAAACTGCGGTTGCGGTTCTAAAAGTAAATGATGCGGTTCAAGCCGGACGCAGACTCGTCTTCGATCCCAAAGAATTCAAAGTCTAACTGGAAGATGCTATGAAAAGAATCTGGATCTTGTCGCTTTTATGCATTGTCATTACTCCTCTCGTCGCCCAGATAGAGCCCGCAAAACTCGGAGATATTGCTGACGGTAACCGGTCGGTTCCGGTGCATCGCATCGATATGATAGATGCGGACAGTGCCAAAATCCGGCCCGGGGATCAGCCGTTGATGCCCTTTTCCACCAAAAA
>WJMF01000035.1 GCA_014728085.1 Candidatus Zhuqueibacterota bacterium
CATGGCAAATCTGCAGGCCACGATCAGAACAGAAGCGTTTTTATTGCCACAGCCATGTGAATGCCTCAACCGGACCAATTTCGTTCTCTATCAAAATACCGAAGCCAATAAATTTGCCACCCTTTTTTATGCTGTTCTCAATACAAAAACTCACAATATTTGCTACTCGAATGCGGGGCATAATCGTCCATTGCTGGTCCGCAGCAGCGGAAAAAAAAACGAGCTGAAAACAGCAGGTGTGGTCTTGAGTATGCTGGAAAATTTTAACTATTCGGAAGATGAAATAACAATAAATCCCGGTGACCTATTGATCATCTACTCCGATGGTATCACCGAATCCCTAAACGAGAACGACGAAGAGTATGGGGAAGAAAGACTCGGCGAACTGGCTATCCGTTTGAAAGATAAAAGCGCCCGCGACCTTGTCGACCAGGTCATCGACAATATAAATGAATTCAGCGGAAAGCAACCCCAATTCGATGACATGACACTCATGGTGATTAAAAGAGAGTAATATGCTATCCTATCGATATTGTTCAGTATTCATAACCGGATTTTTGCTTTTGATCAAACTCTGTTCAGCGCAACAGATATCAATCAACAGAATCAGCCGCGATACCGGTATACATACCGACCGGCGGCCGGTTTCTGTTGGCTTTTATGACAAAACCGTTAACAAAACTTTTTTGAGCTGGATGGGGCCTTATAGCTGTCCTGTTGTGATGAGCTATGATCACAGCACTTTTACCTGGAGCGACGCCAAAATCGCCGGCATCTCCCCTTTTGCCGACTCGCATAATTATCCGGCCATGATCCAGGCGAAAAACGGTAAATTGATCCTCTTTTACGGCTGTCATAACAGCGTTATGCGAATAACCACCTCACCGGCACCGGCGTCTATCGAGGGAACCTGGAATGATCGCGATCTGACCGAAGCGCAGGGCGCCACTTACCCCGCTCCCGTTATCACCACGGACGGCACTATTTATTGCTTTTATCGAATCACCATGAAAAACGCCCATCCCTATTCAGATTACCCAACCGATTACAGACCCCTGGCTTTTGTCAAATCATCAGACCACGGTGAAACCTGGAGTCCGGCGTTTATCATCCTTGACAATTATCCGCGCCCGGACAATCTTTGCGAAGTCTATACCGGCAAAGTCAGCTATCAGCCGGCAAGCGATGGCATCAGCGAACGAATTCACCTGGCATGGACCGTTTCCGGCGGCGGGCCCTCCGGACATGATCACGGTGCCTATCGCAGAAATGTCTATTATGCTTTTATGGACCTCTCGAATGAACATTTATACGATATTAAAGGCAATGATCTCGGAATGGATATAAATGATGCTGAAGCGGAAAACAACTGCAAAATCGTCGATACCGGCAGTCCGCCTCAGGGAGAAAACGTCGGCCATCAGGTATCGGTTCACTTTTGCGATAACGGCGATCCTGTGGTCATCTATCGTCACGAAGGATTCAAATGCGCCTATCGCAAGGATATGGAATGGGGAATATCAGCCATCTATACCAGAGAAAACGATCCGCGCGACATTGAAAAAATCGGTTCCAATGCCTTTAGAACCTTTCGTACCGCCGGCGAAACCATTTATGTATTCAAGTCCCTCAACGGAGGCAAAAGCTGGGAGCTGGAGAACAAAATCAAGGCACCGGCACGGATAGCGCGCTGTTACGTCATCGATAACTATCGACCCGAACTAAAATACCTGCTCACAGAGATGAAAGATGATGGCAAAAATGTAGAGACAGGGACCAGGGATGTCTACATCGGCAGTATCCCTGCATCAACCGATCTACAGCAGGAAGCACCGCCAAAGGCGACTGTATACGAGCTGGCACAAAATTATCCCAATCCCTTTAATGCGATGACAACCATACCCTATACGATTGCTGAAAGGGGATTCGTCGAGCTTGTTATCTCTGACCTGCTTGGTAGAGAGATCACCACCCTGGTTGCACAAATCAAGGATAGAGGAAGCCATACCGCGCGGTTTGATGCAAAACAGTTGGTCAGTGGAGTCTATTTTTACACCATTCGGAGTGGCAAATTTTCCGCCACAAAAAAATTCCTCCTGATTCGATGAGGAGAAACAAATAGTTTCAAACCTGTATCGACATTGCTTTTTTCAGGTTGCGGACAAAATCGCGCGCACATGCGGGCTTGTCCGTTGCCCGTTCCAGTTCCCGGATCAACCAGCTGCCGATAACGACCCCATCGGCATATTCGCAGATTTGCCTGGCTTTTTCTTCTGATGAAACTCCAAATCCGACCATAACCGGTTTATCCGTATAGAGGCGTATGGATTCAACAACAGATTGCAAACTTGCAGGAGAACGGGATTCAGACCCGGTTGTGCCATATTGGGCAATGCAATAGATAAAGCCGGTAGACGCTTTAACAATCGCAGCAGTGCGCTGGGTCGAGAGCTCGGGCGCCAAAAGATAAATCAGTGCCATGTCGTGTTTTTTACAAAGCGTTTCCATCTCTTCTCCCTCTTCAAAGGGAAGGTCGGCAATAACGAGTCCGTCGACACCGGCCGCTTTGGCGCGAAGAATGAATCGTTCGCTTTCCATATGCAGTATCGGGTTGAGATAGCCCATCAAGACTACAGGGGTGTCATATTGTTGCCGAAAGCGACTTGCCAGCCCGAAGATATCTTCAAGCCGTATATTCTGTTTTAGCGCCCGGCTGGTAGAGCGCTGGATCACCGCTCCGTCAGCAATAGGATCGGAAAAGGGCATGCCCAGCTCGATACAATCCACTTTTTCTTCTGCCATATTTTTCATGATCTGCAGGGTGGTTTCCATGTCCGGGTCACCTGCGGTGATAAAAACGATCAGAGATTTATGATCCGACAACTTTTTCTGTAACCGCGTCATGTTCCGGCTCCTTTTCGGTTTGCATGAGTGTATTGACATCCTTGTCGCCGCGGCCGGATAAATTGACCAGTATACTCTTGTCCGCCGGCAGTTCAGCAGCCAGTTTCAGGGCAAATGCCACAGCATGCGCGCTTTCCAGAGCCGGGATAATGCCCTCATAGCGCGCCATTATTTTCACGGCATCGATCGCTTCTTCATCGCTAGCGGTCACATAGCTGGCCCGGTTACTGGCTTTTAAAAAGGCGTGTTCCGGGCCTACGCCCGGATAATCAAGACCGGCGGAAATAGAGTGAGCCGGGGCGATTTGTCCCTCGCTGTCCTGTAAAAAATAACTTTTTTTACCATGAAATACGCCGATCTCGCCGCGGCTGATAGAAGCGGCGTGTTCACTGATCTCTTCCCCATAGCCACCCGCTTCCACGCCATAGAGTTTCACCGCTGTATCGAGAAAGGGATAAAAAATACCGATGGCATTGCTGCCACCGCCGACACAGGCAACGATGGCATCCGGTTGCTGCAGTTGACGATCCCTGAACTGCTCCCTGGCCTCCCGGCCGATAATGGATTGAAAGCTGCGTACAATGGTCGGAAAAGGATGTGGTCCGACCACAGAACCAATGATATAATGGCTGCTCTTAACATTGGCAATCCAGTCCCGCATGGCTTCATTAATAGCATCTTTTAACGTCTGGCTGCCCGAGGTGACCGGTACCACTTGTGCGCCCATCACCTGCATGCGAAAAACATTTAACGCCTGTCGTTGCATGTCCGTTTTTCCCATGTAAACGCGGCATCGCATTCGAAACAGGGCACAAACGGTTGCCGTGGCCACACCGTGTTGACCGGCACCGGTTTCAGCAATAATGCGGGTTTTTCCCATTCGCCTGGCGAGCAAGGCCTGGCCGAGACAGTTGTTGAGCTTGTGCGAACCGGTATGGTTCAAATCCTCGCGTTTAAAATAGAGTCTTGCTCCGCCGGCATAACGGCTGAGATTTTCGGCATAATAAAGAGATGTCGGACGCCCCGAATAATCGCGATAATATGCATCGAGTTGTGCCTTGAACGAAGCATCCTTTTTACTCTCTTCAAATGCAGTTTCCAGTTCGCCTAGCGCCGGCATCAACAGTTCAGGTACATATTGACCGCCAAACGCACCAAAATATCCTTTTTTTCGCATGCTGATTATTCCCTGATTGTCGTAATGAGTTGGTTAATTTTTACTTTGTCCTTTAATCCGGGTGATTTTTCCACCCCCGAACTCACATCCAGCCCAAAAGGTTGAATCAGGCCTAAAATGTGCCGCAAATTATCTTTGTTTACCCCACCGGCAACAATAACATTATCCGGATTGGATACCCGAATCAGCAGATCATCGCCAATGCGTTTACCGGTTCCGCCTCTTCTGCCAGGCACAAAAGCATCGATCAAAAACTTCCATACCATAGGATAGTGCTGCATCTGTTGCAATTCCGCAGAATCGCGCAACCGAAAAGCCTTGATCAGGGTTCCGCCAAGCCGGCGGCAATACTGCGGAGATTCACTACCATGCAATTGTACGGCATCCAGTTTACAGGTGCTGCGGATATCGTTAACGGTCTCAATATCTTCATCCACAAACACACCGATCCGGACCAGATTTTTGCAGATTCGGGCCAGATGTTGTGCAGCCTCTGCACTGACCCGCCTGGGACCGGGAGCAAAAACAAATCCAACCGCATCGGCGCCGCTGCCGGCGATTGCTCTTGCATCATCGCTGTTGGTACATCCGCACAGTTTCAGCCACATTCCACACCCCTCAATTTCTGCAGAGCCTTGTGGTGATCCGGCTGACGCATTAAGGATTCGCCTACCAGGACGGCATCGAATCCGGCTCCTGCAAGGCGCTGTACGTCATTAAAATCCAGAATACCACTCTCACTGATACGGATTCGTGATGCCGGAATCGAGGACACCAGCTCCAGGCTGGTCTGCAAAGAGACCTCAAAAGTACTCAGATCACGATTGTTGATACCGATGATCCTGGCGGGCGAATCGAGTGCCTGTTGCAGCTCCTCTTCATTGTGCACCTCCACCACCGCTGCCAGCTGCAACCGGCTGCAACGTTCGAGATAAGCGTGTAATTGGCCGTCATCCAAAAGGGCTGCAATCAACAGAACTGCACTGGCACCATAAACAGCCGCCTGATCGATTTGATAGATATCAATAATAAAGTCCTTGCACAACAGCGGTGTTGAAAGCCGGCGGCTAATTTGCTGCAAATACGCCGGATGCCCCTGAAAAAATTGCGATTCCGTTAATACAGAAATGGCATCCGCACCTGCATGATGATAGTCGCAGGCGATTTTCACCGGATTAAAATCCGCACAGAGCACACCCTTGCTCGGAGACGCTTTTTTGACTTCTGCAATAATGGCGATGCCGCTTTTATTTAATGCTGACTCGAAACGTTGACCGTGATTTTCAAGGCACTGTTCAGCCCGTTGACGCATAAGTGCCGGCGAAATTTTTGATTTATTGGTCGAATTATTATTATAAACCGATTCGACGATGGTATTGAGAATTGAGTGCATTACTGTTTCTCCTCTGGGAAATCGAGCGCGTTATCTCCACCAATTCATCCAATTTGCGCTTTGCGCCACCATTTTTTAAAAGTTCGCGGGCGTATTGTACGCCATCTTTCAGAGTGGCCGTTTTCCCGGCAACGTAAATGGCTGCGCCACCGTTCATGGCCGTGACTTCGCTATAACCGCTATCTTGCCCGGTCAGGACATGCTTCATAATATCGGCATTATCTTGCGGCGTTCCGCCATAAACCGAATCTTTTGGATAGGCTTTGCAACCCACATCCGCAGGGTGTAATGAATAAGAGTGAATCTCATTGTCTTTCAATTCAGTGACATGGGTTCTGTGACTGATGCTGATTTCATCCAATCCGTCATCGCTGTGTACCACCATAACGTGTTCACTACCGGTTGCTTTTAATACTTTGATCATTTTTTCCGTCACTGCACGGTTAAAGGCCCCGACCAGCTGCCTCCGTGCTCCGGCGGGGTTAGACATGGGACCCAAAATATTAAACACGGTTCTGATACCCATCTCTTTTCGCGGCACCACCGCGTGCTTCATCGAGCGGTGAAAAAGCGGAGCAAACAAAAAAGCGATGCCGATTTGATTGAGACAACGTTCAGCTTGCTGCGGTGTAAGGTCGATCTTTACGCCCAGGGCCTGCAGTATATCGGCACTGCCGCTGCGACTGGATACGGAGCGGTTGCCATGTTTTGCCACAGCGACACCAGCGGCTGCTGCCACCAGGGCGGCTGCTGTGGAGATATTAAAGGTATGACGCCCGTCCCCTCCCGTTCCGCATGTATCAATCATTCCCGCTGGTCCATTGATTTTCTCGGCATAGTCGCGCATCGCCTCGACAAAACCGGTAATTTCTGAAACGGTTTCACCTTTCATCTTCAAGGCCATTAACAGAGCTGCGGTCTGGGTACTTGTCCAGTGTCCCTGCATGATCGCGGACATGACATCGCGGGCCTGTTGTTGCTGCAAATGCCGGCCTTCGGATACGGAGGTAAGAATTTCCGGTATCATTGTTTTTCTCCCTTATATAGACATAAAATTTTTGAGAATTTGATATCCGGGTTCCGTCAGAATGGATTCCGGATGAAATTGCACCCCTTCAACAGGAAAATGGTTATGACGTATAGCCATAACTTCACCATCCCGGCTTTGGGCCGATATCTGTAAACATGAGGGCATCGAATCAGCGGCAACCACCAGGGAATGATAACGACCACCCTGAAATGGGTTGGGAATGTTATGAAAGATCGTTTTGCTGTCGTGTTCGATGGAGGCGTTTTTGCCATGCACAAGCTCCGCGGCCGGCACAATGGCGGCGCCAAAAACCTGACCAATCGATTGCATGCCCAAACAAACACCGAGAATCGGAATTTTTCCGGCAAATGCTTTAATGATCTCAAGGGTCAATCCCGCTTCAGCAGGATAGCCGGGCCCCGGTGAAATAATCATTTTATCGGGATTCATCTCCTGCAATTCTTTGATTTGTTCGGCATCATTGCGAACCACGGTTATCTTATATCCCATCTCTCCGACATACTGAACCAGGTTGTAAGTAAAGGAATCATAATTATCGATCACCAGAATCATACCAGTCCTCCCTGGGCGTATTCCACCGCTTTGAGCAGACCCATGGCTTTGTTATAGGTTTCCCGGTATTCCCGTTCCGGAACCGAATCCGCAACAATCCCGGCACCCGCTTGTAAATAGATGTTTCCGTTATGGATGTAAATCGTGCGTATGGCAATACAGACGTCCATGTCACCATTGAAAGAAAAATAACCCACAGCACCGGCATAGATGGATCTGCGATTCGGTTCCAGATGATCGATAATTTCCATGGCTCTGACTTTGGGGGCACCGGAAACAGTCCCGGCCGGAAAACAGGCTTTAAAAACGTCAATTGAATCCATGTTTTCGTTCAATTTTCCCTCTACGCTCGAAACGATATGAATCACATGAGAATACTTTTCAATGCTCATCAGGTCCTCTACCCGGACGCTGCCGTATTTACAAATGCGTCCCACATCATTGCGACCGAGATCGACCAGCATAGTATGTTCCGCCCGTTCTTTGGGATCTCGCAGCAACGCCTCGATCAACTCCCGGTCTTGCTGTTCCGTTTCCCCGCGTTTGCAGGTGCCGGCAATGGGTTTGACCTTAACGTTGCCCTGATCGAGTTTGACCAGGGTCTCGGGAGAGGATCCCAGCAGGCTGGTCCGGCCCATTTCCATATAAAACATATAAGGAGATGGATTGACAACCCGCAAACCGCGATAAATATCAAAAGGCCTGGCCTGGCTGGTCACCCGTAAGCGCTGTGACAACACCACCTGAAAGACATCGCCACGTTTAATATACTCTTTGGCTTTGACGACCAAATCCTGAAATTGTGCTTTGGAAACATTGCTGGTAACCGATATTTTTTTGGCACTGACTGGTGGTTCCGTCTTAAAGAGGGAGGCAGCCAGGATGCACTTTTGCATGTTCTGTAACATCCGCACCGCGGCCGCATATTCAGACTTGGAAGATTGCGCCGGTTTGACAAAGACAATCAGGCTGATCGTATTGAGCAGGTTATCGAAAACAACAATTCGCTGCGGCACAAAGAGATGAATATCGGCCAGACGGGTATCGTCTCTGCTTTGATCCGGTAATTTTTCGATATACCGGACACAATCATAGCCAAGATAACCAAACAGGCCACCGTTAATAAAGGGAATATGATTGAGCGTCGGGTGTATAAAGCGCTGGTAAAACGTTTTAAGATACAAAAAAGGATCGCCGTCGTTGTATTCCGTGACCTGATCCTGATCATCAATGATGCGCAGATGGCCATTTTTAACCAGAATTTGGTAAAGCGCAGTATCTCCCAGAATCGAGTAACGGCCTCTTTGAGTCCCTTTTTCAACGCTTTCCAGCAAAAAACGATGCGGACCCCGCATCAGCTTGATAAACGTGGATACCGGCGTATCCATATCGCCCAGAAATTCAGCCGTTACCGGTACAAGCGGCAAGGAATAGAGCTTTTTAAACTGATCAAATGTACTTTTTTTCAAAATAAAGTTCCTCTCATCGTTGTCCTGTCAGGCAACTTTTCTGCCGGTTGATAAAAATCTAACCGTTTTGAATCATAGGCGGGTTCTGCCAGTCGAATATGAACGATAAAAAAAAAGCGCCGCAGTAAAAACCACAGCGCTTAAAAAATGAAAACGCCGTGAATGCAATGCATCCACGGCGTCAGTATTTTCTATTCGTTTCTATCCAGGTGGCTACATTGCATCAAATGCTGCAGGCCACCACCAGTTTTGAATCATATTTTTATAAAACAGAATCATACTTTTCCCGTTTAATGTCCTGACAGTATACAAAATAAATGCTATTCTGTCAACAATTATTTTAAAAATTTAGCCTATTTTAATGATTTTGTTCAATAAATACCCGTTCAGGCTAAATTTTGTTAATTATTTATGGACAATAAAGTCACTGGTCTTGATAATCTCTTCAGGGTTCCAGGCGTTGGGCTGCCAGGCCCGGACATAGATCAGAGGATTTTCCGCCAGTGTATCCGGTTCGAAATCGATAAGCAAAAACAAATACCCTTCATCACCATAAGTTGTCGAGCGGTACGTCTGTCTCATCTCAACGCCATAGATGCTGGGCTGGTTGTTTTTGCGGATGATATTAAATGAGCTGAAATCGAGAAAAATATCCTGCATGGTTTGAAAAACGCCTTGCTGGCGCTTTAAATATTCTTTTTTGGTGCGTTTGATATAATCATATTCCGGTTGTTTGCCAAGCGGCTGATAGTTGACCATCCCGTCCGGTAATTTTTTCGTCTCCAGTTTACGCCCGATGATGATAATCGCATCTTCAGCAAACATCATATCAACGGTTTTGATATCCCGGGTCAGATAGGCGCTGCGATATTTTTCCAGGAATTTGATGATTTGCTGACGATTTCCCCAGTCATTGCCATATTCAGCCTGTTTGACAAACCGATCATAGAGTTGTTCCGTAATACAGGTGTTGACATCCTGCAATATCCCCTTGCGGTTAAAATCGAGCACCAGGTATTCGGTGCTCTGCTGATGAATGCTGGGATAGGTATGCAAAACCCGAATACGGCGTAATTCATAGCCATCACCGGTTGGATTGAATTCTGCCCGGATATTTCTTTCCAAAGGTTTGGGATGATTATGTTTAACGTAATCAATAATTTTTTTGCAGAGAAAAGGATCTGATCCATAATGATTTTTTATGCTGTCGGTATGTCCCGATTGTAAAACGCTCATAAACCGGCCGGCCTCGCGTACCATTTTGTCGGCAACCGGAATATCCTCTTCATACCTGACGTTGAAATTATATGTCTTTTTCTGCAAAGCGCGTTGTACCTGTTCGAGTCGTGGTTGCTGTGAAGTGAGTTTAACGATCTTGCGGGTAGAAAAGGAAGGTTTTTGTACCACGTCCCACAAGGTTTGAACCACTTTGATCTCGCTCCGGTTTTCATAATAGCTGGTTTTAATGAACACCTTCAACTCATTGAATTTAACGCTGGCACCGAGCAGATGAAAGGTTGCCAGGCCGTCGCGGCCTTGTACGGAAACCTGATTTGTACCATCCCAGAAGAAAAAATCGATCAGGGTTACCGGAGCGCCGCGATGTGTAACTCGCAAGGTCACCTGCCGCTCTTTTTCAGCCACTTTTTTGTCACACACAAATGAAAAATGTATATGATCGATAATGGCATTGATTCTTTCCGGAATTTCGGTGGTATAGTTTTTCCCGTTATAAATAACATTTTCATCCGGCAAAGAATTTAGCAATATGGCGGAAAAATAACAGAATTTCAGAGCATGGGCGATATTGTGGTCCCGGGCATATTGTTCCGCCTTTCTTGCCATTTCGGCGATCAGCTGCCGGCGCTCGTTCCAGATATTTTCAACTTCGGATTTTTTCAAATAACAAAATACGTCAATCCGTCCATCCGGCAGAGATTTATCATCCGTCTCGACATTGCGCAGCGTCGCGGCAGAGTGTGTCTTGAGTATGGATTCAACATTATCGGTGAGCTGGTCATCCGTTTCCCTCACCACCTGTTTGAACGAACTGGCGACGTGTATGGCGATCTGGCTGGTCAGCTCTTCGAGGGCTCTGTCTTTGGCCTCCGTGAAATTTTGAGAAACACCCCTGCCGTAATAATAATTACCGGAATTGATGATTTCAGACCGATTAATGGATTGGGCACAGACTGATAAAGCGAACAGAATGAGAATCAAACCGATTTGTCGATACACTATAAATACCTCCCTCCTGGATTGCAGCCCCTTTATGGGCTGCCTCGTGATTCCCGCAATGAACAAAAATTTCAAATTCTATATCTGATTTTTGATAAAATTTTTATGATATTTATCTCTTTTAAAGTGTATTTACATCTGCAGCGTATAAAAGCGCTGCACTCCTGGTGGAAAAAATTGATGATACTGAATAAAAATCAATCCTAATCTATTGCCTTTTATGGTTTATGACGAGCAAGCCGCAATCCCGTTTTTGAGGTCGGCAGTCCATAATGACGATGCGTCGTCCGGCTGAATCGTTCCGAGAGGCTGCATTCGCCACTGCGCATCACCCGATATTGCCCCGATTTCGGACCAGAGGGATTATTGACCGGACTGCGGCTATAGTATGTCTCTCCATACCAATCCCAACACCATTCCCAGACATTACCGCTCATGTCATAACATTCGAGTTCATTGGGCTGTTTGGTGCCGACCGGATAACAGACCATATGCGACCCAAACCAGGCGACTGCATTGGCACTGTCGCTGCCGCTGTATTTATATCCCTTGCTTAAATTCCCGCCCCGTGCGGCATACTCCCACTCGGCTTCGGTGGGCAGACGGTATCCGTTTGCTCCTGGATTACAGCTTATGGTCCATTTAAGCGGATCCTTATCAGCCTGATTATTAACATCTCTGCGGTTCTTATCAATTGTATAATACGGATCAAACCCATGTTTGCGGCTGAGCCAGTTGCAAAATTCGATGGCATCGTACCACGTCATGTATTCCACCGGATATTCCTCCGCTTCACTGCTCGGTTTATCCGGCATCAAGCGATTGGTATCCAGACAAAACGCCTCCCAAAATTGATAGGTAATTTCGTATTTTGACAGGTAAAAATCATCCACAACCACGCGGTGAACGGGTTGTTCATCAGCTGAAAAACCAGTTTTGAATATATCGGGATCTGGTTGTCCCATTTGAAATGCCCCTCCCTCGATTAATACCATATTCGTTTCCGGTACCAGAACAAAAGAGAATTGATCGTGCTCCCTGTCGATGACGATTGAATCATTCAGCGATGCATATCCCGTTTTTGTCAAATGGATAGCATAAACTCCACGATTGAGCATGAAAACCTTCCCCTGGCCGTAATCGGTTTCATCCATGCTTACAGAGACGCTGTCCGGGAAAATATCGAGGACAACCGGAATCTGGTTGATCTTTTTTTCAGCGGTCAGATGAATGCGCCAGCCATTTCCGCTCTGCAGATGGATACCGATTTCGGACAGAATGATTTTCAGGGGCTGATAGCCGCTGTGATAAATCTGCAACACGCGTTCGTCCGGCTGCAAGAAGACCAGGTCTTTGCCGCGCCGGTCGATCAGTTTCACCACGCCGTTGTAGGAATCGTAGGTAAAACCCTCCATCTCAACAACAACCTCTATTGCGGCGCAGAGCCTGCCGTTGATATCGCGTACCTTCGGGATTGTCGTCATCATTTTTTCCGCCTCGCCGGTAACATGCAGCTGTGACAGCTGCGCCGCCAGGGGAAGAGTAAAAAAAATTAGCCCGGTAAATATTTGAACCAATCGTTTCATCATTCCTCATTGTATCACTGGGATGTATCCAAAATAGTAATAATATTATTTTTTGGTTTCTTACCGATTAAAAACCGCAGAGACCGCGTAGATATCACTGAGAATTTATTTATTTCATTAGTTGACATGATGTAGAGAGAGATTTTTATCCGGATAAAATCACAACAGTTACTACCTACTTTTACCAGGGGCTGTATCAAAAGTATTTATAGTACTAATTTTTAGAGGTCTCTTAACTATACAAAACCGCAAAGGGATCGCTGAGACTTTGTCATTACTTGATTTGATTTAGAGAAAAGTTTTTATCAGAGTAAAATCGAAACAATAAATACAGCAAATTTATAAACAACTAATTATTAGTAATTTATGACATTTTGTTTTCCGTTTCACATCTTCAAATAATTCTGTTTTTCTCAGCGTTCCTTAGCGATCTCGGCGGTTTTAATTAGTCTTGAACAAGTTATAACTCACATTCTTGCACAGTATTTGATATCGTTGGATTATCATTTTTTTTTAGTAACCCCTTTGATACAGGCCCTGGGTCAAGACATGCTGATAATATCGTTATGGTTTATCCCGTACCACGCGTATGCCTCTGTTTAACATGTCAAGGATCTCATAATAACTAAATCGACAGGTTGTTCGGCACAGGAATGCATCGAATCCCCAGCAACCGCCGCGCAAGACGCGATATTTCCCGGTTGCAGGACCTGTCGGATTTTTATTCGGACTGTGTCGGTAATAGGTTTCACCATACCAGTCAAAGCACCACTCGCAGACGTTACCGCTCATGTCATGGATGCCCAGCTCATTGGCCCGTTTGACGGCAACAGGCCGCGACTGATTGAGAGAATTACCCGAATGCCAGGCAACCGCATCAAGTACATCGCTGCCGGCATAGACAAATCCCTCGCTCATATGTCCGCCGCGTGCGGTATATTCCCATTCGGCTTCGGTGGGCAACCTGCCGCCAATCCATTGACAAAAGGCATTGGCGCCATGCCAGCTTACCGGACTGACGGGATGATTTTCGAATCCTTTGGCAACGACAAAACGATCTCCCTCTTTCCGAATCTTGTTTTTGACGATAACGTCACCCCGGGGTTGATCGGTAAAGAGATCAGGGTTCAGTACCTCTTCGATCTGATAACGGACCTGCCAGTCGACCCAGGGAACGCCATCGACCTCCTGATTACCCTTTTCATTGAGAAAGCGGCAAAACTGGGCATTGGTTACTTCGGTTTTGCTGACATAAAACTCGTTCAGTTTGACCTCGTGTTGCGGCTTTTCATTTTCTCTTTGACTGTTGTTATTACCCATCGCAAAAGAGCCGCCCTTAACAGACACAAACACGAGTTTGCGAACCAAATTATATTTCACCGGTTTTTGTTCGGCATCAACCGACAGGGTATCAACCAGGGTCTCATATTCTGTTTTCTGTAAACGAATTTCATGATTGCCTTCATTCAACATCAGCGCCCCGCCATTGACGACCCCCTTTTGTTCACCATCAACCATTAACGAGACGCTGTCGACATTGGCATTGATAACGACTGCGATGCCCTCGGCCGAGGCGGCATCGCCGCTAATCTTTACAAGCCAGGTTTGCCTGGGCTCGAGCTGGATACCCAGCTCTGAAAAGATGAGTTTTTTCGGTTCATAGTCAGGGTGGTAAATTTCCAAAAACCGGTCATCCGGTAATAAAAAAACCATATCACGGCCGGGTTTGCTAAAATCCACTTTAACCACACCCAGCTCTGATGAGTAGCCGAAACCGGTAAGATCGGTGATAATTTGCACAGCAGAACAAAACTGTCCGCTTTTATCATCCTTAACCGCAACGATGTCTGTGGATGAAGGCCTGGGTTCCCCTATAAGGTGCAATTTGGCTTGCTGAGCAAACGAGGCGGGCAATATAAGTAAAGAAATAAAAACGAAAAATCCTCTTTTCACAACACACCCCGGTTGGCATTCACTTTACAGCTCTGTCTAGTATAACCATTTTGAGAATTTTGTGCAAGGATATTTTGGGCAAAAGGTGCGACCCACCGGTGACATCAGTGCGACGCACCTGTGTGACAAAAAAGAACAATA
>WJMF01000181.1 GCA_014728085.1 Candidatus Zhuqueibacterota bacterium
AAATAATCGTTGCATGTTGCGCAACAAGATTGTATATTCAAGTATGATCAAATCATTCAAGCATAAAGGATTACAGCGGTATTTCGAGACAGGAAATACATCAGGTATCCAGGCCGCCCATGAAAAAAAGATTCGAATGAGACTAACAGCATTGCAGACGGCTACGATTCTTGAAGATTTAGATCTACCCGGATTCCGCCTACATAAACTGAAGGGAAAGAAGGTGGATATCCGGGCCATAGATGTCAGTAAAAATTGGCGTATCACTTTCAAATTTAGTGAAGGTGATGTGTACATTGTAAATTATGAGGACTATCATTAATGAAAATGCATAATCCGCCACATCCCGGGGAATTTATTCGGGAAATCTATCTTGAGCCCTATAATTTGAGTATCAGACAAGTGGCAGAAAAGCTGCAAGTGTCACCGTCAACGTTAAGTCGTCTTATTAAAGGGCAGAGCGATATCAGTTCCGAGATGGCTTTGCGTCTTTCCAAAACGTTGGGAAGAACTCCGGAAAGCTGGCTCATCATGCAAAATCAATTCGATTTATGGCGAGCACAGCGAAAAATTGATATAGATAAAATCGAAGAACTCGTATTCATTTAAGCAACAGTGCTAACAAAAGCATGAACCAGATGCAACTCCACTCCCAGGGTGCCCAACCATCGCTACACTGGATATGCTGAATGTTAGCATGCTTGATTTCTATTGACACTTTTCAATAATATCCTTATAATCTTACTGGTAAGAATATAAGGAGAAAAATATCATGTCAATGATAGAAACAACAAAAATGTCATCAAAAGGCCAGGTGGTTATTCCGGAAAATATCCGAAAAAAACTTGGTCTCAAAACCGGTTCTCAGTTCATTGTTGTTGGGGATAAAGATGTGGTGATTCTCAAGTCAATCGAAACACCATCAATGCAGGACTTTGATGAAATGATAACCAAAACCAGAACTCAGGCGCGCATGGCCGGGTTGGAAGAATCCGATATTCAGGAAGCGATTAAAAAAGCCAGGGGATAAAATTGAGGATTGTACTGGATACCAATGTTCTGATTTCGGGCATCTTTTTTACCGGGTCGCCTTATGAAATTTTGAAAGCCTGGAAGGAAAAGCATATCCAGTTTGTCATTACCGCAGAAATTTTTGACGAATATGTCCGTGTTGCAGAAATTCTTTCAAATAAATATGCGACAGTCAATATCTCTAAAGTATTGGACCTTATTGCCATACATTCAGAGATCATTCAACCAGTTGTCCTGCCGACACAAATTTGTGAGGATAAGGATGATGATAAATTTATCGCTTGTGCACTATCAGGGGAGGTTGATGTGATAGTCAGCGGTGATAAGCATTTGCTCAGGCTGAATGGATTCAAAGGAATCGAAATCATAAAGCCAAAATCATTTTGCGTAAAGTATTTATCATAGCATGCTAACGAGACTGTTGCAAAAGTCTTTTTAGGGCATAAAATACAACGCAGATATTGAACTTAAGGTGCCGTGAAATCCCTAAAATAGGGTTTTGCAACAGTCTCAACCAGCGTATGCACCAGATGCCGCCCCTACAACCCAATCCCCCCGCAACGGCACTGGTGATACGCAAAGCGTCGTTAGCATTCGTTCTGGAGAGAGGAAATCATGGAAATTTATAAGTTAGAAATATCCTTTCCTTATGATGCAGATGAGGAAAAATGGATACGAGTTATCCAAGTAAGCGAAGATACAACTTTTAAAAAGCTGCATAAAATTATACAAGAGATTGTAGATTTTGACGATGATCATCTTTATGAATTTTACATTGGTAAAAATCCTAGAAATCGCGTAAAATCTATAAGTAAAAGTTCAAAACTAAGTGAGGTGTATCCCTTAACGGGTTACAAAATATATTATTTATTTGATTTTGGTGACAATTGGTTTTTTCAAATAAAGAAATCTCGAAAAAATTTGCAGCAAGAAGCTGGAGTTAAATATCCCAGGCTCGTACATTCGACAGGCGTTAATCCAGAGCAATATCCAGAGTATGAAGAATAATGCTAAAAAAAAAGAGAGAATACAGCTTGTTTTAATCGAAGAAAATGGCTGATTATATAAAATGAAATTATCTGCACAATATGTATCTGCGGATGAAGCAGCTGATATCTTTCAAGTTATTTTTGCAAAGAATAGAGATAGCGATAAAGATTATCTGCTAATTCAACGTCAATTTGAACTCCCAGATGATAATAGGTGCTATTATGAAGATGGAAATAATTTTGAAAATACCGGCCATTATTATGTCAAAAAAGCCTTTCTTCGTAGAAATAGTTTATCAATTGAGATCTATAGAAGAGAGGATAATAAAATTTTTATTGAATTTCAATTATCTGATCACAAGTTTAAACGAGTAAGAAAATTTCTTCAAATCCTAATACCAAATCTTGAAATTGTACCATAGTATTTTGGGTAAAAATGAATGACCAAAAAGAAAAACATCCCTGAGAAATATAAAAAATGGATTGATGCTAGAAAAAAGTATCATCTTTCTCATGCCCACATACAAATGGCGCAAGAATTGGGGATGAATCCCCAAAAATTTGGTAGCTTAGCGAATCATAAACAAGAACCTTGGAAGGTCCCTTTGCCAGAGTTTATAGAGGAATGCTATTTCAAACGATTTAAAAAAGAACGCCCTGATCGTGTTTTGGCAATTGAAAATCGTATTAAAGAGATCAATCGGAAGAAAGAGAAAAAAGGTCAAGAGAAATTTAAAGGTAACGAAAACACATAATCAAATTCTGTACAATATGCTAACAAAACATGCACCGGATTGGAACAGCCTTTCTTTTTGATAGATTTGGGTGGCATAAGAGGTTCTCTTTTTATATCAGTTTCATCTTCTGCTGTTCCAACCGGTGATGTACCCGTTA
>WJMF01000182.1 GCA_014728085.1 Candidatus Zhuqueibacterota bacterium
CGGGATCAAGGTGTACAAAGCATTGTTTATCAATCAGACCCTGGTTGCACCGCAATCGTTTATGGATTTACGGCAATTATTGGTAAACTATTATGCGCTGGAATATAATCATCTCTATTTCACCGAAGAATAGAGGGTCACATGAAATCCATATTTTCCCTGTTTCTTGTGCTGGTTCTCTTTTTGGCTTGCGCGGAAAAGGTTCGCCGGCCTAAAGTCGAAAAACCACCGGCTTACCGTTCGCTATACGAGGACGGTCTCTCATTACTGGAAAAAGGCGATATTGAAGAAGCGAAGAAGGTATTCAACAAAATTACCGCAATAAGATCCGATGTCGCGGAGGGATATGCCGGGCTTGCACTGTCTGAGGCCGAAGAAAAGAATTTTGATAACGCAATGGCTTTTGCCGGGAGGGCAATTGAAAAAGAGACCGCTTCGGTGGCCGCGCTGTTTGCCATGGCCAGGATTATGACGCTTTCACATGAAGACATTACGGGCCTGCAAAAGGCCGTTCAACTATTCGATCGTGCGATTGATCTCGAACCCCGCAACGATCGCCTGCATTATTATAAAGGGTTGACGTTAAAAAAAGCACAGGAATATGAAAAAGCGATTCACGCTTTTATCAAAGCACTCGCCATCGAAGGATCTTATGCGAACCGGGCGGAAATAGAATTGCAGACGCTCAGACATGTTGAGCGATTAAAGCCGGAGAACAAACAGAGTTGGGAGATTGGATTAGAAGAGGCTATCGCGCGTGGCGAACTCGCTTATTTGCTCGTGGAGGAACTCGATTTACCCGGTTTAATGAAAAAATACAAGCCTGATGACCACTCTGCTATTGGAAAATCCGGATCAATGGTTATAACGGACATTGCTGATCATCCGGCGAAAGAAAAGATTTATCTACTGGTGCGATTGGACATTATGGATGTTTACCCGGACCAAACCTTCAGAGCCGATAAAGCGCTGACCCGCGCTCATTTTGCCGTTACCTTGCAGCGTTTGCTTGTTTATCTTTCCCGTGATGAGTCTATTCAAACCCGGTATTCCGGCACCTCTTCCATCATTTCCGATGTGCCTTCTACCCATTATGCATACAATGCCGTACGCGTCATGATTGATCTGGACATTATGCAAACGAGCGACGATGCGTTTCATCCGTCTGAACCCGTTTCCGGGATGACGGCACTGGCTGCGATGAATGAAATTTTAAATGTTGTTGAACGAATTTAAATAGTATTATTTTGAAAATAGACCGGGTTATACCGAAAAGCACTGCCGAGGAGATCGGATTACGCGCTGGAGACGATTTGGTTCGCATAAACGATGCGCCCGTACGAGATCCCATTGATTACGAGTTCTGGATCCATGACACGCCTTTGATCTTGACGGTAGAACGTCAGGAACGGCGTTTCGAGATTGAACTTGATTTTGAATTGACAGAACCGCTCGGCGTCGAGTTTGAGTCCATGCGTTATCGCTGTTGCGGAAACAAGTGTATTTTTTGTTTTGTCGATCAAAATCCGCCGAATTTACGCCAAACCCTGTATTTTAAGGATGAAGATTATCGCCTGTCGTTTTTATACGGAAATTATGTAACCCTTACCAACAGCAGTCAGGCAGACCTGGAACGCATTGTCAGCCAGCGACTGTCGCCGTTATATGTTTCCGTTCACGCTGTTGACCGGGATATTCGAATGAGGATGCTCGGTTTGAAACGCGATGATCACCTGATGCAAAAGCTGAAATTTCTGGCCGCAGAAAACATCGAGATGCATGCTCAAATTGTCCTCTGCCCCGGCTGGAATGATGGCCGGGTATTATTCGAAACCGTTTCAGCGTTGGCCGGCCTTTATCCTTCTGTACAATCGGTGGCTATTGTACCGGTGGGGCTGACCCGGTACCGAAAGCAATTGGTTCCTCTGCAACCGGTTACAGCAGCGATGGCTAAAGAGATCATCGCATGGCACCAAAAGCAGGTCGAACGTTTTTCAGAACAGCTAAAGCACAATTTTCTTTATCTTGCGGATGAGTTTTATCTGTTGTGCGGAACACCGTTGCCAAAAGCAGAAATGTATGATCAGTTCTATCAGATTGAAAATGGCGTCGGTTTGACAAGGGCATTTATAGATCAGTTTTATGATGATTACAAGCGATTAAAATCAAGACTAAAGCCGCTGCATTTTTCCGTTGTTACTGCAAAAATGGCGGCGCCGGTTTGGGAAACATTTTTGCTGCCGGAATTGTTTAAGATAAATGGTATGAAGATTGAACTTTATCAGGCTGTTAACCGTTTTTACGGCGACAGCATTACGGTTACCGGTTTACTTAGCGGCGAAGATATCGCTGATCAACTTATGGACAAACCGCTGGGTGATTTTATCTTGCTGCCGGCCAATATCGTCAATGTCGACAGACGTTTTCTGGATGATTGGACCGTGGAAAAACTGTCCAAAACATTAAATAAAAGGATTATTATCGCAGATGATGATCTTCACTTTCTCGATCAACTTGTAGAATGCTTATGAAGAATACTGTAGCCATACTGGGAAGACCGAATGTCGGTAAATCGACTTTATTCAACCGCATCATTCGCAAACGCGATGCTATTGTTGATGATCAACCCGGTGTTACCCGGGACCGAAAGTATGCATCCGCGGAGTGGGCTGGAGCCGAGTTTACTCTCATGGATACCGGAGGATTTATTCCCAACAGTGACGATATATTTGAAAGCGCTATTCGACAACAGGTTCAATATGCAATTCATGAATCAGCGGTGGTGATCTTTGTAACCGATGTGGTCAGTGGTATTACCTCATTAGACGAGGAGATAGCTTCCTTGTTGCTGAAATCGGGTGTGCCGGTTATTCTGACAGTGAACAAAGTCGACAACGCGGAACGCAGGGAGGCTATCAGCGAGTTTTACCGGCTCGGTTTGGGAGATCCCTATCCCGTATCAGCCATTAGTGGTCGTGAAGTGGGGGATTTTCTCGATGCGGTTGTGGCTTTATTACCGACAAAAACAGGCAGTTTTACCGAACCGGTTGCACAGATGCAGCTTGCCATATTGGGCCGGCCCAATGTGGGCAAGTCATCGCTGGTCAATGCTATTCTGGGTCAGGAAAAACTGATCGTAACGGAAATAGCGGGGACCACCCGGGATTCTATCGATACCCTGTTTTGCTATAAAAAGGAAGAAATTGTTCTTATCGACACCGCCGGCTTGCGCAAAAGAGCAAGGGTGAAAGAAAATATCGAGTACTTTAGTACCGTTCGAACCGCCCATGTTCTGCGGCGGTGTGATGTCGCAGTGGTTTTAATCGATGCCACCCGGAGTTTTGCCGATCAGGATAAAAAAGTTATCGCTGATTTGATTGAAAACAGAAAAGGCATCGTAATTGGCGTGAATAAATGGGATTTGATGGATAAGGAAACCAATACCGCCCGTGAAATTGAGCTCGAAATGAAGCGCTCCTTTCGGGAGCTTGCTTATATTCCCGTTCTTTTCATTTCCGCAAAAACCAAACAACGGCTGTTACGCCTTCTGGATGTGACCTTGTCGGTTTTTAACGAGCGCAAACGAAAAATCAAGACGTCGGAGCTCAATCAATTTTTGCAGGATGCAGTTGCAAAAAATCACCCTCCGGCATACGGCACCAAATATATCAAGATAAACTATGTGGCACAAACCCGCGTTGCTCCTCCTGTTTTCACCTTTTTTTGTAATGAGCCACGGGGGATCAAAAAGGAATACAAAAATTACCTGGAGAATCAGTTTCGAATGCGATTCGGCTTTCTTGGGGTTCCCATCGGATTTCGGTTTCGCAGAAAGAATTAAGGACTGGAGATAGATGTCAACCTTGAACAATATTGTGATCATTGCTTTTGTTTTTCTGACTGCTTTACGACTAAATGCGGTGGAGACGATTTCCGGCCAGTTACAGCAGGAGCTGCAACAAGAGAAAATAACGCTTGCGACAGCGGCAGCCATCGAGATGATCGCCTTGCGCAATCCCGATCTTTTGCCGGCCGGATACCAGCATCTTGAACGTCCGCAATTTACCCGCAAGACCACTTTATTAAAATCCATTATTGCCCGGCACTGGCAGGAGTACAGCGAATCGGAAAAAGGCCTTTTGAGCCCGTTTTTTATGCGCCCCTCTGCCGATCTCTTGCCGGAAAGTATCGTCAGTCCCAAAGGAAGATTTAAAATACATTATACGACCGAGGGGCTTCATGCAACCACGCACGAATTTGCCCAAGAGGCGGCAGGGTCTTTCGAGTTTGCTTATGATTATCAAGTTGGACAGTTGGGCTTTATGCCTCCGCCGACGGATTTTGGCATCGATGGTCCTGAACATGATATTTATATGCAGAACATACCGGATTATGGTTCCACCACCTATGAAAATGCTGTGCCTGCGACGGCCCGGCAGGATTATACCGGCTGGGTGGAAATCGATAATGATTTTACCCACACGCCGACAAAGGGTTATGACGCTTTGCACGTCACGGCGGCACATGAATTGTTTCACCTTGTTCAGCTGGGATATCGCTCTTACCACGTTACCGATATGTCGGCGATTTTTCTATTCGAAGCCGGTGCGACCTGGATGGAGGATGTGGTCTATGATGAGGTAAATGATTATTATTACTATTTACCGCCGTTTTTTCAAAATCCGAGCCAGCCATTTTATGTCGCCAATGGTATCCATGAATACGGTTTGACGGTTTTCTATCATATGCTTGAACAGCAACATGGTATTGAGGTGATAAAATCGATTTGGGACAATTTTATCCGGTATGAACCTGTTGTTGCTATTGATCAGGCAGTGCGCCGATATGGCGGCACCTTTGCCCATAAATTGATCGAATTTAGTCTTTGGAACACCCACACTGGTATATATGCCGACACGGTTGATTATTATGCTGAAGGCAGGCATTATCCCGAGCTGGAGGGGAATGATCGCTTTGATTTATATGACAAGGTCGAAATTTCGAATGAGAATGCCGAACTGGTTGTCAAATATTTTGAGCTCGTCCCGGCATCGGCAGCAGGATTTCTGGTCACACCTGCATTCGAAGAGCCAACAAATGATTATGTCGTGATTCAAACGGCCAATATTTCTCCTCTCTATCAATACGGAGCGGGTGATGTTAATCTTGATTTCTATACCGATAAAGATTCGGTCCGGACCTGGCTCAATATCGTTAATGCCGAGATACCGCCATTTTCCTATTCGCTAAACAAAACTCACTACACGGTTGTGGTCGAACGAGGCAAGTCGGCGAACGAGTCATCAAAAATCAGTTCGGTGGTACCGAATCCGTTCAATCCGGCTGAGGATCATTTTCTTACGCTAGAGTATATTCTGCAAGCCACCACTCAAAATCTCAAGTTTATGGTTTTTCAGGAAACCGGTCAGTTGGTTTTCAACCAATCTTACGGAAAGCGTCCGGGCGGTTACGGCATGATACAATGGGACGGCAGGAATATGAACGGAGAAGCCGTTGCTTCAGGCGTCTATTTTCTTTTCCTTATTGGCGACAAACGGATTAAACCTTCCAAGGTTGCCATCATAAATTGAAAATGAATTGATAAATTTAAGCACTGTTTGGAAAAAATATCTCAGGGATTTGTTTTTTCGGATGAGGTGAAATGGAGTGGATGATGAGATACAAGATCATGATGACAGGGGTTATTCTATGTATTGCGATGATCGGCTGTGAGAATCCGAAATATGATCTGCGGAGCGAGTTGGCGCATATCGATTCCTTGACGGTCCATTACAGCGCCCTGAACATGGAACCGGAGAGTCTTAAAACCATTCGAAAAGAAAAGGCAAGTGAGGTTGTCATCGATCTGGATCCGGCGATGGTCGATAGCGGTAACAGAATCCCGGCCGCAAAACTCTATCTCTATGCCGGATTAATGGATTCGGCTGTTACGGTTCTGGAGGCCTATAAAGAAAATTGTCCGGATTCTGCCCAGTTGCTCTTGCTGTTCGAAGCCTATTATAAAACAAATCGCATATCAGACGCGGAGCGGCTGTACCGGCAATATTTACAAAACCTGAATGTTTCCAGGGGGAGAATTTTCAGGGCGCTCTTTAATGGTTACCGGCGGATTTCAGATTACGAAAGAGCCCTTGCTCTGGCACAAGAGGCACGGTCGATTTTGCCTTTTCGGCAGCTATTGCCTATATCCCTTGAAGAAGCCGAGCTCTATTATATGCTTGGCCGGCAAAAATATGCTTTCAATATCCTGAGTGAACTGAGCCGGCACGCCGGTTCAGTGGGAGAAAGAGCCAGAATAACGGCTCGACGCAATCTTTTCAATATCATGGGAAAACCGGCACCTCCCCTTCAAATCCAGGATTGGCTGTCTGAAGATCGGGTTCTTTTGGATGATTGTAAGGGGTCGGTTGTTTTACTCGAATTTTGGGCGCCTCACTGCACCCCCTGTAAGCAAATGTTTCCTCTGCTTTCCGATCTTCAGGCCAGATATTCGGAAAAGGACCTGAAGGTTCTAGCCATTACGCGTTTGTATGGTTATTTTCATCAACCGGGTATTCGGGAATCAAACCTTACCCCCGAGGAGGAACTGAACTATATAGAAAAATTTAAAACGCAGTACAAGCTCTCCTATCCCCTCGGTGTTGCCGCCTCGATAGAAGGACAAATCAACAGTTTGCGATATGGTGTTTCCGTTTTACCGCATACAATCATTATAGATCGTTCAGGAATCGTAAGAACCTATATTATCGGTGCAGACCAGGAAGCCAGGCAAAAATTACAAAATCATATTGCTGAGCTACTGGCTGAGCCTTATTAAGCATGGCGATTACAAAAGCCCAATCAACCTATTTGACATTTTCACGTGTCAATGCCCTCTCCTTCGCATCGCTTGCCGATGCTGTGGTTATTCTATATGCTCTCAAGCTGGGGGCGGATGACTCTTTCGTCGCTCTTATTGCTTCCTTTCTTTTCCTCAGCATGCCTTTTATGCTGCTGGGCAAGTATTCTGTTGCCCGGCGCGGAGCAGTAAAAACCCTGACTCTGGGATGGATTTTGCGCAATTGTTGTGCTTTGGGATTGTTTTTTGCTCCAGTTGCGCAGAAACACGTCTCGGTACCCTTTGGATTTTTTTTGTTCGGAACCGCCGCTTTTGCGTTTGCTTCCTTTCGCAGTTTTGGAATCACCTCTATTACCCCTATCATCGGCGATATCACGTCTAAAGAAAACCGGGGTCAGTTTATAGCACAAAATTGGTTTCAGGCCAACCTCTTTTTTTTAATTGCTATGCTGATCATTATTTTTTTTACCAATCGTTTCCCCTCTGTTCATACCTTTCAGACGATTATCGTCTTTGGCTCCATTACCGGTATAACAGCGGGTTTTATCGTATCCAAAGTACCGGAATCGGATAAACCCGCCAGGTCTGCAAAAGAACCCATTAAATCGACTTTGCACTATATCTTTTATACCCCCAAAAGCAGAAAATTGCTTTTGGCCTGGATGGCACTTACGGGTGGATTGTTGTTAACCATTCCCTTCAGCCTTCTCGCCCTCAAGAACGGTTATGGTATAACAGATGATGTGGCCCTTGTTTTTTCCGGAATGCTCCTGGTCGGCGGCATAAGCGCATCTTATGCGAATACGCTTATTCTGGATCGGGTCGGTCCGAGACCCATGATGATCCTCTATAGTGTGGTGCTGACGGGTATTTCGCTTTTCTGGATTTTTGTTCCCCGGCATTTTGTCTGGCCTTTGATGCTGGTACCATTTTTCTTTGCCGGGACCTGCAATGCCGGAATAAATACAACCCTCTCGCATTATTTATTATCAACCATACCTTCCGACAGAACCGTTTCCATTTCAATGATTATGAAGATCGTTTCCGGTGCTTTTGCCGGGTTGTGTGGTTCGGTGTTGGGAAGCGGAATTTTGCGTATATTAAACAACAGCTCTGTTCAGGGATTGTGGATTTATAAATTGTATTTTAGCATAATTTTTCTTTATTTTATTTTAGCAGTTATTGTCGTTAAAAAACTGGAACCGGTTGAGGATCGCAGAGTAAAGGATGTACTTGGGATCATGTTTTCCTTGAGAGAATGGCGTGCTCTTTTTACGCTGCAAAAAATCTCTGAAAGCGAAACCGAAGAAGAGGATCAGAAGATCATCAGCAAGCTGGGCCGGATCGGTTCGGATATTTCCGAAGAATCTTTGGCCGCATTTCTTGATTCTCCGCGCTTTTTAACCCGCGCCCGTGCCATTCGCGCTCTGAGACAAATCGATTATGGCCGCTCCACGGTTGAAAAACTCCTCGACGAAGTCAAAAATGAGGAATTCACAACGGCTTATCTGGCGTCCGAAGTTTTGGGTGAACACGGGAATTATGAAGCCATTCCGGTATTGCGTCAGGCTTTGCACAGCAAAGATGTCTTTCTGGTCGGCAAAACCATGCTCGCTTTGGCTCAGCTCGAGGATAAACCGTCCTATAAACATATTGAAACGCTTTTTTTGTCGAGCCAAAATCCGAGGATCATTATCTATGGCGCTCAGGCTCTGGTTTTGGCCAGGAAATTAAAAGCGTTACCACCGCTCTTGCATAAATTGGCGGACGCGGATTTGAATCTGTCTGTTCAGGAAGAGTTACTCTATTGTATCACAGAGGTTTGTGGTGCGGCGGATCTGTTTTACAAGTACTATCCCCTGTATAAATCGGATTTCTCCGAAATGCTGAACAGGCTGAGGTCGGATATGACGGGGCAAATGGAAAAACATGAATTTCATATCGTTCTCAACTATTTGCACGGAAGCGACGAAATTTCCCTTTCCCGGATGAATCACAAAAATAAATGCTTACAGACCATTGAGGAGTTTAGTCAATCCTGTCCCCATCTAAAGTCTGTCAGGAATTTCAGGTTTTCAGTCGCGCTATTATTGTTATCGGATAAAAGTAAATCATAAAAACGAGGTTGATAATGGCTGGTTCAAATTATCTTGCAGTTGATTTTGGTGCGGAAAGCGGCAGAGTGATCCTGGGCAAACTCGACAAAATCCTCTCTCTCGAACAAATTCACCGGTTTGATAACCGTCAGATACAGGTTATGGGGCACTATCATTGGGATGTGTTAAATCTGTTTTCGGAAATTAAAATCGCCCTCAACATGTTATCCAACAGAGGAATCACCCGATTTAAGGGTATAGGCATGGATACCTGGGGATGCGATTTCGGTTTGATCGGGCGTGATAATGTCTTGCTCGGTAATCCGGTGTGTTACCGGGACTCGAGAACAGATGGCATGATGGAAGCAGCATTTGAACTTATGCCCAGAGATGAAATATACAAATATAGCGGTATTCAATTTATGCAGCTCAATACCATCTTTCAGCTTTTCAGTATGGTAAAAAGCAATCACCCGGTTTTGGATATTGCTGAAAAATTGCTCTTCATGCCCGACCTTTTTCATTTTTTGTTGAGCGGAGAAAAAAAGACCGAATATACCATTGCCTCCACTTCCCAGCTCATCAACGCTCAAGATAAATCCTGGGAAGCTAAAATCTTTGCCAAACTGGGGTTGCCGCTGGATATTATGGCGCCGCTGGTGGAGCCGGGTACGGTTCTCGGAACACTGCTGCCGGAGATTTGCCGGCAAGTCAATATTGAACCGGCAGATGTTATTGCATCGGCCACTCATGACACCGCGGCTGCAGTTGCTGCTGTACCGGCTCAGGACTCTGACTGGATTTATCTCAGTTCCGGCACGTGGTCTCTGATGGGAATCGAGTCTGATGATCCTGTTATCGGTCAGGCTTCCCTGCAGAACAATTTCACCAATGAAGGGGGGATAAAGGGTACGATTCGTTTTCTGAAAAATATTATGGGACTCTGGCTATTGCAAGGCTGCCGAAAAAGCTGGCAAAAACAGGGCAATGAGCTTGATTATGGTGAAATTGTCGGGCTTGCCGAGCAGGCCACCCCATTTAAATCCCTTGTTGATCCCGACGATAGCCGTTTCCTCAACCCGCCGGATATGCCTAAAGCGATCGAGGCGTTTTGTCGCCGCACTGATCAGACGCCGCCGGAAACGCCGGGTGAATTTGCCCGTTGCGTTCTGGAAAGTCTGGCGCTCAAGTATCGCTATGTCAGCGAAAAGCTCGAACAAATGGCCGGAAAATCATTTAAAACCATTCATATTGTTGGTGGGGGAACAAAGAATAAATTGCTCAATCAGTTTACCGCAGACGCAACCGGAATCAAAACCGTTACCGGACCGATTGAAGCAACCGCAATCGGCAATATTCTTGTACAGGCCCTGGCCAAAGAGGAAATCTCTTCCCTGTCCGAAGCCCGGCGCCTGGTTGTAAATTCATTTCCGCTGGAAACATATCAGCCAAAACAAACAGAACAGTGGGACAAGATTTATGAACGTTTCAAGTCCTATATCGGATAAGCCAAAGCGGTACTCACCGGTATCATTACGGTCTCTCTTTCTGGTTGTCGTATTCTTGTTCAGCCAGGGGGTCTGCATCGGAAGCGAACTCTGGCGGCCATATGATTGTGTGGTTGTTCAGGGAAAACAGTGCAATCAGTTTCTGGGTGCGAATATCGATGATCTTTTTGTCTTTGCCTTTAACGGCAACCAATGGCAACAAATTCCCTTTCAAATCGATGAGCGGGACCGGGGGTCCTATTTTGGCTTAAAAAATGGTGTGCTCGATTCCCTGGATGAAATTTGTTTTATGGCTTCTGACGCTGGTGACAGTGCACGGGCGTGGCAGTGGATCGATAATGAACACTCTCATGTCTATAACCGCTACCAGATCATCATCAGCGATACATTGGGCATACCACCGGAAAAAGGATTTGTTTATATCTATCGTTCTCACACCCTTACCTATGATTCCGGGGCGGATGAATATGTTCACTATATTCCGGCCCCTGCTTTATCCTGTGCAGACACGATAACGGGAGTGAGCTATGTGTATGGCCACAATGAAAAAGGCATTCCCGATTATCTGGTTCTCGGGAGAGAACAGAGACCGCATGTGGATGTACTGGATCGCTGGAAGCTCCGTTTCAGCGGTCTCTTTTTCGGCCTGGAACCCTTTCAGGGAAATGAAGAAAACGGATTACAGGATCCGGTTCTGCAAATAATAACAGGACCTGTACGGATTATTCGATCGGTTCGTTATACGGTTGTCTTTACGGATAACCGCATCTTTCCCGATGCCATTGAAATGATTACCTTTTTCCAGCCCCATTTTATGCGCATCATTACCGGGAATCGAACGCTGGATCCATACGCCGGGATTCAATACCTGCAACAATCCATTGATTATAATACAAACATGTCGGGAGCGCATTTCTTCAGTCAATACAATCCCAATGGAATGATGGTGGATGGCATTGCTGATGCCTATAACAATCGCCTCGACGCACCTGCTGTCAACTGGTATATGCTACAGGGACAATACGGTACGGTCTTTACCATCCTAAACATGCCTGATATTGGTGAAGAGCAGCATCTCTTCTATGAGGATCGAATGACACCGGACAGCGGCGATACCGGCGATCTCAAGGCGTTTGGAGAGAGCGGGGTGATTGCCTCCGCCTTTTCGGCTGAACCCATCTACGGCACCTTTCAACTGGAAGCGGATTTTTATTTTCTTTCTGTGACCAACTCAACAGCCATTGCGGATACGCTGGCGGCATATTATAAGCAGCCGTTGGAAATTACCGGTCAGTCCGGTTCTCTTGTTATACCCGTGGAATGGGGCAAAATTACAGCGACTGCGGTGAAGAACAGAATACATCTCAGCTGGCAGACAATCACGGAATGCGGCAATTATGGCTTTGAAATTCAACAACTGGACAAGGTGTGGAAAACGATTGCATTTATTCCGGGTGCCGGCTCGACCAGCCTGCCGCGGCAATACACCTGTACGGTCGCATCGCTGCCTGCCGGAACCTATTTCTTTAGAATTAAACAAATAGATTTTAATGGCTATTCAGAACTTTCCGAATGCATAGACGTTTCGCTGGATTTTCCGGACAGTTATCAGCTGCATCAAAATTATCCCAATCCGTTTAATTCGCGGACCAGAATAATGTTCTCCTTGCCGGCGATTTGCAGCGGCAGGGTTGATTTTAGTATTTATAATATGATCGGCCAAAAAGTTGTTACCCTCTGCAACCGGCCTGCAATTTCCGGGCATTTTCAGCTCCTCTGGGATGGAAAAGATGAGCTGAACAAAGAGGTGAATAGCGGCATCTATTATGGCGTTTTATCTACCGGTACCTTTGAAAAACGCATTAAAATGATCAAGATCGATTAAATGTTTTTTGGCGCGGTTTTCACAACGACAGGGAATTTATCTCTGTAGAACAGGAAGATGAGCAGACTATGTTCGACTGGACGACATGGGGCCTTGATATTATTCATCAGATTCAGCTGATAAGAAGCCCTTTTCTCGATTTTTTAATGAAACTGATCACTATCATGGGGAATGAGGGATTTTATCTCATCGCCCTTCCAATTTTGTTCTGGTGCTGGGATCGGGAAATCGGTGTTCGGCTCGGTGTGCTTCTTCTCTTATCCGCTTTGCTTAATCTCGATCTTAAACATTTTTTCCATTTACCAAGACCGTTTATTAAAGATCCCACTGTGCAGGTAATGATGGCATATGATTACAGTTTTCCCAGCGGCCATGCCCAGGTCGCCATGGTTTTTTGGGGATTTATTGCCTACCTGAAGAAAAAAATCCTCTATACGGCTGCGGCGGTGTTTATGATTTTGATCGTCGGATTCTCCAGGATTTATTTGGGTGTGCATTATCCGATGGATGTGTTGGGCGGCTGGGGGATTGGATTGATTACTCTATTGCTTTTCATCGCTTTTGAGAAAAAAATTGTATCTATGCTGATGAAACAACCTCTGTACGCTCGTTATCTGTTTGTTGTTTTTGTGCCGTTGATCCTGGCTGCGCTTTATCCACATGTGCAGGCCTGGGTGATTGCAGTGACCATGATCGGACTCGGTATCGGTTATCTTCTCAATCGCCGGTTTCTTACCGATCCGTTGAACCGTTCATTCAAATACATTGCCTTGCGTTTTCTTTTAGGTATATTTGTGGTTTTGGTCGTTTTTGCGGGATTGCGATCGATTCTTCCTGCCGAACCCTCGCCTTTCTATCCGGCTTGCCGTTTGTTTCGTTATTTTCTTACCGGTCTTTTTATCTCTTTTATTATTCCCTGCTTTTTTGAACGTTTAAAAATTTAATGCCGTATATGAAAAATGCGCGGCAAGGGATAAACCGGCTTAAAAAACCGGTGACAAGATCTCCTGAAACAAAGTCTTGTTTGTCCAACCTTGCCACCGGTTTTGGGTAAACATTTTATGTCTTATCCAGAATGGATTCAATTTCATCGATGAGACGATTCATCATATCCATGCTCTTCTCAAAGGGCCGGGATGTTGTCAAATCAACGCCGGCTTCTTTAAGCAGCTCGATTGGATAGTCAGACCCGCCTGAGGAAATAAACTTGAGGTATTTATCAACTATACCGGTTTCATTGTTGAGAATCTTTTCCGCCAGAGCAACAGAAGCGGTATAGCTGGTGGCGTATTGATATACATAATAGTTGTAATAGAAATGCGGGATATAGGACCACTCGTATTTTATACTCTCATTCACATCGCAGACGCCTTTATCGTGTCCATAATAGGTTTTGACCAGCTCCTCATACATACGGGTAAGGTTTTCACCGGTGAGTGGTGTTCCTTCTTCTGCTGTCCGGTATATTTTAAGCTCATATTCGGCAAACTGGGTTTGTCTGAACAGAGTGCCTTTCATACCATCCAGATAATTCATCAACAGCGAAAGACGGATATTATCGTCGTTGATCTCCTCGAGTTGTTTCTGGATCAGCAGCGCTTCATTGAGCGTGGAAGCGACTTCGGCGACGAATATGGGATAGTTTGCCAGCGGATAAGGCTGGTTTTTATTGGAAAAATAACTATGCAAAGCATGCCCCAGTTCATGGGCCAGCGTGCTGACGTCATTGTATTTGCCGTTAAAGTTCATCAAAATGTACGGATGAACATCATAGGACGAACCCGATGAATAGGCCCCTGATCGTTTTCCAATGGTGGGATGATAATCGATCCAGCGATTATCAAACGCTTTCTGCAGTGCATTGAGATAGGCGTCGCCCATGGGCGCCAACGCTTCTGTAATCATTTCTTCAGCTTGCGGAATGGTATATTCCAGATCGACGTTTTTAACCACCGGAGCGTACAGATCTGAATATTTCAGCTGTTCCACACCCAGCATGCGTTGCTTTAATCTCAGGTAGCGATGAAACGTATCGAGGTTGTCGTTGACATTCTTTACAAGGGTGTGATATACTTCTTCGGGTATATTATTGGGGTAAAGTGCCGCAGTCAACGTATTGTCATAATTTCTCACCTGAGAAAAAAACATGTTGGTTTTTATGTTGGCGTACAGCTGAGTTCCCAGAGTTTGTTTAAAATTACTCAGGGTGCCGAAAAAGGATTTGAAAACCTTTTCGCGGTCCGGTCTTTGTGGTCCAGCGCGATGGCGTGCAAATCCCGAGTTATCCAGGAGCACTTTTTTTCCGGTGCTCAGCTCGATTTCAGGGTAGGGTAATTCGGCGTTGCTGAAGACGCTGTAAATAGAGTACGCTGCATCCGACATCAGTCCCGCTTTGGCGATGATCGCTTCCTCTTTTTTTGAGAGAATATGCGGTTTACGGCGCAGCAGGTCGTTCAAATAAAAACGGTAAGGCGCCAGTTGGGGTTCTTTTTGCAAAAACGTTTCAATGGTCTTTTTATCCAACAAAAGGATTTCCGGCACGATAAAAGAGGTTTTGGTATTAAAGGTTGTTGCTACCTGTGATATCGCTTGTTTTCTTGCCAGCGTTTCTGCATTTCGGGTGTCCTGATCGTAGGCTCGGTGGGCGTAATCCTGTAATCTGGAGAGTTCTTTTTCAACTTTGCTGGACAACTGCAGACAATCGCGCAGGTTTTGCGGAGATTTGCCGAGTTTCCCTTCAAACGCCTCAAAGCTGTCGAATTCGGCAACGAGTTCTCTTTTGGCTTCTTCCCATGCTTGCGGACTCGGATACAAGTCCTCGAGATTCCAGGTCTGTTCTACAGGCGCCTTGTCGCGGTCGCGAATTTGAGCCGGTGCCTGGGTCTGGGAAAACATAAAAATGGCTAACATCAGTATTCCTGTCTTTTTTAACATTTCTGCTCCTTGTGATTTTTTGAAGATGAAAATACGATATTTTCTACTATGGATCAACCCAAATTTTTGCCCACAGATGGTTATCGTATAGGGGGATTTTGCCTAAACAGGGCGGTCAAGCCGGTTTTAGGGGGTAAAACCGGCCTTTTTGGAAGAATAAATTTTGTCAGGCAGGTATTGATTTTATGGTTTGGAAACCAGCTGATTACCTGCAATACCTTTATAATTTTCCAGTTTCATCGTCAGCGAACCGAACGGCAAATCCGTTTTAACCTGTACCGGAATTTTGCGCTCATCAGCAGTGACCCATAGTTCCATTTGTCCTCTGGCTTCTTCATCATAACCGGGTTGAATGCCCGGTTTGATGTGATAGCAGTCAAAGGTGCCGGCAGGAACTTTAATCTTTTCCCTGCGGTCTATCTCCAGGCGAAGGTGATACACCTTGTTGGGTGAATAGTTTGTGATATCGATTTTGTCCCCCACGCTCAACGACAGAACCCGGGTATAGTATATAATGGATATGGTATCCTGGGTATAGGGGTCGATATCAAGAGTATCTTTTGTCGTAAAGGCTTTTTTATGATAATGATCAAAGTCTATGCGGTCGTGACGGCGGTAGCTGCCTTCATGTATTCGCCGTTCAAAGTACCATGGAAACAAACCCTTGACATCCACATATGTTGTTATCCAGTCCCTTACTTTGAATACGGTGGAGAAGGTCCCATTGGTTTCCATCTTTACGACGATTCGATAACTGGGTCTGTTCTCATAAGTAATGATTTCCGGTATTTGAAAGGTAGCGCTTCCGGCCGTGATGAATCCGAATTTGACCTTGTATTCCAGGGATTCACCGGCTTGAAAAGCGTTATTTTTTACCACTCTGTATATCCTGGGCAATTTTTGATCATAGGTTTGCCAATATTGCTGCCACTCTGTATTTTGTTTTTCACCCGGTTGACCCCAAAAGATCATCCAGGCGATAAGGGCGCGGGTAAAAGGAATCATGTTTGGCCTCCTCTGTTCGATTTCCACACCATTGTATCAAGAGCAGTGATCATACCATTGTAAAATCGAAAGATATGATGGTTTTTTAGCAGCCTGCTTTTATATTATCTCTCTTTTGTTGCAAGATATTTTTAATACAATGTATAGCATACTCTATACTGAAAAAAGTATGATCGTTTTGTTTTATAACCCTCCCTGGCCATATAGCGTCTGAAGGCTTGTTTTAAATGAGTTTGAGGCTGTACTGCCGTTTTGTACCCGGCAAAGTCTCAAATTTATTTCTATCTTATTCAACGCACAAGAGTGAAATAAGTTTATGATTTTTATCACAAAACCAATTTAACCATGACCATTTACCAATTTGACAAAAGCAGGTAGACGCGGCAACAGGCGTCTGCATTTATCCGGCAGCGGCCTCTTCTTTTTTTAAATACTTGAATTTTGCTTGCAGTTTGCTTATAATGGGCAAGTTTTAAACGATGACAATCCAGCTCAAAGGAGAACTCTATGGCTTTCAAATACGGTTTGGTCGGAATTGGAAATATTTCCGGCGTGCATTTTGATGCTATCGAAAAACTCGGCGGCGAGGTGATTGGGGTTTCAGATATCCGATATGAACGCGCGCAAAAAAAGGCGAAAGAAATCGGTTGCCAGGCTTATCAGGATTATCGCCGGATGGTCGAACAGGAAGGGCTGGATATTGTTGTGGTATTGACACCGCATTATTTTCATCCTGAAATCAGCAAATCAGCTTTGCAGCATGGCTGTCACGTTTTGTGTGAAAAACCGATCTCTGTGAGCAAGGGAGAAAGTCATGATTTGCTCAATGTCGTGGATGAGAGCGACAAGATCATGGGTGTGAATTGTATGCTGAGATTCAGACCGGATATACAGGCCATAAAGGAAATAATAGAATCCGATGTATTGGGTACGCTGCGCGCGGCCCACTTTGTCAGCAATAACTGGTTGCGGTCTACGGCCTATTATGATGAAGGTGAATGGCGTGGTACCTGGGGAGAAGAGGGCGGCGGATTGCTGACCAATCAATCACCGCACGACCTGGACAAAATTATTCATTTCTTTGGTTCACCTTATATTGTCAAGGCTTTTGCAGGTACCTCCTCTTTTCATCCAAACCTGGCAGTAGAAGATTATGCGGATGCCCTGTTTTTGTATGACAATAATTTTCGCGTTTATTTCTCCGCCGCAACGCACCTTCATCCGGGTGTCGAGCGACTCGAAATTTGGGGAGAAAAAGGTTATTGCCGCCTGGAAAACAATTCCATCAAGACGGGCCTGTTGCAGCAACCGCTCTGTGAATGGAATGAACAAAACACGGATATGTGGGGAACGCCTGATGTCGAATGGAGTCAGAAATGGTATGACATTCCCGATTTTGATGAATTGCATAAAATGAGCCATCAAAACCTGATTCAGGCCATTGAGGGCAAGGAAGCGATCAGGACAGATGCCCACGAGGCTGTTAAGTCGGTTGAACTGGCGAATGCCATCATTTTGTCGGCTTATCGCGACAAGAAGATCACTTTGCCCATTGATGAAGCGGAATACCGGGAATTTCTCGGGGAGATGGTGGAATTGGAAAGGGTAAAGTTTTCTCAAAAAGATAAACAGTAGCGCATAATGAGGGTGTCTGCATGCCTTACCCGTCTATCAACAATAAGCAAATACGCGTTTTTCCGCTCGCTTCGCGCAAATCCCGAAGCGACATTCATGATATTATGGTCGATCCTGACGCAAAACCGGCCGCTCTATCTGCAAAAGATGAACGAGTGGTGAACAAGCTGGTTGACCGCGTTGTTGCTGCCCGGCGACAGAACGCCACCGTTATGATGGCTTTTGGTGCGCATCTGGTTAAAAACGGCTGCGGCCTTTTGGTGATCAGACTGATGCAGCAGGGATGGCTGACACATTTGGCAACACAGGGCGCTGGCGGGATTCACGACTGGGAACTTGCGTATCTTGGGCGTACCGAGGAGGATGTGCGTGCCAATGCAGCCACGGGCACGTTTGGAAGCTGGGATGAAACCGGTAAATTTATCAATTTGGCGGTTCTTCTGGGGGCAACCATGGATATGGGATATGGAGAATCTTTGGGTGCCTTTATTCATAACGAGTCGATTAAAATTCCGGCACGACAGGAATTGGTACAGGCTATCAACAGCGAGCTACACGGCAGTATTGACAGGTTACCGGCGCTTTCCGAGTTGTTGTCCGCGCTGGATCGGTACACGCTCAACTCCGGTTTGATCGCGGTTGAACATCCGTATAATGACTATTCCATTGCCGGCAATGCGTTCCGCTTGCGCATACCTTTAACCATTCATCCCGGTATTGGCTATGATATTATTTACAATCATCCCCTGGCCAATGGTGCCGCCCTGGGACGCGGTGCGCATTTGGATTTCAAAATTTATATTCACTCGATGCTCAATTTGAACGGCGGCGTTTTTCTGTCCATCGGCTCTGCAATCATGGCCCCCCAGGTGTTCGAAAAAGCATTTTCCTGTGCCAATAATATCAGAATTCATCAATTCGGTAAACCACCACTCAAAAATTTTTCTATCCTGGTCAACGATCTGCAGGTATCCGAATGGGACTGGAGCAGGGGGGAACCACCGAAAAATTCGCCGGATTATTATCTGCGCTTTTTAAAATCCTTTTACCGTATGGGCGGCGACATTGACTATATCGCTCTGGATAATCGCGTTCTCCTGCACAACCTCTATCATCGCTTAAAAACGATAACTGTCTAATCATTTATCCAAAGCGTTTTTATGGCTTTTCTCTTTAACGGGGTGGCTTCGGCCCTGGTTATACTCTCTTGTTTTCATTCTTGCCACACCCCGGAGATCTTTTGTCCCGAAGATAGTTGTGATATCCCTACGGAAAAAACAGGACCCTTTCTCCAATAAGGCGCACCCCCTGTTTGTTTGCGGCTTGCAACAAATTGGAAAAGAAACAAATACGGCGATCGCCCTAAAAAGGCAATTCATCCGTGCTGTTGATCAACTGCAACCCTTTTTCTTCGAGTTGTTCGAATTTTTCCGTGGCGATTTTGGCAAAGTCAACTTTAGGATGCTGTACCGGTGACATGCAATCGCGCAGGATATAGATTTTCTTCAGCTGTTGCGGCTGGTCGCTGAAGATTTCTACCAAATCTTCGGCAGTCTCGAGAACACAGTGCGATTCCGCTTCTCCGGCGATAATAATGTGATCGCAGGATTCCATGCTTTTTATGAAATCAGGATGGGTGGTGCCTTTGGAGGCCTCCGAAACTTTTATTTCAGGTTTTAGCATGGAATAATGTTCGGTCTTGGGAATACTGCCTTTCATCCACCAGGTCGGCTGACTCTTACGTGCCAATGAATGCCAAAACACAACCGACCACAGTTCAGGATCGAGAATATTGCCCACGCCGCCAATAGGGACATGATACGGCCAGATGGTGAGCTCTTTTTGCGCATTTTCAGCCAGTTTTTTAACATATTCTTTTGACCATTCCGGCTGTAAAATGGGAATCCATTTACCGGATTCCACATCATCCACGGTGATAATGGTCATGGGATCCGGATGGTTACCATTTTTGTCTTTCCACCAGGCCGCGTGAAAGATCTGATACGGATAGTGGGAATCGAGTGAACAGGTGATGTGTGAAATACGGTCGGCGTGGCGGAATATGAATTCTACAAGCCTTTTTATATCCTCCAGCGCTCCCGGGGTATAAAGCGTTCCTTTTTCATGGCTAAAATCAACCTGCATATCGATAATCATCAACAGAATTTTTGTTTTATCCGTTTCCGAAGGTGATAATCCTGATTTTTCCGCCTCTTTCGAAATGGCGTTTACATCCGGATAGAAAAGCGTACCAATCCGGTCCGGATTATAGAAATTGGGAAATTTACTCACGGTATTTCCTCCTTGTTTTATGCGCATGGGTGTAACTTTTTTGAAAAGAAGGGGTAAACAAGACTATAGGTTATAAAAAAACCTTGATCTGCTTGCTAGAATATAGTATTTTTTTAAGAATATCAAAAATGGATCAGAACTTTTTTATGCATAAGGAGGATTTTATGCCCAATAAAGAGACAGTACAAATGGAGATGCCGGCAAAAATGATTGTGATTCAGCATGCCAGCTGCCCAAGGGGACATGATCTCATGAATCCCGATCATAAAATACACGGTCATGCAGCGGTTACTGTAAAGGTTAAATACAAAGACCGCGAAGGCATGATTCATCTCGACCCGGTTTATGGAAGTTATGATAATGAGAGCGATATAGAAATTCCAAAAGATGGCGTGGCAGAGTTTTTTTGTCCCGAATGCGGTATCTCCCTGGTCGATCCGGATCAGAGCTGTAATCTCTGTTCTGCTCCCATGTTTGCCTTTATGTTGCCCAACCATGGGATTATAGAGGGCTGTTCGCGACAGGGGTGTCGTTTTCACCATTTAAAGATCGTAACGTCGGATGAATTGATGGACCGGCTTAACGACGAACACATACTTGATTCTTATCTCTAGATAACCGAATAGTTGATCAAAATTTGTGCAAGACTATTCGTTATCATGTGAGATTTAAGGTTCGTTAAAACCGCCAAACCGCCAAGGTCGCTAAGAGAAATATTTTAATGTCTTGTTTTTATTTGATTTGTTAGTTTCCCTTCGCGCTCTTTGAAGGCTTTGCGGTTAGTTATGTTTCTTACCAGACCCTCTTGATATAAAATTTTTCGATTTCACACACTCTCTCTGCGTTCCTCTGATCGCTGACATCTGTCCTCTATCTCTTCTCTGTGGCTCTGTGCGAGTCACACGAGCTGGACCATACGAATAGCACATCCTCATGCACTAACATACCGTATATTTTATATCGCGAACGAGCCGTGATTATTTACGGGTGACTGGACGCAGAGCGTCCGGACGGCATTCCAACGCAGACAGAGTGTGTGAAAACACAGTATAAACTCAAAACGGTGCATTTTACATTAAGAATTAATCAACCACAAAGTTAGGAAGGACACGAAGCAAGAACTCTAATACAATGTTTTTTTTGTATTTTATTGTTTTTTTCTTCGTGTTCTTCGAGAG
>WJMF01000183.1 GCA_014728085.1 Candidatus Zhuqueibacterota bacterium
CCCAATCCATTTAATGCGCTTACCTCGATTGTTTATACGCTTGAATCCGGTGGCAAGGTCGAGCTGACTATTTTCGATAATCTGGGTCGCATTGTTGAAACACTCGTCGATCAGCATCAATCAGCATCCTCATATACAGTGGAATGGAATGCCCACCGGTACGCAAGCGGTATCTATTTTGCCCGCCTGCAAAGTCCGTCCGGAGTTTATATCATTAAGCTGGTGCTGCTGCAATAAAAAAAGCGAGCACAGAGCGTAAAGGTATGGCAGGAAAATTATATTGGAAAATTGAACATATTTGTATTTATTATAGAATAAAAGTAATCGAATAAAATGAAAGAACAAGATAAGCAGGATTGATCAAGATGTTATCGCGAAATGAAGTAGAACGCGTAAAGATGAGATTGTATTTTATTATATTTGCACTGGCCTTGTGTTGCTTTTGTGGTAAAGAGAAAGCTGTAGAGCCTGAAGAAAAGATATTGGTAAAAATAGACGATAAAAGTATATCTGTAAACGAGTTTATTCGCCGTGCAGAGTATTCCATTCGCCCCTCTTATTGCGGAGGCAGCCATAATCTCGATAAAAAAATCGTTCTAAACTCCCTTATTGCGGAAAAACTCTTGTCGATCCAGGCTGGTGACAGCAACGCATTTATTACTTCTGATAGAATAGAACGCTACCTGCGCGGCAGAAAAGAACAATCCATGCGGCAGTGGCTCTATCAGGAGGAGGGGCTGAGAAAAGCAACGATCGATACTGCCCGGGCACTCAAGGTGCTCGATGTTGCCGGACGACGCTATAACATTTCATATTTTAACCTACCGGATAGCACTTTTATTGCCGGGATGAGAAGGGAGATGCGGCAGGGGAGATCGTATGAAGAGGTTTATTATAATTTTACCGGACTGGATTCATTGCCTCAACGGCAAGTGGAGTGGTCTGTGAATGAACACGATCACATTCTCGATTCACTCTTTATGGCGCCCCTGCAAAAGAATCAAATCGTGGGTCCGGTCAGAACCGCCGAGGATGAGTATCTGCTCTTAAAAATTAATGGCTGGGTCGACAGACCGGCAATTACGGAAGCTCAAAGCCGGGAACGATGGCGCGATATTATCAATGAATATAAACAAAGGTCCGCAGCAAAAGTGTACGAGAATTTTGTGAAGAAGGTGATGAAAGGCAAGAAGATCGAATTCAATCCGGATATCTTTTTCAAGATAACCGAGTTCATGGGGCCGCTCTATTTTAGCTTCCAGGATGAAAAAATCGAAATTATGAAAAAATCCTATTGGGAGCAGGAAAACCATCAGGAGGAATTACAACAGCTGCAGGAGGGTATTGAGGATCTCTATCCTGAACCCCTGTTTAAAGTAGATGATGAGGTGTGGACGGTGGAGGATTTTGTCAATGAACTCGATGTACATCCGCTGGTCTTTCGCCGGCAGCGAATGAAAAAAAACGAGTTTGGACAACAATTGCAGTTTGCCATTATAGATATGGTGCGTGACCGATATCTTGCCGATGTCGCCTATAAACGCGGTTATGACGGCATCAATGTCATCGAACGCAATATCGATATGTTCAGGGACAACCTCAATTATCAATATCAAAGATCCAGATATCTAAACAGTATAGTGCCCGACAGTATCGGGCAAATGCCGGTTATTCCTCTGATCGAAGATTATCCTAATCCATACGTCGATTCTCTGCAGTCCAAATATGCCGACCGAATCAGAGTGAACGTCGAGGAATTTAATGATATTCAATTAACCCGTATTGATATGAGCGTTACGCAAAAAAATGTGCCTTTTCCAAAACTCGTCCCCTCATTTCCCCTGATTACCTCGGATAGCCGCCTTGATTACGGGCGCAAGATGGATGAATCGAAGAAATCAAAAGAATAAAAAGTATGCTTTTTCGCAAAGAAACCGCAAATATAAAAGCCGCAAAAGTATCACTGAGAATTTATTTATTTCATTAAAGTGATAATGAATATTCTTGCATAGATTTTGGTATCATTGGATTATCCCTTCTTTGCATCAACCCTTTTTATACAACCCCCGATACAATGAGAATGGAACCGACTTTGTCAAGAGCTCTATAACCGATGCGACAGGGTCAGACTCGATCTCAGCTCGTGAAACCGTCTGGTGCCGCGAAAATCATTGTAGGATAAATTCAATACCAGTGAATTCTGTCGCGTCAGGCGATAACTGGACGTCAAACCGGTGCGAAACGTCCGCGTGTCGCGAATCATGGAAGAAGCGCTGAACAGCGAGGTTGACAGGCGGTTTTTGAATGCCGAATGCGTCAGGCGCAGTGAATAGACCTGCGTCGTGTAGGAGCCCTGTGTGCCGGTATCGCGAAACGAGAGCCCGGTGGAAAGATTCAAATTAAGGGTCTGCTGCAAGCGAAGCTGGCCGGTCAAATTAAAAGTGTGGTAATGGCTCTGAATCCGGTTCTGCGGCATATTCTTGTCCGAAGTTTGGTAGGTGTACTGCAAACCCACCTGTCTGAACGCAGAGGTCTGGTCGAACAGATAGGCCTGGTGCGTTGAAAAGACGATATTATCAAAATCCCATTCCAGCGAATCCACCATCGCATCATTGCCCATCAGCAGATAACTCATGTTGACGCTTGAGCGCCACTTTTTTGTGTTCATGGCCCAGGAGGTGCGAATCTGGTTGCGAACATTGGTTTCATCTTTTTGATCGAGAAGGTTATCAGCGTAGCGGCTCCAGTTCAAGCGGATGCGATGGTTGCCGATACGGCCGCTGGTGCTCATACCGAGTTCCTGGCGGTCATTAATGGTGCTGGGGGTGGCAAGGGAAATATAGCCTGGCCCGATATAGCGGTAAATCAGCTCGGAACGCCATTTATGTACCGAGAACTGCAGTCGTGAATTAACCGCAAAATCGACATTTGAACTGCGCCTGGGGGTATAAACGCGGTCAACAACACCCCGAAAGAAATTCGGCATATCTATACTATCCGGCGAGACCGGTGCGTTATTGAGATTTTTGGTATATCCGCTACCGCTCGCTTCGACCAGCAGGTTCACCTTGTTCTCAAACAGACTCAGGCGTGTCGCAATTCCTGCGAGGACGTTTTCCTGCGGTGTGACGGCATAGGGATTATACGGCGGTTCCACCCAAAGGGTGTCCAGCTCGGTTTCCAGCGTGTCGACAATGACATAATCATATTCGATAGAATCGCGCTTTGTCAGAGAACCGGGATCGTCCTCGACTTTGACAAAGATAAGGTCAAAATAGGATCCCTGTTCTTTGCCATAGCCCAGGCGTCCGGCCATCATGTGCTGCGCATAGCTTTGAACCACCACATTGCCATCCACCGCTCGTTTGGTTTGGCCACCTCCGACCGTGAATCTGAGCTTTTTGGGAAAGAGATCGATTTCAGCGCCTTTTACACGAATACCATTATAGGTGTATAAAGAAAACGAATCGGTATAATCGCCCAAATGAGCCTTTCCCCACCGCCAGGTCGGATGCAGCCCCATGATATTCATATCCTGGCGCGCATAAGAGCCTTCGGTAGAGAGCATGACATCAGCGGAAACAGAGGCGTATCGGGAAAGAGAAAGAGTTGGCGTAAACAAGAAACGTCCTGTTGATGGCGGCCGTCTGCGGTTGATACCATCGACATTATAGAGCTCACCATAAAGACTGGCCTGTCCGGTGAGCTGCGCATTGTCAAATATAAAAGACCGGACTCTGTCCAGTTGCGCCGCTGCAGGCATTGTAAAAATCAGCTCAATAAAGCCAATCACGAGAACAGACCATAATAATGGTGAACGGGTGTTAATCAATCGTTTCATCATCGTTGTCTTTCGTTTTTTGATTCTTTTCCCGGTTTCGCAAGGCCATCACCTTATCGTTTCGGCCTAATAAATTCCATACCGAGATTAAATGGGTTCTCAATACATCCTGATCCGGATGCGCACGTAAATTCCACTCCCACCGTCCGGCCAGAAAGGAGAGTTGATCGAGCTTTTGTGCCAATTCCCGGCATGCCGACAAGATCGACGAGTTTTGGGGATTGCGGTCCGCAGCAGCCAGGTACAATCTAAAGGCTTTATGCGGTTCTCCATTCAGATTCAACTGCTGAGCCAATTTATTTTGAATATGAATAGAACCGGATTCTTGCTCCAGGGCTTTGCTGTACTGTTCTATTGCCGCAGCGTGATGATGCCGGGCCCGCTCGATGTCACCGTAAAGTTCATATAAAATTGACCTGTCTTGCAATTCTTCCGGCAATGTTCCGAGCTCATTTTTCAGGTCGCCCGGGTCGTTTTTGATCCATTCATTTACGACGGTCCATAGAACGGATTTTAGCGAATCCGCTTTGATCTGGAAAGCGAATTGACGCCCGGTCATTATCATCGGTGAAGCGGAAGGGATCAGGGCCATTTGTTGCGCCCGG
>WJMF01000184.1 GCA_014728085.1 Candidatus Zhuqueibacterota bacterium
AGCCGCCATCCGGGCGGCCTGCGAAGAGCAGGATGGGAAAAAGCAGACAGGATAGTTTTAAGAACAATGGGATTTTGATATTCACAGGATTACCACTTTTCAGCTATTCAGTAAAGCAGAATCAGCTTTTTATAATCTTCAAAGTTCCCCGCCATGAGCTTGCATATATAAATTCCGGCAGGGACGCCCTGTCCCAATACCTTGCGGGTATCCCAGAGAATGGATTTATATCCGGGGGATTGTATTTGATCGACCAGGGTATCGACCGGTTGTCCGAGAATGTTGATGATTTCGATTTTAACATGGCTCAATTCGGTTACGGCATATTCGATTCTGGTTACGGGATTGAACGGATTTGGGAAATTCTGGTACAACATGCATCTTCTTATCTCTTTCTGCTTGCTATTGCGGGTTTGCGGGTCACCGTATTCAAATGCTCCCAGATCGGGTGCAGAGCCATTGTATTCGAGTCCGACATCAGTACCGGCGTCAATTGCCGGGCTGGATGCCTGCAGCTCGAAATTGGTGTTTTCTGCATTGATAAAAAGGGGATTTTCGAGGATATAAACGCCACTTTCAGCGTCCGATCGAAGCGGTGCCGGCCAAAACAGATTGTAATTGACCGTTGTGTTTTTGGTTTGTGCATCGGCGCTGATGTGTTTGCCTTCATTCGCGACAATGATGTTATTGAAAATATTTACATACTGACAGTTATCGAGAAAAATACCGCCATAGCGGTTGTTGTACAGCGTATTGTTATAAATGTCGATATGCGAGATTCTGCCGGCCCAGGCTTTGACGTAAATGCCCACCGATCCATTATTTATGATGACATTTTGCCGGATCAAAATGCTGTCCATGGTCACCCCCGGAACCGGGGCATCTGCAGAGGTGCCCAGAATGATTCCGGCACGGGTTTTAGAGGAAGAAATATAATTTCGCTCAATAATGACGTTTGAATATCTGCGCACAAAACCTTCCGGGTCTTCAGGTTTGTGTTCATCGTAAACATGTATACCATATTTATAGGTACCGAGAATACGATTGTTGCGCAAGATATTATGATGACCATAATGCAGATAAATTGCATGCGATTCACCATTGCTGTTTTCGATACGATTGCCTTCGATTAGGCCATAATTGCCGCAAAATTCCAGCGGAATGCCAAAGGCACCGGTAAAACGGTTGTTGAGGATTTCCACATGTTCCCGGGTGCCCGGCTCACCCCACCAGGGCAAATCCAGGCTATAGGTATTGAGGAATTCGAGACCCTGAATGCGAATATAATTGGTTTCCACAATCATACGTCTTGGTCCGGTGAGCTGTGGATTTTCTCCGGGATGGGCCATAACGGTAACATAGTTGCCGTCGCTGCCTCCCATTCCCAAATCTTTGCGGATCCAGATTTCGCCTTCATTATACAAGCCGCCTCTCACCATCAGGGTGTCGCCGGGCCTGACCTGTTGCAATGAATATGCAAAGGTGGCCCAGGGCCGCGCCCGGGTTCCGGGGTTTTGATCATTTCCGTTGACGGCGATATAACTGATTGAACCGATTACAGAATTCGAGCAGAAAACGAGTCCGATCAACAATGGTTTTATACGCATCTTTGTTCTCCAACCAAAAGGTATGTGAACCGAAAAATTTTATAATGAGCATTGCTGATACCTGCAGCAGTATGGCGTGTTAAGGCATGATCAGGTGGAATGAGAGCGATCCGGGCGAGGAGAATGGAGCGAAAACCGGCGAAAGATAGAATGCCCAAATTAATAATGCATAAAGTGTGCCAGAATTTATGTGTTTTCCTCATACTCATTTGCGCTACCTTTTTAAATTTATATATTTATTACATTTGCATCAATGTAGATAGCCGGTTATTTATGTTGCGGGGTCAATAGTTGTTTTTTCTGCTGCCATTTTTTTCGGGTTATAGATACAGGATTGTAATTCAAAACTGATTTCCTTTCATATAGTTTATACATATCATCGGCAAGTACTGTCCAGTCATATTTTTTCAAAATGACCTCTCTGGCTTTCAGACCGATACGTTCAGCCATGGCTGGATTCTGCAGCAGGTAGATCATTTTACTGGAAAATTCTGCCGGATCATCGGCAATGATAATTTCCTGTCCGTCAGTGGCCTCGATGCCTTCCGCAGCGACGGAGGTGGCGATAACCGCTTTTGCCTGTGACATGGCGTTGAGCACTTTTAACTTGGTACCGCTGCCGCTTCGAATCGGTGCAATAAACAGCGCCGCCCGCTGAACAAAGGGGCGGATATCCTCTACAAAGCCATAAATTTTGATGCGATTATCCTTTTTGGCCATGGAGAGCGCCGGCAACGTCGGTCCTGCACCGACAATATCCAGAATAATGTCATCGCTGAAACGAGTCACCCGGGGCCAGATCTCTCTGAGGAAAAAGTTTACCGCATCGGCGTTATAGGGGCCGGTCATGCCACCAACCCAGATCAGCCGTTTTTTTTGTGTTTCGATCTCTATCGGTGCAAAGTAATCGCTGTCGACGCCATTGGCAATGATGCTGAAATGGTCACGCTGACATAGCTTTGCCAGATACAGTTTATCCGTTTCAGAGACGGCGATACAGTGCTCAAAAGCCAGACAGGTGAGTCGCTCAAATGTTTTTAATTTTTTGTATTGGAGATTCAGAAACAGTTTTTTCCAGGTGTTTTTTTCATGTTTCAACCAGCGAAAAAGGCGCAGAGATTCCACATTGTGATTGGTAAGTACGGCAGGAAGGTCTCTGAACAGCCGGGCATACATTCCCAGCGCCAGCATGTCTACATGTACGATATCTATATTTGTATCCCGTATAATCTCCTCAATTCTTGAACAGGCCCGGCGGGTAAAATAACGGCGGGCTATCAACGGCTGCTTTTGAAAGAGGTTTTTCACCCCGAGCCATAAAAAGCGGAGATTAAAACCGGTCTTTGCCACAGGAAACATATCCACGCTGACACAAAACGGCTTGATAAAGGGCGTATATTTGAACTCTTCTCTGTCCTGGGCAAAGCCGACAAAATAGATATTGTAGCGTTTGGCCAGCAATTTAAGCACATAAAATGTCCGTAAATGATGACCACCGTCTACAGGGTAGGGATTCTCTGTTGATAGAAAGAGTAAATTCATGGTTAAATCTCAATTTTTTTAACATACCGATAAATCATGCGATACGTTTCAAGACCGATTACTGATTTTATACCGTTTTTGATGCCATTTACACTTTGGGTGAAATGAAATCGGGCTGAAGAGGGATTAATCAATGCCATAAACTGTGGCAGTGTAAAGTGATCTTTTATCGGAATTCTGCCATAATGATAATGGATCGGGTGGTTGCGAACAGGTTCTACTTTTGAGGTAAAAAGAGCACGGTAACCGACCTGTCTGGCGATATCGATGACGGTCTGATTGCAGCTGTCCAGGGGAATACTCAAATAAGAGACCTGCTTGCCGATTTTATCTTCAATGATCTCTTTGGACCTTCGCAATTCGACAGTGATTTCCCGGCGGGTTAATTCGGCCAGCATCGGATGTGAAAGGGTATGTGATTGAATAGAGTGACCGCCGGCATCGAGTTCCTTCAGCTGCTTCCAGGTCATATAGTCCGGGGTTCCTATATCGTTCACAGTAACAAAGAAGGTGGCGTTAAACTTGAAGACGGATAACACGTTTGCAGCATGGTCATAATTCCCCTTCAGGCCATCGTCAAATGTGATGGCGATTTCATGGTTATAACCATCATCGGTAAAAAAAGACTCCAAAGGAGCCACCTCAAGATTCTGAAGGTCAGACAGGGCTTTCATCTGTTCTTTAAAACGATCGATGTGTAGTGAATAGGCAGGATCGATATGGTGAACGGGTTTCAGGCGTTCGACCTCATGCGTCACTTCATGATATAGCAAGATAATGCGGTGTCTTTCGGGTTTTTTCAAAGTTATACCTTCTTAGATGAGTTCAGTGATAAAATAACGAAATTTACCCGAAGGTTCCCGGGCGATCTCTCTGACAAATTTAAACTCGATTTTAATTCTTTCACCGAGATGACGGTGCAATTCTCTTTTGTACTCCTGCATCAGTTCCGCCGTCAGGTCGTCGTTTTTGACGATTTTGATATGTAAATGGTTTTTGTCCCTCTGAAACCCCTGAAATTTGACAACACCTTTTCTCAGAATATACTCCAAAATACCATCGTTGACATGGGTATTTTCCGGGGTAATGATAAAGGAACTGTCTCTGCCCTGCAATGCCGTGAGAATGGGAAAACGAATACCGCATTTGCAGGGTTTGTCGCTCAACATGCCGGTATCGCCGATATCATATCGAATCAAAGGGTTGTAGAAATTGTTCAATTCCGTGATAAGCAGTTTCCCGCTGCCGTTCGAGTGTGAAAGCGGAATGCTTTCAACATATAAATGATCTGCCATAATGTGCATATTGCCGCAGCAACATTCAAAGGCCACGACTCCGTTTTCGGTGGTGCCGTATTCGTTGGCGACCGGACACTGGAATGTTTTTGCAATAATTTCTCTTTGTAGTGGATAAAGTATTTCTCCGGTTGTAATGATAACCCGTGGATGGATGCCATCCAGGGACAGATTTTTTTCCTGGATCCATTCGGAAAACTGTTTCAGCACGCAGGGATAACCGTAAAAATAGTCAGGCTTGAATTTTCTGATCTCCTCCAAATAGCCAGGCATGCATCTATTGTTTAAATCAAATGCAGAGATGCGTATGCGGTTGGCGAGGATATCCTTGAGCTGCTCACGGCGGCGGTCGCGGCGCTTTGCCGGAATGCCCCAGAACCGCACCTGTTTATTACCTATCGTAACGCCATAGTGTTCGTAACAGCGAAACATGACAGCTCGTATGCAGGCACTCTTTTGCCGGTCTTTAATCACCACCAATGGCCGGCCCGACGTGCCGCTGGTTACCTCCTCACTTGTTCTGCTTTTGTTCGTCGGATCGATAAACTCCCGGGGCCGTTCCCGTATTGTTTCTTTGGACAGTATCGGCAGTTTCGTCAGGTCCTGCGGAAGGTCTAATCGTTCAACCTGTATCCCGTGCGCTTTGAAGGTTTGGCGATAATAGGGGATATTTTTTTCTGCATTTTGCAGAATTCTTGTCAGTTTTTCTCTCTGTAACTTTTTAATCTCCCCGGGCGGCAGAAAGGGGATTTTTCTAATACGGTCAAGGGTAGCAGAGACTTTTTCTCCGCGGCAGGTTTCTATGGTGCGATATACGATATATTTTGCAACAACCGGATGCATGTGCTCCTCTTTTATTCCGGATTATCCAAAAGTTGCATCCAAATAGAGTCCGGACATTTGTTCGCTTTTGGAATGGATTCGAATGCGATCATTTTTTTGCAACTCGTTTTTGCCCGTTCTTTTCTGAAAATTGAACAGTTTTAGACGATTGTTCAAAGCCGATGGGTTCATTTACGGCATCTGCTTTGATTGTCATCAGCATTTGATAAATTTGTTCATACTTGTTCGCCATATTTTTAGCTGAATATTCATCACAGGCATCCCGATAAGAACACTGTGCAAAGCGGTTGGCTTTTTGGGGATCAGCGATCAATTCAACCATAGCATTATATAACCCATCAGAATTGCCGGGCCTGACCAGAATGCCGGACCTGTTGTGTTTGATCAGATGCTGTATATCGCCGACACGTGAGGCAATCACCGCTTTTTTGGCCGCAATCGCTTCGAGCAGAGCCATGGGCGAGCCCTCGGTCAGGGAGGGCAAGACAAAAATATCCAATGCAGAAAGGTATTTCGGAATATCATCAATGAATCCGGCCAGCGTCAGGTATGGGTCGAGACGATAGTGTCGGATCAGTGCGCGCAACTCGTTTTCCAGTGATCCCGTGCCGGCAATAACGAAATGGGTTTGCGGGTATTTCTGTACCACCCTTTGAGCGGCCTGAATAAAAAATTTGTGTCCCTTTTCTATGTCCAGCCTGCCGGTGGTGCCGATAATGGTTTTATCCGCAGGAAGTTGAAAACATCGGCGCGATTGTACCGGATCAAACGGTTTGCTGAAACGGCTAAAATCGAGCCCGTTGGCAATGAGGGAGACGTTCGTCAAACCGCATTTTTGCAGATCAGAGAGAACCGTGTGGGAAACAGCGACCAGGTGATCGAATGAACCGAGTATGCGGCTGTCTGTTTTTGCGTATAGCTTGCCTTTCCAGCTCGAATAGAGCCAGGGATGACAGGTTGCAATTGTACTGACTTTAGTTTTTTTAGAGGCAAGCCAGGCATAGAAATCCGACTTGTAACCATGCGTGTGCAGAATATGGATACCGTTTCTTTCGATAAAGTTGACGAGCGATCGGACCGTACCCAAATCTATAGCTGATTTACAGGGAAAAAGGACCGAATCAATATGGTGATCCTGGGCAAAAGCATGCAATTCGGTGCGGGAATTATAGCAATTATCGATCACACCGATAATGGGATAATAGTCATGGCTCAACTTTAAAGTGAGGTTGGCGATGACGTTCTCCGCACCAAAAAACCCCAGACTGCTCTGCAATTGTAAAATTTTAATTCTTGACATTTTTTCTACATTGAATAATATTTAATAAATTTAAACTGGCCGAGGATAAAGCCGGCTCCATAGCTGATATGCAATATCGGAAAGATGACAAAAAGCAGGATTGCATATTTTATTCCGTCCTGACGAGCGATATTTAGAGTGAAAAGCAGACAAGCCGACAGATATGCGAAAAGAATAATTTTCAAGAGCGTATGCATCAGGGGGACGACCAGACCGGCGACAGCAGTCATGAACAGAGCGAGAACAAAAAGCGCCGGTACAAACTGCCGGATTTGCATCATGCGGAAATGCTTCTGTAAAACCCGGACTTTGTACAGTCCATACTGAAAATACTGTTTCGCCAGCGCAAACAAGCCGGATCGCGGATAATACCGGGCTTTGATTTCCGGTGTGAAAAATATTTTTCCGCCTGATTTGCGCAAACGGTAATTGAATTCATCATCCTGACAGCGTACCAATTCTTCATCAAAGTGCCCTATGGTTTTAAAAATAGTTGCCGGATAGGCACCAAAGGCGACAGTATCGACATATCCTTCCCTGCCCGAGGTACGGAAACGGGCGTTACCGACACCAAATGTAGAAGACATGGCCAGCGCGATCGCTTTGCCGGTATAGGAAGAGTTGATACTCTCGATGATGCCGCCAACACAATCTGCACCGGTTTTTTCGAGATAGTAGACACATTTTTTAAGATAATCGGGATGAACAGATGCATGGCCGTCCACTCTGATCATGATACCTCCTTTAGCCTGGTCCAGAGCGATGTTGAGTGCATGCGGTACTGTTCTTTCAGGATTGTGCAATAATTGTATACGCGGATTTTTTTTGCCAAACCGTGTAACAATCTCCGTGGTTCTGTCTGTAGAGTCCCCGTCAACGACGAGTATTTCAATCTTGACGGGATCGTATTCCTGAAGTAGCAGCGAAGAAATGCACTGACCGATATATTTTTCTTCATTGCGGACCGGTATCATTACAGATATTCCCGGTAAATGATTTTTTGTCGTGTTTGCCATTTGTCACTCTTGTAACATGGATTCTACGCGATTGAGATAAAAAAGATTATTTTCTTCTACTTTTGTTTCCCGTGGAAATTGCGGTTTGGACTCTTGCCGTTCGATGATTTTGGTGGTTGCCACAACCAGCGCCAGAAACACCCAATAAAAGCCGATAATATTGAAAAAGTGCCAGTAACTGCCGGCAACGTTGCCTGCCAGCGTCGCGATTGTGCATCCGATCATTCCCAATCCCAATCCTTTGTCAAAATTGTCCCGGGATATTGTCACCAGTTTCCAGCCGCTATGAATGCCGAGAATAAACAAAAGCAACACCAGTCCGAGGCCGATGTATCCTGTTTCAACAGCTGTCTGTAAAAAATTGTTATGAAAACTGTGCCAGCTATAATTGGTGATTCCTCCGTCCGTAACCGTAATTTGACGAGTGATGTCAAATCCCGCGCCGATAAGCGGATTTTCATTGATCAATATCCGAGCCTCTTCCCACATTCCAAAACGTTCCATGGTGGTGCCATCGAATCCTTCTTCTGTTTTTGTCATTTCGATTCGTTCCCTTACCGACAGGGGCAACACCGATTGCCAAAACAGGATGATCAGGATTACGGCCAACAGCAATTTTTTGTTTTTAACCAGGCCGATAAAAGCCCAGCTGCTAAAAGCAGCCAGATAGCCGCTGCGTGAAAATAAAAACATGATACAGTAATAGCTCAGTGCCCCCACACTGCCATAAATGAGCTTTCTCCAGATATTGTGGTCATACAGGAACAGCGTCAGCAGGAATATAGCGTAGGACGCCAGAAAGACGGCGAGAAAATTTCCCGATAGCGAACTCGGTGTACCCAGATGTCTGAATGAAGAGGTATAATGGGTGGTATCGATATATTTGATGATGTTATAAAAGTTACGGTCGAGTATCAGAATCGAACCGATCATGACAAAGAGGAGGATTTTAATCTGCAACCTGCTTTTAATATTGTTGACGATGATAAAGTAGATCATAAAGGGAATAAGATAATTCTTCCACGCCATGATTCTGGGATCAACAGGATTGATGGAAAGGGGCACGCCGATATAATGCGAACCATGCCAAACGCTAAAAAAGGTCCAGGCGACCAGAAGTAAAATGGGAATATTCAAAGGTGTTTTCTGCAGAAAGGAATTGTTTTTTTGGCTGTTGATGATCCACCGGATCAGCATGGCGACGAGCAGGAGATCATTGATATCTTTGCCCAGGGGAAAGTCTATGGCATAGTCCAAAACATTTTGCAGGGGCAGAAAAAAGACAAAGGTATAGATGCCGATCTCGATGCGGTAAAAAAGCGTTAATACCACAGCAAGCATACAGCCGGCATAGAGAACCGGTGTGAATATCTCGGTGAGTCCAAATCCGAGTTCCATCTATATCTTCTCCGAATGGGTTTGCAGACGCCGGATCTTAACAAGGGGAAAAATTGTCCGGAGCGTTTTCCTCAGTGTTTGATCCACAAGGAGGATCGCAAGAATGTAAAATCCACCTCCAATGAGGATTTTGAGCAATAATATGAGAGCACCTCCATGCAGGGGAATCAGTTTGAGCAAAAGAAACATCAAACCGGAAGCCAAAACCGATCGTAAAAACGATGCAGGCTTGACGTGAATTTTTAAATAGGGATGTGAAAGTTTAATCAAAGCAATGCTGAGGGCAACGAATGAGAACAAGGTTGCCCATGCCGCGCCGGCGATGTGGTAACGTGGAATAAGTATAATATTGAGTATACCATTTAAGATGACGCCTGCAAAGACGATCACAGAGAGTCGTTTGGTTTTTTTCTGAATATAAAGGCCGGCGGCAAAAAGAGGCGATAATCCCCATAACATGATGCCGGGTAAAATGATCGGGATGATGGAAGCTGACTGTTGATACTTTTCCGAGGCCAGCAAAATGACAAGCGGTTTACCCAGTGCAATAAATCCGAACGTTATCGGCACGAGAAGGTAGAATAAATAATGAATCACTTTGGAGATAAATTCTCTTGTCTTTTCAGCGCCTTCCTGATTCCACAACTGAATATAGATCGGTGTGATCGCATACAACACGGCATATAAAACGGAATCCTTGAGATATTGACAGAGATTTGAACCCGCGGCGTAGATAGCGACCGCTTCAAGGTTGATGAATATCTGGATGAGGTAACGGTCTACTGATTTGATGAGAAAGTTGGCCATCTCAAACCCGATGAGAGGAATGCCGAAGATTAAACTCTCTTTCAGAAAAGGAATGGAAAACGCTTTGTAATGAATGTGACCGTTCCTGTAGAGCTGGAAAAGGAGAAATAAAACCACACCGGCCTCAGCCAGGACAATACCGCTATAATAGGAGGTGATCGATTTGGATATCGTAAATAGAAAAAGGATTCCCAAAAGGAGGGTAGCGTATTGCCTGAGTATGAGGATCAGGTTGAGCATTTTCGATCTTTGTTCAGCCCGCAAAAAGTTGACGAGTCTCAAAAACAGAGAGCTGGTTATGATCAGACCGGCGAGGAGCCATATCAGCATATGCGCATTTTTATAAGAGGTCTCCCTGAATAGTATAAAGCCGATTCCGGCTACACCTGCTGCAACCAGCAGAGCAAAAATAACAGCGGCGAACAACAGGGTTGTATAAAACTCTGAAAGCGTCGTCTTTCTTTTACCCGATTCAAATTCATCATAAAAACGCACCGCCGCTTCCTGTAATCCGGCTTTGGTCAGCGCCAGGGAAAGCCAGAGGGTGATTGAAATCAAGCTTAGAAGACCGTAATCTTGTGTTGATAATACTCTGGTCAATATCGGAAAGGATATAAATCCGGACAGCATCAGGGAAATATTACCGAGCAGATAATGCGATGATTGATGAATAAATTTTTTCAGAGGTGGTTCTTGTATCATATTTTTCGTTCTTTCCTGCCCCGGTTCACAGAAGACGGTATATTTTATCCGCTTTTGTATTCTAATCCTGTCATGGAACCCATATTCTCCTGCCGAAATCTTGTTTTTTCCGTTCCTTGCTTATGATTTGTCAGAGCGCAATAGAGGTCCTCATGTTGAGAGACCACCCGGTCGACAGAAAAATTTTCCACAACCCGGCGTTTTGCTGCCCGGCTCATCCGTTTTGCGAGTTTCCGATCTGTGAGCAGCTGAACCGCTCGTTCGGCGATAGCCCCTGCATCGCGGGGAGAAACAATAAACCCCGTTTTGCCATCGATCACCGCTTCTGCATTTCCGCCGACATTGGTGGCAATCACCGGTACTCCCATTGCCATTGCCTCTATGATTGAATTTGAGAACCCCTCACTCAGAGAGGCACAGACGTATATATCGAGAATGGATAATATTTCAGCTATATCCGATCTTCTGCCTAAAAAATGTACACGGTCAGCAATTTCATAATCTGAAATAATCTGGTTTAATGTTTGTTTATAGTCATCAAGCTTTTTGTTCAAGGTTGCATCGCCGCCGATGATCAGAAACTCTGTTCCGGGATAATGATACGCTATCTCGCCGGCTGCCTGGAGAAAATATTCCAATCCTTTGATGGGTCTGATATTGGCGGTAATACCGATATGAAGATAATCCGGTCGCAGGCGCATCTGCCGGCACTTGACGATTTTATCCGTTCGCTGATTAAATGCTTGCAACGGCACGCCGTTATAAATGGTCGCCGTCTTTTTTTCAGCAATTCGTTCTCTTTTGATGATGTGCTGTTTCATAACCGATGCATTGGTCAGGATTTTCAGTGTAAAGAGATTCATAATGCGACGCAGCAGATAATAGTGAAGGGCATTTTCCATAAATCCCATGTCCCTTCTGCCCGATATAATTACCGAAACACCCGCCCATCTACCCACCAGCACACCGATCAGATCAGCGGCAAAATGATGTGTCTGGATAATATCGATTTTCTCTTTGCGTATATAGTTCACCAGATTGTGCGCCTGCCTGAGCGTCTTTATGCTCAGCAGTTTTGTGATCAATACCGGTTTGACCTGGATGTTTTCAAGACGCATGTTTTGGATCATTTTGCTGTCCTGCGGCCAAAGGGGACAGATAATGGCTTTGAATTTGTTTTTATTCAGGTGCGTAACCAGGCGAAAGAGATACATCTCGGTTCCCCCTTCACCATAAAGCACTTCGGTCAAAAAAAGGATTTTCATTTTTTGATCCCCCTTTGACTGAATACTGCTTTTTTCAGGCCCACCCGCATGGCTTGCGCTCGTAAATGACGAAGCAACAGAACATTAAAAAGTCCACTGATTTCGGCTGCAAAGATGTGCCTGGCGAATCTTCCGGTGCCGAATTCACGATCAATACCGTATCTTTTGAGCTCAAATGGATTTGGATGAACGTTGATGCCTGCAATCAGTGTACAGGCGCCCTGATATCCCGCCTGCCGTAATTGTTCGATGACACTATTATCGTAATCGTCACGGCCGCCGTTCGGATAGGCCAGGTAGCCGATACATTGATTCAGCTCCTTCTCCAGAATCTGTTTTGACTCGCTGATTTCTTTGGTCATTTGATGGTGGGGAATACGCGTGAGTATAGGGTGATTCAGCGTATGGCTGGCAAAGGTGATGCCGTTTTTCTGCATCTTACGGATATCGTCAAAATTTAATAATGCATCTTGAATATGTGTTGTGTGACCGTTCTCCAGCTTGTCCTGCAAAAAATGAAGGATATCGTTCAAATCGACAAATCTATCGGAAGTTTTGATCTTGGATACAAGTTGGCCAAGGGTTGTTTTTTTATCCTTTTCTGTTTTCAGAGGATAA
>WJMF01000185.1 GCA_014728085.1 Candidatus Zhuqueibacterota bacterium
CCAGTTATAGCGCCCTTCGCGCGGTTCAAAGAGCTCGTACCAGGTATCCCAGACATAATGGGTCACAGTGGCAAAATTGAACAGCTCAACAAAGCGCCGGGTAAAAGCTTCCGATTTTGCCCAGATATATTGCCGGGTTTCACAGCCGAAATAGGGATTGCTGCTCCGCGGCCGGTTGATGACATCATAACGGGCCTTTTCCAGTTCTATCTTTTCTCCGGCCCAAAGGGCGTGCCTGAGACACTTGTTTGCAAAAGCGGCGCATTTTTCTCCGTCGGTTCGGTATTTTGTTGCGGATTCAAAGAGCTCTTCGGAGAGATCAACAAGATGATCGACAACAGCCGAAAACAGCACACCCGATTTTTCATAGCGCTCTCTAACGCTGCGGTTGCGCATGATGCGGCTTCTGGCGAATTCATAGTTTAGATTAAAAGGGCGCTTGCCCTTAAAATCCTCTTTGCCATAATAACGGCCGCCGTTATCAGCGCCGAGATAGATAAATCCAAATCCATCGACATACCAGCGCGCATTGACCGAAAAACGTCCCGATACCGCCGACGGCACATGGACGCCGTTGCGGTCCACCCGCACAGGGGATTTGAACGGATCCTCATTTTCATCAGCCAGATAGGCCCAGGTAAAGCCGGGCATCCAGTCGTGCGGATAGGGTCGAAAGGTCAAATCATCCGCTGCCTGTGCGAAAGAAGGAGCGGATCGAATAAACAGCGGTACCGACATCGCGGAAGCCGTGCTCATCAGGCCGGAACGCAAAAAGGTCCTTCTCGAATACTCGGTCATGATTTTCTCTCTTTTCATTTAGTTGTCGTTCTGCTTTAGCGGGTGGTTGTTCAATACCTTTTCTGCCCATTCTTGCCTGCCGGTCTGTTTCAGGCGTCTGACATAGTCCTCCAGATTGACGCGGGTATGCAGAGGTCCGTTCTCATGCATCACCCTCCATAATGGATCCTGCGGATGGGTGGCCGTGCGCATCATATCGCCATACCAGTTCTCCAGATAAAAAGCAGCTTTATGAACCAGCTCCGGTTTCTGTTGAACAATATTGTTTTGTTCATGCGGATCGTTTTTCAGATCAAAGAGCATAAAATCGGGAAAAGCGTGATATCCGTCGTGATAACTGCGGATACATATATAATCGTCAAAACGCACCGAGCGCTGGCAGGTATGTGCTGCCTGCGAGATAACCAGATAATCTCGTCCACCGCATTCTTTTTGTTTTAATGACTCGGCAAATCCTTTGCCATCCCAGTTTTTCGGTACAGCGCCGCCCAGCAGTTGCACCAGAGTGGCGGCGCAATCAAAATGATAATGCAGACCGCGATTGACATCAGGCGCGAGCGTACCCGGCCAGCGTAAAATAAAAGGCAGATTCGTGGTAAATTGATCTGCGGTCTGGTGGTCGTAATAGATGTTGAGCTCGCCGAGATTTTCACCGTGGTCGGCCGAGATCAGAATGATCAGGTCGTCCAGTACATTTTGGTCCGCCAGCGCGTTGAGCAGACGACCGAAATGCTCATCCGCATAGCGGATGCCGCAATCATATCCGTCAAACATTCGTTTGGCTTCCTGCATGGAAGAGATGGCATTGGGCTGGCGCGGGTATTGTGGACCGACATAGGGATGCGGCCCGCCGTATCCCATGCCTTCCTGCGCCGACCAGCTGCCGCCGCCGGACCAATGCTTTTGGCGAACTTTTTCCGTATACCATTCCGGAATCGGATCATTTTCAAAGGGATTGCCAAAATGCATCGGCGCCCGGTAGGGCGTGTGCGGATCCCAGTAATTGACGTGCAAAAACCAGTTGTCCGATGCGGCGTTGCGTTGAATCCAGTCCAGAGCAATCGGCGTAATGGCGTCGGCAACATCTTCACCGCAACCGCCCGGATTGTATATTTCGGAAAAATCGGCATAAAAGTGCCAGGCCGAGTGGCGTTCACCAAACGGACTGATCGATACGGTTTTGTATCCGAGATTGCGCAAGCAGCGCATCCAGCTGCTGTCGCCCAGTTTGGAGGCAAAGGAGCGTTCCGGACCTTCTATAAAGGGATCGGCAGAGGTACCACCGTGTCCGGCAACACCGGTATGAATGCCGAATCGGCCGCTGAACAAGGCGGTACGGCTGGGCAGGCAGGGGGCATCGGATGTATAGCAATTGTCAAAACGGATGCCCTCGGCGGCGATCCGGTCGATATTGGGACTGGTTTGACGGTGATAGCCGTAACAGCCGAGGTGATCCGGACGCAGGGTATCGATATCGAGATAAAGTATTCGCATAAATTTACCTTTTAAACAGATTTTTTTGCAGCTGGAGCAAGCGTTCGAATGCGGCTTTTTTCTCGCCTTTGGACGATCGCAACAGCCCGCCCTTTTTTAAAAATCCATGCGGATCGACAAAATCATACCAGTTTGCCGCTTCGATCCAGGGACGGCTGTAAGCATAGGTAAAAATGGCCTCGAGCCAGTCCGCCTGCAGCTCTTCATCCCAGTGTCTGTGCCATTCACAGGGAAGCTGCGACCAGTCCGCTTCCGGCATGTTAAACTCCCGGGTAATGCCATATGATGTGGCACCCACTTCGGCAAGGTGCACCGGCTTGTTGAATTCGCCCAAGCGCTCGATCATGCTGATGGCATCCGCCATAGAACGGTGAACGAAATAGACCTGGGTACCGATGATATCAAAATCAACATCGGCATCGATGAGGTCCTGAACGAATCGGCGCGGGGTGCGCTGGGGATATTTGGCCGGACGTTCATGCCATTTGCCCTTTTGCACATATTCGGCAAAGGGACAGCAATTGTTGATCAAGAGTCGAACGTTGGGATTGGTGTCGCGAGCCACCTCGCAGGCGAATTTGGTCACCTCGATGCTCTGCTGATGATCGAGCTCCAGCTCATTGGCCCAGTCGTGCAGCTCGTTGACCACTTCCCAAATGATGATATCGTTGCCATAATGGCCGATGACCTCACGGATATGCTTTTCGAGATAGGTCAGAACCCGGGAATAGGACTTTTTTTTCAGCCAGTCCGGCGTCACCCAGGTGTGCGTCCAAAACAGCGGCCGGCCTTCCACAGCAATATTGTGTTTGAGCAACTCGGCCAAAACGCGATCACGTTCTTTAAACTGTTTTTCACCTTCTTTTTCCTCAAAGTTGACGATATCTCCAATGAGATAATGCGTAATGGTGGCGTAATTGAACACCTCGGTAAAACGTTCAAAAAAAAGGCCTGCATCCATTTTAAAACGGGCACGCGCATCGCAGCCAAAAAAGAACTCTTTCCGGGGAGTGCTGTGTTCCACCAGGTGTCGGGCATGCTCCACTTCCATCAGATCGCTTGCCCAAAGCGCATATTTAAACGAAGTTTGCGAATGTCGGGCACGGATCAGATCGTCATTCATATGAGTTTCAGCGCGGTTAAGGTAATCCTCCGAAATATCCATTAAAAGCCGCAGTTCATTTGAAGGCGCCCAGTGCTCCGAGGATAATTTGTGCAGACGGCGCTGATTGCGTCTGACACGTGAAAAGGCGAGCTCAAAATTGAGGTGGTAGATACGGGTTCCGGAAGTGGGCAGCTGATAAAACTCACCGCCGTGATCAAGAGGATAGTAGAGATACCCATACCCCTCGACGTTCCAGCGCACGTGCACAGCGAATCGTGCCTGGTTACCGCTGTCCGATATCGTTACGCCCTCCCGGGTAACGGAAATATCGGTTCGAAAAACATCTCCTTCCCGATCAACCGCGTAGGCAAAATCGAGCAAATGAGGTCCCTGTCCCTTTTGGACAAAGTGGGGTTTGAAAATAATTTTTCCGTTTGTCATCTTTTTACCATTTTTTTGCGACCGCTGCGATTTTTCTGCGTTCTCTGCGTTGATTATTTATTATTCTATTTTGAACGAGAAAGAATTCACCTCATAATCTATTGGCCAGTCAAAAAATTACAGAGCAATCGTTTTAAATCTTTGCTTTAATGCTTTCAGGCGATGGAATGCTGCTTTGCGTTCACCACCGGGGGAGCGCAAAAGACCACCGTTTTTGATAAATGAATGCGGATCGACAAAATCGTACCAATTGACCGCCTCGATCCAGGGCTTGCTGTAGGCCAGGGTATACAACCCCTCGAGCCAGTCCGCCTGCAGCTCTTCGTCCCAGTGGCGATGCCAGATATAGGGCTCGTCGGGCAGAGGAAGCGTCTCATTCACAATAGACTCGACTGTCGGACCGGAAGACGCACCGACTTCGGTGAGCTGAACCGGCCGGTTGAAGGTTTGAAAACGCTCGATCAACATAATGGTATCGGAAAGATCGCGATAAGGAAAATACATCTGCTGACCGGTGATGGTAAAATCGACACCGGCCTCGTCCAGGTTTTTCATGAACTGAAACGGTGTTCGCTGCGGATATTTTGCATCGATCTTGCCCCATTTTTTCAGCTGCACATATTCGGCAAAAGGACAGCAGTTATTGATAAGGCGGTGCACATCGGGATTGGTGTCGCGCGCAACATCGCAGGCGAGACGGGTGAGTTCAATTGTCTGTTCCGGGGTCATCTGCACCTGATTGGCCCAGTCGTGCATTTCGTTAACCACCTCCCAGGCATAGATGCTGTCGCCATAATGGCCAACCACCTTGCGGGTGTGGTCTTCGACATATGTTAACAACTGATCATAGGATTTGTTGATCAACCATTCCGGTGTGGTGGAATGATAGAACCAAAAGAGCGGCCGGCCTTCAACGGTGATATTACGCCGGCGCAATTTTTCGACGATCACAGTGCGAAGGTCGAACTGTTTTTGACCTTCTTCCGGCTCGAAATCCTGGAAATAGCCGCTTTTCAGATAATGGGTAACGGTGGCGTAATTAAACAGTTCACTAAAGCGATCCCAAAAAATATCCTGGTCCATTTGATAATAACCGCGCGCATCGCAGCCCATATAAAAGTTCGACCGGTATCCCTGCGTATTAATATCAAACCAGGCTTTATCCAGTTCGATTTTTTCACTGGTCCACATTGCATAGAGCAAAGCCGATTGCGACAGTTCGCCGCATGATTCCGAAAGGCGCTGGTGTTTTAGAGCCTGTTCGAAAAAATGTTCAGAAATGTCTGCCAGAGAAGCGACTTCACGGGAGGGTGCCCAGCCGTTCTGAGTGAATTGTTTCATTCGCCTGCGGTTTCGCAACACCCGGCTTTTGGCCAGTTCGTAATTGAGATTTAAAACTGTTTCGTCCCCGAATGCAGGCAGGTCATAGCCCTCACCACCGTTATCTGCGGTGATGTAAATATAGCCGAATCCTTCGACATTCCAGCGGACGTTGATAGAAAATCGGCTTTGACCACCGGTGTCGGAAATGCTGACGCCGTCACGTCCGGCAATGATATCGGAATAAAAGGCATCCTGATTTTCATCTGAAGCATAGGCCCAGTCGAGCAGATGCGGACCGACGCCTTTTTGGACATATATCGGTTTAAAAATCAGTTTCCCCCGGCTGGTGTCGGCTTTTATTCTTGATGCCGTTAGCACTGTCGGTACCAGTAGTCCGGCTCCCGCTGCAACACCTGCTGCGGTACGTTTACAAAAGGTTCTTCTGTTCATGGGAAATGTATTCCTTTTTCTTTCGGTTTTACGGCTTTGCAATTTAACCTTACGCAAAGCCGCCAGGACACCAGGGTTTAAAGGCTGCGGTAAACTTTGGTTTGGTTTTTTAAAAGTACAACAGTAAAGCGTATAGCATTATTTTCACTCTTTGCTGTAAATTTTTCCTTGCTAAATATCTCTTGCCCCGACTCAACCTTGAGCGCGGGAATGTCGACAACCGCTTTGCAGCTCCGATCATCCAGATTGCGGCAGATGATCATGTGTTCATTCCCGGAGGTGGACAGGGTATCGATGCGGACCCGGGCATTGCCGCTGACGCGGGGACGCGTTTGCTGTTTACCGCGTTTTGCCAGTTCGGCCAGGAAACGGGCGTTGTTCTGATTTTGTTGTCGATGAATAAGCATGGAGATATAAGAGCCGATGAGAATAGCTTCGCCTTTACCATAACGGCCATGCGTAACGGCCGGCCGGCCGTTCGCAAAGCGGGCCCATACCTCCGCGCCTTCGGGAGCCAGATATTCCTGCACGATAGCACCCTGCAGTTGCGTACCGCTCTGTAATGTACCAATCGTTTCGCTCAATATAATGTCGGCAACGTTATCGGCAAGAGCCGGCTCTGCAGCAACTTGTCTGGCCTGAAAAACCTGGTGCAGTCCATATCCGGGGACGATTTTTTCATGATGTCCGTTATCGCGGTTCCAGGCTGCCGCATAACTTTCGGCAATGAGTATCCCTCCCTTTTCCACCCATTGCCGCAGCCGTTCGGCCAGTCCTTCATCGCAGACATAGGAAAAGGGCAGAAATAAAATTTGATGTTGATCGAGTATATCATTTTCAATATCGCGAGGATGAACGAAATCGATGCAATAATTGTCATTATAGAGGGTCTGATGCACACCGAGAAGGGAATCGGTTGCGTTCATTTCAGAACCAGTGGTCATCCAGGCGAAAATCTGGTTTTCCGGATGATAGAGAATGGCAACGTCCGCCGGTCGCGGCAGGGCATCGAGAAGAAAATCGCTGTGCTCCTGCAATCCTCTACCGACACGGCCAAAGGCGTCGAGCCAGGGGGTTTCGGAACCGTCCAGCCCGGTCAGTCCCCAGGTCGGGGCCTCACGGCCGAGAATCTCCGGCCGGAACTGCCAAAAGATAAATCCTTTTTGATTGCCGGCGATGCCGCTGAAAATCAATCGCTTGATATCGTTTTCATAGATTAACGGCGGTAATTCAAGGGTATAACCGGGCAACATGAGCATTTCCGCCGATATCACCGGCTTGTCGCGGGCGCAGGAGCGCAAAATATCGATCATCATGGTGTCGTCCATCTGGGTAAAGCCGTGCAGATCACCAAAGCGGCCGACATTCCAGGGATCATTGGCGGTTGACGTGAGCGGAAAGCCCTGAATAAAAACATGATGGCACATCAAGGGATGCCTGTTCTTATCCTCTTCCTTTGCCACCTCAAAGCGTTTGCGCACGTTTTCGCCCAGTACATCGACAAAAAAGAGGCGCCAGTCGAGCATGTCATTAAAGGTATTTCTGGTTTTGGGCAGCTCGATCTGATCAAAACCTTCATAATTTCGATTCCAGCAACGATTGAGATTCTCGATCCTTTCATATTTTTTTTGACACCATTCTATAAATGCCTGGCGGCAATAATCGCAGTAGCAGAGCATATCCCCCATCCTGGTGGCATCAGCGGCGTACTGCCGCATTTCCGCCATGCTGCTGGTCAGTTCAGGTTCAGAGCCGACATTCCATATCTCCAGGGCCGGATGATTGCTATAGCGCCTGACCGTTTGCCGTATAAAGTTGAAAAAATGCTTTGCGACGCCGAGATGATTAAAACAATAACCGAGACCACCGATCTGGCGGTGCGGCTGGGTTTGCGGTCCGACGCGCTGACCCGATAGCGTCAACATGGAGGCGTCGGGATAGTCCCGATAAATCCAGGCGGGTGCCACATCTAAGATGGTGTTGAGCATCACCCGAAGTTTAAATTGATACGCAAGATCCATCAGGCGATCGATATCATCGAAATAAAATTGATCCGGACGCGGATGGTTCCATCGCCACTGTACCCAGAATTTAACGGTATTGAATCCGAGTTCCGCCATATGCCGAAGGTCATCTTCCCACTCTTTTGCGTGGGGCGACGGAGCGCGGTAGTATTGCGATCCAAAGGGAAAATAAGTGTCTTTAATCAAATTTCGCATGGTATTTACCTTTTCATCATTTGACCACAAACCGGGAGAGATGTTTAAGCCCCAGCTGCAGGCCGGTTTTTACTTTGTCGACGGATCCCTCCCACACCGGATCTTCATGTTCAATTGAAATCACATCATCATAGCCGTATTCCTGCAGAGTGGTGATAAAGCGCGTCCAGTCGATCTCACCAAGACCGGGCATGCGGTAACGCCACCAGCCCGATGCCCAGGGATCAAAATCGATTTGCCGGCCGAGGATGCCGTAACGGTATTGTCCAGGCAGCAGAATTTCCGTATCCTTGGCATGGGCATGGAAAATTTTTTCTGAAAAATCAATAGTCGCCTGAATATAATCGATACCGAGCCAGTAGAGATGGGACGGATCGAGGTTCAAACCGAAATTATCGTCCGGAACCTTGTCAAAAAGTGCATCCCAAAGCTCGGGTGACCAGGCATAGTTTCCCGGCATACCGAATTTGACCCAGTTGGGCATGGGGCAATTTTCGATCATGAGTTTGACCCCGCGGTCAGCTGCGTATTGACACATTTCACGAAACACGGGCACGATTTTTTTGATATTTTCCGCCGGCGTTAAATCCGGATTGCTACCAACAAAGGTACCGACGAGCTTGGCATCCAGAAGCGAAGCAGCATCGATTACCTTTTTCAAATGTTCGTGAAAGGATTGGCGCTGTTTGGTATCCGGATGGAGGTTGTTTTCATAATAGGCCAGAGCGGATATATCCAGATTATGTTGATTGAACAGTGATTTCATCCGTTCTGCCGTGGCTTTGTCGAAATTTTGTGCGTCGAGGTAGAGGCCCTTTTTGCTCTGCTCCGGGTCGATGGGCCAGGCAGCCAGCTCCAGGGACTGAAACCCCGTTTGTGCAGCCCATTCGGCAATGGTTTCGAGATCGAGCTGTTGCATGCAGGCGGTGAGAAATCCGATTTTCATGGGAAAATACTCCTGTGTGTTTAGAAATTTCATTCCTTAAGAAATTTTACCTTTTCTTGTTATGATTTGCTATAAACATCTCACCCCCAAAGGGGTTTACATTCGAATCGATTGATTCTGCCGATCGTCCCGGATTTCATAATCCCGATCGCAGCGGAAAAAATGACCCGGTGCAATCAAATTATTATTCATTGAACCACTGGCCAGGCTCGCACAGAGACGCCAAACCACCAAGCCATTCCGGTCTTTTAAATATGCAAAAATATTCCTATTCCAAAAGAGTTCCAAACCTGAGAATTATAATTTCTATTATTAATAGCTATATATTGGTTGAATATGTAAACTATCAAAAATAACAATATAAAAAAAAACAGTCCGCAAGATTTTTACATTTTTTCCCTGCGCTTCTCAGCGACCTTTGCGGTTTTCACTATACTTTATACAATCTCATCATCTTCTTTTCAATGTAGCTTTGCGGCTCGGTGCGAGATGATTTATTCTTCAAGCTCTACTCTTACCCCGGAAATTGCCTTTTTTTCCACATCATTGGCCGGGGTACCGCGTTTAAAGATGACAAAATAGGATGATTGTTCAACGCCCACCGGCAGCGAGGCGCCATGCCAGACTCCTGCATCGACAACCACCGCCTCTCCGATCCCAACCTCAAAGGCCCGCATCTCCTCTGCAGGATCGTCCTGCAGCAAAAGCGGTAAAACAAAGGGTGCATCGACCGGGATTAGAATTTCCGGTGTATGCAGGTGCCGTTCCACGGTTGAAATCTCTGGCGGTGATTGCCTGTAGACCGTACAGATGCCGATTTCCGTTTCACCCTCGATTTGATAGTTGGCCAGATCAGACCAAAATTTATATTCCGGTTCCTCAGCCAATGGTTTCTCCTGGGGATAAAGAACCACCCGGCCATATTTCTCAAAACGCTGTTGCGTTATTTTCTCAACCTGAATAGTCATATATTCACCTATCTAAGCAGTTCCGCTATACCGATTTTACCCCCCTTCAACACCAGCTTGAACGACGTGCTGTTATCCCCGTGCTGTAAATCCTGAAGGGATTTCTTTTCTCCCACAGCATTATAAAGCATTGCCCCGCCATCGAGCCGGACCGGCAGCGTAACGGTAATTTCTTCTGTTCGCTCATCGTTGACCAGCTCTTGTGGTTGCAGAGGCCGGTCTTCCGGCACATTGGTCTGCAGCCAGGCGATAACAATCATGCTGCTGTCCGAACGCACGAACCCAACCAGACGGCTGTCTGAATCAGCTGATTTTTGCACTCGAATATTTTCCGTCACCACACGATATGGCCGGGAAAACAGGGTTCGAAAATGTACCAGCGCCTTTTCTGCCGGTTTTGGGCTGTGATCTTCATAGGCGACGCCGAGATAGCGGTTGTTGTATTCATCACCGATCACCTCTTCTGAAGCGGGTAGATCTTTAATCTCATACCAGGCAATTGCGGAAATCTTTTTCGTGGAGATGACCAGCGACAATCTCTTGAAAAGATCGACAGCCTGGTATTCCGGCGTGTGTTCATAGTGATAACAGGCGTTATACACCTCGGAGACATAGGTTTTGCGCTTGAAAGTACTATAGCCCACTTCGGCCATCCAGATATCCTGGCCGTTTCCATACTGTTCAACGATATCGCTGATCTCATCGACATATTCGACAACGCGTTCCACCGGGGCCGGATGCCAGGTTTCATAATAGTTGTGGATATTGACGATATCCACATGCGGACTGATATCGTGATTTTGAAAGAGCTCGCGGGTAAACTCGGGACGGTGAGCGAGTCCGCCCAAAACGACCAGAGCGTCGGGATCTGCTCGCCTGACCGCTTTCGAACCGATTTTGGTAAAGCGGGCAAAATCCGCTGTCGTTCCTTTCCAGTAGATGCGGATATCGGGTTCATTCCATAATTCCCAGCTCTTTATCCATTTTTTATAGCGGCTGACCAGGTCATAGATAAATTCTCCGAATTGGTCATAATCCTTTGGCGGATGGTTCCAGAACTGCAACGAGTCCTCCGCAGGCGCGGTTGAAACCCACCTTGGCGTATAACAAATATAGGGAATCAGGGTGATATTATATTCTTCTACCGCCATTTTAACAAAATCATCCCAAAAGAGCCAGTCGTACTGATCTTTTTGGCTCTCGATAGCATCCCAACCGAACGAAATGCGCAAAAACTTGACACCGGTTCGTTTCAGCAATTCAAAATCACTGCGAATGGTCTCCAGGGTGGTGGTTTCTTCCGGATAATCCTCGCAGAGTCCGATGGGAACGTGATAAAACCCGGTTTTTTCCGTTTTGACCAGCTGATCGTAGATCAATTGATCGTTCGTATCCTGTTGGCAGCCATTCAGAGCCAAAATAATGAGAAAGAGCAATATTTTTTTAACCATCTTTGATTCTCCTTTATGTTAAAAATATTTTTATTCTATCATCAGGGAAAGGTAACACCTGAAATTAAAACAATATTGGCAAAAGGGGTGGCTTCACCGGTCCGTACAACGGCGATATGATCTTCATTTTTAATCAACTGTTTCAATTGATCGTGAGAAACCCGATCAATTTGAACATCAGGCAGAATCTCTTCGACCGTTTGAAAAAATTCTCCATTTTGAACCTCGAGCATCTCATTCGCAACAATAGCTTGTTCAATCTGTACCTCATTGCAAACCACCTTGAGGGTGGTAAGAAAATCAGGAATATTTTTCACCAGGGCCAAATCGACTTTATCCGCATGCTCGGGAATCGGCATGCCGCAATCACAAATGAGCAATTTATCGGTATGGCCGAGCGAGGCAATGATAAAAGACAAATGCGCATTTAAAATTCCGTTCTTTTTCATGGTACATCCTTGTAAAATTGTTCCACTTCAAAAAGGGTGGGCATGGAGGTCTGAGCGCCTCTTTTGGTTACCGTAAAAGTGGCGACGCGATTGGCTGACTGGATGGCCTGCGGAATATCCTTTTCGCCGGCAAGAGCGGCAACAAAGGCGCCGTTAAACGCATCGCCGGCCGCTGTCGAGTCTACCGCCTGCACCTTTTTTGTCGAAAACCGGCGGCTTTCGCTAGCCGACACCCATAATGCTCCTTCGGCTCCCAGAGTAACAATGACATTTTTTACCCCTTTGGCCAAAAGCATTTTCGCAGCGATCTCTATCGAGTCCGGATCATTTGTTGATTTTCCGGTCAGAATTTCAAGCTCGGTTTCGTTGGGCGTAATAAAGTCGCACAAGCCGAACAATTCATCCGGCAACGGTTGTGCAGGCGCCGGGTTTAGAATAAACCTGGTATGGTATTCCCGGGCAAGCTCTGCTGTCCTGAGAACGGTTTTCAGGGGAATTTCCAGTTGGGTCAGCACTGCTTTGGCCTCCTCAAAGGCTTTCCGTTGTGCTTCCACATCCCGAGGCGTCAGTTGCATATTGGTGCCCGAAGCCACAATGATCTGATTTTCACCCGTTTGGTCCACGCTGATCAGCGCCACACCCGTGGATTCATGCGAATCAATGAGCAGATATCTCAGATCCACGCCATCCTCCTGCATGGATTGCGATAACCGTTGATGAAAGACATCCTCTCCCATTTTTCCCATAAAACAGGTGTGATAATTGAGCTTGGCACAGCACACCGCCTGGTTGGCGCCTTTGCCGCCCGGAAACATGCCGAAATCCCGTCCCAGAATGGTTTCACCCGGTTTGGGGAAATGATCCACCTGTACCACCATATCCATATTTGCGCTACCCACCACTAAAATTGTGTCTTTATTCATAGCGATCTCCCGAGTCAATCAGAGCGTAACGGTAAACGGCTGCCGGTAAATTAGTTCAGGCTCCTGCAATAATCCCGATGGTTTTTGCACCGCTTCCAGCATATTGATCATGGTATTGGTCACGGCGATTTCCACCCGGTTTTTACCCGGTTTGATCCAGCGACTTATATCCACTTCATAGGGATGCCATGGAAGTACCACCGGAGAATTATTGTTGATGGCCACACGTGCAACATCTTCACCGCAATCCAGTTTGAGAAAAAGGCGACCCTTGCAACAGGCTTCCGGTACATCGATTTCTGTGCGATAAACGGCCGTTCCGGAAAAACAGGGATAGCCCTGCCGGGTCCAGTCTCCGCTATTGACTCGTTTGCGCGGATGAACGATTTTAAATCCTGTTTTGGTCTCGTCCAGAGCAAACGGACCGGCGAGTTTGATCATATCCAAAAGACCGTCGGTTCGCCGGTTGACGTTGAGACGAATCGCAATCAGATTTTCACCGGTTCGAGCCTGGGAGAGAATATCGACCTGGTTGATTTCAGCATCAAACCAGCACCGCTCTCCCTGCACCCCGGTCTTTTTGCCATTGATATAAACATCAAAATCGCTGCCGCGAAAACCATCGATCAACAGGAACAGCCGTTCAGGCAGTTCACCGATTTCAAATTTTGCCCGGTACCAAAGCGTCACCGGATACGATTCCTCTTCCCGTTCCTGAGGCAATTGCATTTCCCAGGCACCCATATTCACATCGAGCCAGTCGCTGTCGTCAAGATCGACCTGATATGGCGCCTTATCCGGTTCGACGCTCATTTTCCACTGTTTTATGCAGAGCACATTTTCATTGGACAGCTCGAACTGAAACGGCTGATCCGCTTTGATTGCAGGCAGGATTTGATCATTTTCGATCGTTTTTTTCACCGGACCAGTCTCCGTTTCGATCTGCAGCGTTGCTTTGCGCTGCTTTTCCCCGAACAATCCCTTTACTCTACCATCCTGAAACGACTCGATATGCGCGTCACTCGATGAAATATAGGGTGTTTTTATCGGATCCGTAAGCATAATAAAACAAGAATCGGCTTGACAAAATTCGAGTTCGATCTCCAGGCGACCGTTGTCGACGGCATAAACCGCTACAGGCTGCATCTGCCCGGTGGAAGGGTCCCACAATTCAGGTTTGGCCGCTTTTTCAAAGGAAATTCTGACCTTGCCGAGATTTTCCTGGGAAATATTTGCGAGGAAAAAGAGATCATAATTATCCTTTTGTCGATGCAGGTAAAAGACTTTTTCATGATCAATGATCACGTCCGGAGTGCAGCTTTGTCGCATCAAATCAACAATATCCTTCTGTGGCCGTGACCGGTTTAGTCCCGGACCGAGCAGGGTATACACCTTTTCCCCGCCTTTCTTTTGATGGATTGAGAACTCTTTTTCTTTGTTAAAATGATCTGACACCTGTTGTGGCGAAATGCCGAAAAATGTTGCGATATCGACAGCATCATCCGTCTTTTCCAGGAGATGCTGCGGAATCAGAGTTGACGCGATGAGCGTACCCCCTTGTCGGACAAATGTTTGTAACTTTTGCAGCGCCGAATTTTTCATATGGGTGACCGGTGGCAGGACGAAAACGTCATAGGTCTCATTGGCAATCGAGATTTTGCCATCGATAATCTCGGCCTGTTCCAGAAGGGTTTCATCGATATAGTCATAATCAAAATGGCATCTCAATAACATATCGGTCAGATAATAGAAATCCTGTTCAATCACATCACCGATGCGGTCCCGTTGCTGTGGAACATAGGTCGACCAGATACTGTTAATAGGATAAAGCATGAGCACCTTGGCAACATGCTTGCCTCCGGAGAGCAGATGGCCGAGTCTGGCCATATAGGTGGTAAAATGAGGATAATGCTCCCACCAGCTGTGATGATAAAACTGCGAGGGTGGCCAGTCCCGTTTGCGCTCGCCCTCAATTGTGTAATGATAGCCGTGATTGTTGAAAATCGTGACACCGAGTGCATATTCCCAGTTGGCGATCCATTTCATCCGTTCCAGGGTACAGTCCCAGTACGTTCCGCCCATGGATTCGCACAACAGTCTGTCGCTGCCATAATGGTGTGCGGCAGAGCTGGCGAGTTTGAGGGCGACGTGTTCGTCCGGATTCTCTTCCCCGCCGACAATGGGATAAAGATGATCAACGCCGGTGATATCAAAATATTTGAGATGGCTGAAAATATTGCCCTCGCAGCGCGCATGCATGCGGAAACGATCCTCCCCCAGCAGATGACCGGTAAAGATCACCTTGTTTTGGTGGCACCACTCCTGTATGGGTTTGAAATAGGATTCGGAATACTGTTCGGTCAGGGTACGCCAGAAATCATAACGGATGTCGGCGGTTCGATCTCCCATGGGAGCAAAGAGAGCCGGCAAAAGCGGCCGCAGATCGTAACCGCGTTTTTGATGAAAAATTTTAAACATCTTCTTCGACCAGGGGATGACGTAATTGTCCATGCCGACGTGATAATAGTGCATGGCGGGTTCATCCGTATAGAATCCCGGAACAATGCTTCCAAAATCCCTGCCGATGCTATCTTTGTATTTTTCATGGGTTAGCTCTATAAATTTTTGTGTTGATTCCGGATATAGGGCATCGATGTAATAATCGATACGCTTTTCGAGAAAATAAAGCAACTTCCAGTGTCCTTTTGGTGCCTCCCATGGAATCACTTTTTCAAAGGAAAGATTCGGCGTCAGATCGATAATATTTTCGATGCCGTTTTCATACTCTTTTGCCGAACAGGCATAGGCGGCGATGGGTTTGGCATTGCCGGTATTCATATAACGGTGATCAGTGGCTTCGAGAAACGTAAAGAGAGGGCCATAGACATCGAGAACCACCATTTCGAGGTATCGCTGTTTAAGATGCGGGTATTTTTGCAGCACCTGTCGTTCCGCGGTGCCGCTGGGCCAGTTCATCTCATCGTATATCCAGACGTCTAAACCGATCGATTTGGCCTTGTTGACCACATATTTCACCCGTTCGAACCATTGTTCCGACAGGTAAGGTACGGCAAGGCCGAAACGTCCATGAATGAACAAGCCCCTCACGCCTTTTTGGTAATATTGCTGCATTTGCCATTCCAGTTCCTCTTCTTCCAGATTGCCGTTCCAGAACCAAAAGGGCAAAATGCCCATTTCCAGCGGGGGGGTTTCAAAGCTTTTTCTTGTGAGGGTGGTGCCTTTAACCACGATTTGCGAAAACGCCATATCTTGTCCTTTCCTTTTTCGATCAGCAGACAACAGGGGTTCTTATAAAAATCCGCTTTCCGGTTGAGGTTTATCAAGAAGGATGTGCTGCTTAGAAAACAAGCGTCATGGTCAACCGGTGTGGTGACTGGAGGAACTCATAATTGACATATGCATAGTCGACGATAATGTGGGAGCGGCCAAATGTATAGTTGAGACCCGTACCCAGACTGAGATTTCCCTCTTCATAATTAAAGCGGTACCCGGCCCGGAACGAGATAAGATCGAGCAGGGTATATTCCGTACCGACATGTAGCCGTTCAGCATAGTCATTGGAATGAAGCGCATCCATATTGAGGGTCCATTTTCCCCGGCCGGCATGGCCGCCCAGGAAGAGATCGTCACCACCGTAGAGATCGATAGACCAGCCGATACGGAAAAGCAATGGCAATTCGAATGATTGTTGCCGTTCACTGGTGGTATGCATCCAGCGCGCCTGGCGGGCAAAATTTTGCGCGCTCATGGCCAGGCGAATACCGCGCCAGCCGGTATGGTAGAGGCTGCCGACATCAAATCCCCACAGCGATGAAGAAAAGGTGAAAAGCTCTTCGCGCAGATATTTGATTTGTACGCCGATGGACAATTTATCGGTATACTGGCGCGAGAATCCCAGGCCAATCGCCAGATCGCTGCCGCTGAAGGTGTCACCGGTACGCGTATCCACGCCACCCGTGGACGACGTTGTTAGAGCTTCCTGGATATCGCCGTAATCGAGCGATGTGTAGGTCAGGGCAAAAGCCCCTGCCCGGGGGATCTGAAAGCCGATCGCTCCCGAGACGACATTCAAATCAGCAATCCAGCGGTTGTAGCTGAACGAGACCTGTCTGCCCTCCATCTCCGTAATGGCAGCAGCATTCCAGAATGTCGCATTCACATCGTTCATATCGGCGATACAGGCTTCACCCATAGCCACAGATCTGGCGCCGATTCCGATCTTTAGAAACTGCATGGAGGTACGGCCCGCTTTGTTAAAGCCGGCGTAAGAGAGAGTAACCGGCAACATGATCGCAAAAGCCATTAAAACAAGCGATATCCTTTTCAAAATATGATCCCTCACTTTTAATTCTGTTATTCTTTTGTAAAGGGAATAAAACTGCAACTATTTCAATATATCTTTTTCAGCGAACAATCATGAGTTTCCCTGACACCGTATCGTTCACATATCCCCCGGTGAGCGACTCCACCACATAGACATACAAGCCGGGAGCGACCAAAAGTCCGTCGTCGGAGCGCTGGTCCCAGGAAGTGCTGCCGAAAAGGTTGCCGAATTCATCCGGTCCGTGTTCGAGGGTAATGATCAGATCGCCTGACAAACTGTAGATACGGATTCTGGCACGCTCCGGAAGCTTTCGGAATTCGATTTTTCTCGGAGTGGGTTCGCCAAAGCTGCGTTCAGGATCTCCTTCCACATAGGGATTGGGTGCAACAAATACATCCCACCCTTCAGCCAGGTCTTCCGGTCCGGGACGAGCGGAGACGAGCTGGGTCTGATTATAATCATCGCTGACCTGTTCACCCAAATCGTTTACAACAGTTCCGTTGGCAGAAGTCCAGGGTCCTGGATCGATATTATAGGCCTGTACGTAGTATTTAAACGAAAATCCAAAATTCAAATCCTTATCCAGGTAAATATATTCCTGATCCTCCTGGCTCCAATAGTCATCGAATTGTGAACGTGGAATTTCTTCGACCAGGTCCCACCAGACGCCGCGGTCATCGAAAGTACGGAATATCCGGTAACCGTCGAGATCTGCAGAGCCGTCATAGAATACACCACCGGAGCCATCGGTAATGGAGGTTTGTTCCGCCAGTTTATCCCAGCGAACCGCGATGATGGCCGTATCGGTTCCCATCGAAATGGTTGCCGCGGAGCAACCGGGTGGCGGCGGCGGTTCAGGCACATCGGCAACCAATTTAATGCCCTCCACCTCTGCGCCCATGCCCCATTTCACCGCCTGTCTGGCTGCCCGAACATTCCTGTGCAGGGCAGCGATCGAACTGTCCGGATACCAGTGATTCGGATCCCCCATAGCCACCTGCTTCATATCCATAACACCGGCGATTTCTGCGATGATCAGCTTGACCGAATCACCGGGAGCAAGGCTGTAGGGACCAAAAGTCGCCGTGTACCAGCAATAAAGGTCTCCCTCATTCGGCGGCCGCACAGAGTGGGTGGCATATTCAAAAATATCCTTGAGGCTGTATCCGCGCGGATCAAATCCCTCGAAATCGAGTTCCCTGCCTTTGAAGGTATCGCGTTCATCGCTGTAGATGTTGAAATAGGTGGGATCCGCATCATAGGGATCGGGATTCGCACCCTGAGGCGGTGTTCGGTAAAGCATGAGCCAGCCAAAACAGGCCGGATCCTGCAACTCGGGCAACCAATCCGGCTGCAATCGTACAAAACGCTGCCAGTTGTTGCGATGTTGGTAGGGATCCCAGGGCACGGGTTCACGCCCGCCGTTGTAGTCGCGGCTGTAAAAGAGGGTACCTTTGCCGTCGGGCTTGTCGTTTTCAACGCCATAGTAATCGGAAAAACCGCCTTTACGATCATCAGACGCCTGCCAGCCGCCAAATCCGCCGGCAGGGGCGACAGAAAATTCAAAATCTTCATCCTGGTGAAAGTTGAGAAATCCTTTGGTCGAGACCGTCAGACCGCTGTGAAAGACAATCCAGACTTCGTCATAGGTCTGCTCGAGCTTTTTGGTTTCATTCAAAGCCGGAATCGCCATTTCTCCCTGGTTGACAAAGGTATAGTCATAGATGATAAAATCATCATAATCGGGAAAACTCCAGGCCATGGATCTTTGTTTAACTGTTATCCCGGTGGCGGTATGATAGTAAACATAGTTCATTTCTTCCGGTAAAAGCGGATTAAAATCTTCGTTGTCGATAAAATTATGGGTAATGACAAAGTTGGGATTGCTATACAAGCGGCCGGTTTCCTGTCCTTCACCGGACAGGGAGGCATGCCAGAGAAGAAAGTCACGCGGTTCGGAATGATAGTCCGGTGGAACCAGCGTCTGGGCATCTTTGGCGATAATCCAGGGGCCGGATCTGAAATTATGAAAATTGGCATCGACTTTGGGCCAGTAATAAACTTTAAGCTCATTATCCGGATAGGTATATCCGGGAAAACCGGGATAAAACCCGATTCCGGTAATCTCCAGATAATCCCAGGCGCCCGGATCGCCGATATAGCCGTAATTATAGAGCGTTTCCCATAGTTTTCCCCTTGTATGCGTTGTCGATGTCTGGGAAAAAACAGATAACACCGGCAGCAGCAAAAAAACCAGGATAAAGAGTAAATATAGATAATTCTTTGCAGAACTCATGACACTTCTCTCATTTTGTTAAAATTCTCGACATGGATTAAAATCCCAGAGCAAAGCCGATCATTACCTGTCGCGGTAAATTTATATATTGGAGCATATTCGGAAAAGGCGCTCCGCTGGAGGCTTTTTCGGGAAAAACGGCCATATTGGAATTGATAAATTCGACTTGCGCTTTTTTATCGAGCGGGACGTGAACGTTGATCCATTTGTCGTTAAAGGCGTTGCGCATTTCGACAAAAAAAGCCGGGCGCAATCCGATAAAATTAAATTCTTTACGCAAGCGGATGTCAGCATTTTTGTTTGCCGGACGCACGAGAACATAGGCACCGCGAAAAACATCGCTGGCGATTTGTGTATGCGGATAATAAACCTGATAATCGAGACTGATTTGCCAGTTGGCCAGGGTACCACCGAACCATTCAAGTTCGGGTGGCGTCATAAAGGTGAGACCGAATTTAAGTCTGGCCGGATCATAGTTAATCACATCGCCAATGTCTCTGACCTGAGTGACCTGAGCGATAGAGCCGGGAGCGGCAATCACCGACGGGTCGCCGGAGGTTCCGGATATTCCCGTGCTCCAGGTATAGTTCAAATACCCGCCCCAGAGCCGTCGTAAAGGGCGGCGTATGGAAAACTCTATGCCTTTGGCATCAGCATAATCGGCATTGCCGGTGGTCAGGTATTGTCCGTTGTTATACATGATAATTTTCACGTCGCGTATCGTTTGAGTAATATCCTTGTAAAAGGCAGTCAGGTCAAAGATTAATCCACTCCAGTTTTTTTCCAGGCCGAGCTCATAGGCAACGGTTTTTCTCGGTTTGAGCTCGCGATTGCCGAGATTATAGGGCGATGGATAGCCGAAACCGGAATCCATCAAATAGGTGTTTAAAATACCGCTCACCTGCAGGCTGGGATCATCACCACCGGTTCCTTCTCCATAATCACCAAAATTGGCACGCTGGAAAAAATGACCATAGGAAAAGTGCAGAACCGTGTTCTCGGAAATCGGATGAGAAATTCCGATTCGGGGTGATAGCTGGCCAAAGGTTTTGGTCGGCCGGGTTTCGGGATCGGGCTCGCGGTCTTCTTCTTCGGCTGCAATCAGATCCAGGGGATCAAAAGGATCGAGAAACACCCGGTCATTCGGATTGTAAAAATCATAGCGCAGCCCGACATTCATGATCAGACCTTCAAATTCCAGCTTTGATTGGGTGTAGAGATTTCCTTCATATGGATTATAGACCTTATCTTCCACCGAGGAAAAGGCTTTTGCTTCCTGAAAACGATCGAGATTATAGTAGGTAAAATCAAAACCCGATTTTAATTGCCAATTTTTAAAAACCTGGCTGGTGAGATCCCCGGAAAGGGTGTAATCGGTATTGTGGTCTTCGCCGCGATAGATATAGCCGGTATAATGCAGACCGATCTTGTTTGAATATCCCTCCGGAATGGGATCGCCGTTTTCATCAACAGCGCGTAAATTATCAGTGACCGGAACACCTTCTTCCCAGCCATTGGGATCATTGGGAAAGGTGGATTGACTGCGATATCTATACATGCGGCTGAAAAAAAGTTCATAAAAGGTCTTGTCATTAACCACATGAGTCAGCTTAACGATCTGGCCATCGGTCTGGTTTTCCGGTAATCCGTACAGGTCATAATAGACATATTTATTTTCAATGCCGGTACCGAGTACCAGATTGGTCATGCCATGACAGGTTTCTTCGAAACCATAGAAACCGGAAAGCATCAATTTTATGTTTTCATTGAGGTGATAGGAAAGCTTGGCGGTTCCATCGATCCACCGGCCTTCTTCGCGAAAGGCATTACCGGTTACAGGAGGGGCTGAACGGTATTTGCCCGAAAAGAAGAAATAAACATCGGGGATGGGAAGCGGCCCGCCGAGCGCAACTTCCATTTGATAGCCACTGCGGTCGGTATAATCGGTCAGAGGCTGATGATTGGTCATATAATAATTAAAAGCCTGCTGCGGCGTCCAGGAGGCGTTCGGATCGTTTCCGCGCAGACCGTTATGATCGACCCACTGATCCGGATGATCGATCCACCATTGCAGATGGCGCGCGTGTGAATTCTCCCAATAGCGATCGGTAGAGTAATTATAAAATTCCGTTCCCCAATGGCGCCTGCCGGGCGGGTTCCAGCGCACTTCGCTAAATCCCTCCAGACCCTGCCCCCCCTCTTTGGTGACGATATTAAAAACACCGGATTGAGCCTCACCATATTCGGCATTAAAGCCGCCGGTGATGATTTCGAGCTCCTGAATACTGGAAAGGTTGATGTTCTGATAGGGTTGAAAATCAAGCGGATTCCTCGCCCGAATGCCGTCGATCAGAAACGCCACCTGATCCAGACTGCCACGACGCACAACGAGTTCATCTCCTTCACCATCGATACCGGGAAGGGTATTTAAAATATCAGCCAGCTCGGACGTGGGGCGGTTGGCGATCTCTTCGGCACGGACAAAATGCCGTGTTGAGGTTTCATCGCGTTCAACCAGCGGTCGTTCCGCAACAACGGTAACCGTTCCCTCTGCTTCCAAAACACGCGTGGTCAGGGCAAAATCGACTCTAGTCGTATGATCGATGCTGACATTAACCCCGGTCTTTGTGATATTGGTATAACCAATCATACGCGCCTGGACGCTAAAAGTACCGGGCGGAACATTGAGAATAAAATAATCTCCCTGGCTATCCGTGGCTGCTCCGAGTTTGGTTCTCAGCACCATTACATTGACACCCGGAAGCGGTTCTCCTGTATCTTCATCCACAACTTTACCGGCGATTTTTCCCGTCGTCGCTGCCGGTAACTGCTGCCACAGGGCCGCCATAATGAGAAAACCGAGTATCAATGCAAACCGATTCAATATTAATTTTAACTTCATGATAAACTCTCGCTTAAGGGTTTACAATAACCGCTTTAACAAATCCCTTTGGTTTATCCACAGCGGCCTGAAAAGCCGTTTCGATCTCTTCAAGCGGAAAGGTACGAGTAATCAAAGGGCTCATATTGATTTTACCATCGTTCAATTGGTTCATTCCGACCCGTGCACCGTGCAGTATGGTATCGAGATCGCGAAAATGGGCGTTGATAATATCAAACGCCATCCAGTTCCACCATCCCAGGTCATTGATCTTTCGCGCACCGGGGTGGAATCCAAAGATAACGATTTTGCCCTCCATACGGCAGAGCGCGGCGGTCATATTCAGCGTCGCTTCCGAGCCACCGACTTCAAAAACCACATCGAGACCTCGTCCGTTGGTGATGGCATTGATTTCATCGGCAACATTGACCTCGTCTGCATTCAACGTCATATCCGCCCCAAGCGAGGCTGCCAGGTCAAGCATCTGCGGCCGGCGGTCGATAGCGATTAAACGCTGCGGAAAGGTCAGCTTGATCTGTTGCAGAAGTACAAGTCCCATAAAGCCGACACCGATAATCGCAAGGGTATCACCATAATGCAGATTGGCTCGTCTTACCGCATTGGTTGTACAGGCAATCGGTTCCGCCATAGCTTGTTGAAAGGGAATGCTATCCGCGAGCGGAAACAAGCGTTCGACCTGCACCAAAACTTTTTCCGCATATCCCTTACCATCCACCCAGGCAGCAACGCGGTCGCCTTTTTTAAATGCCGTCACCCCTGCGCCTGTCTCAAGAACAACACCGGCCACTTCGTGACCGATAAAGCGGGGATACTCCAGGCCCTCCTGATGATGTTGCCATTGATGAATCTCCGAATGGCAGACACCGCACGCTTTGATGTCCAATAAACAGGTCCCGGGCTCTACCTGCGGAGCCGGCAGGGTTTCAATTCTAAAATCATGTGCTCCGTGCAGTATTGCAGCTTTCATATATCTTCCATTTTTTTTATCCGGAGCAGATTCCGAGAATCTGCTCCGAAGTTGTTTATTGGTTATTTCAACAAGATCATCTTTTTGGTATCTGTAAATCCATCCGCCTCCAGGCTGTAGTAATAGACGCCGTTGGCGAAATCCGCCGCCTTCCAGCTGACCAGATAACGGCCGGCCGCGAACGGTTTTGCATCAATCAGAACGGCAACCACCTGTCCCAGGGCATTATAGACTTTGAGGTTGACCTGCGTATTCTTTGTGACCTGGAATCGTATCGTCGTTGAAGGATTGAAGGGATTGGGAAAATTCTGTTCCAGAGTAAAGCTCGCCGGTTTTACAGGGGCATCCGGATCAGCGCGCCATTCAACGGCGCTGGTGCAGCCTTCCTTGAACATGAGGACGGCATGATGCGACGAGCTGGCCAGATTATAATATCCCGGATCATTAGACGCCGGGACGCCATAAGGATCGTCCGGAATGCTCGGTTGCCAGGTATAATAGGCATAAGCATCGCCATAGCGTGCGTATGCAGAATCAGATCCTGAACTTCCTCCGAGATTAAAACCGAGACAGGCCTGAGCAGCAACATTGGGATTGTGAATGGCGGCTTCAATATTCCATACACCCTCTTCCTTGTCGATAAAAGTGGCCCAGCGTGCAAAATTGGATGCATTAAAGACTTTGGTGGAATCCTCATAATTGCAACGGAACTGTTCCGGGATATAAGTCTCGACGCCGTTGTTTAGAGTCATATCGTCCCCCAGGACGAGATAATGATAAGGGCCTTCAGGAGCGCGATAGACATTGCCATCATACCATCCAAGCAAATCTTCAGCTAAACGGCTGGAAAGGCTGACAAAGAGCTGATCTCCCACCCAGGGACCGTCCCAGAATAGATTGGTCGTGTCATTGACAAATTCATCGATGTGCACAAAGACATAAAGCGTATCTTCCGTCCACAGCATTCGGCCATAGAGTTCGTCATAATCGGGTTCGACAAGAGCCTCACGGTAGTACTTGTTGGCCCAGATCTCGTAACCCATGTCGGTAACCAGATCTGCATGAGCGCCTGTGCCCCAAACGGTTTCATCCATCATACCATCTATCGTGATGTCTGCCGGGTCGACCCAGGGGACCTCGACCTCTTTGCGAACCACCACATCTTCAGGACCAGGTTGAAAGTGGAGCATGGCCCAGGCGGAAGAGCTTGCCAGGTTGTAATATCCCGGATCATTAGACGCCGGAACGCCGTAAGGATCGTCCGGAATGCTCGGCTGCCAGGTGTAATAAGCATAAGCATCGCCATACTGAGCATGGACGGAATCTGATCCGGTACTGCCACCGATATTAAAAGCAATACAGGATTGTGCCGTCACATGAGGATTATAAATCGCTGCTTCGACGTTCCATACGCCCTCTTCCTTATCGATATAGGTGCCCCAGCGCGCATAATTTGCTGCATCGAACGTCTGCAATGAATCGCCATAATCACAACGGTATTTTTCCGGTACCCAGTTTTCATTACCGTTGTTCAGGGTCATCTCTTCGCCTAAAACAAGAAAATGATAGGGCCCTTCCGGAACGCGGTAAACATTGCCGTCATACCAGCCCATCATCTCTTCAGCCAGACGAGCGGAAAGGCTGATAAAGAGCTGATCACCCGTCCAGGGGCCATCCCAAAAAAGATCTGTGGAATCATTGACAAACTCGTCAATGTGAATAAAGACATAGAGCGTGTCATTCGCCCACAGCATGCGGCCGTACAATTCATCGTAATCCGGTTCGGCCAGAGATTCGCGATAATACTTGTTGGCCCAAATTTCATATCCCATGTCGGTAATCAAATCCGCATGGGCTGCGGTTCCCCAGGCATCTTCATCCATCACACCGTCCAGAACGATTTCAGCAGGATCCACTTTGGGAACCATAACTTCCTTGCGAACAAAGTCCTGCGCCCATATAGAGCTGCAGAGTACAAAACCGATAATCAATACTGACAAAAATGTTTTCATTCTTGCCTCCTTAATTTGATGATTTGTCTCAACATTTAATAAAGCACGATGCTGCCTATCACCTCCTCTCAATGAAAAAATTAAAACCGGTATTGAATGGTTACATTGGGTATCAGGGCATACGAATTATACTGTCCCCGGGAAAAAATGAGTTGTTCCTCGTCGATCTTCTCTTTTTGCCCCAGGGCATAAGCGATAGCGGCTGCCATTCTGAGATTTGACCGGGAATAGCTCAATCCGGCGGAAAGCCAATGCATATTTACAGTCGGCGTCACGAGGTGGTATGTCGTTTCCGTATTGGGACTCGTGCTGAGGCGGTAACCGAACTGATAAGAGAGCTCGGGAGAGGCGATATATTCCAGACCAAGACCCAGATCAAAACTGTTACGCCGGTCCTGAAAAAGGCTATTGGGCTGCAATCCGGTCACCGTATCGGTTTGTGCCAGAAAGGCATTCCATTCTGAATCGTTAAACTCGATCTTTTCTCTCTCTTCGAGCGATCCCCCCATGGAAAAGGCGGCATCGATATTCATCGTCCACTGTTTGTCAAGAGTCAGCTGCAACCCTGCGGCAAATTGCCACGGCATTTCGAAAGTGGTGCTATATGCTGTTTCTGTTGCAGCCGTGGAATCAAGTTCGGCAAAGATAGCGGTATGCGCTGTGCTGTTAAAATCAACGCTATAAGGTGTTTGCAAAGAAAAGCCCAGCCTTGTTTTATCATTGGGTTGAGCCATGAGTCCCATGCGAAAGGCGCTACCCCATCCCGTATGATTCAGGTCAAATGGATAGCCAACCTCTCCCGTACCCTCCTCCCAGGCGGGATTCATAACCGGGAAATTGAGTTTCTGGTGCACCTGATTGAGCATTGCCGTCACGCCAACGGCAAATGTTTTGTTCTTATAAACCAGCGCCGGAGCATAGGTATCGATATCGATGTGGTGAAAC
>WJMF01000186.1 GCA_014728085.1 Candidatus Zhuqueibacterota bacterium
CTCTTTGCCGATGCCAAGCCCTTCAATCCCAAGACCTGCGTTATTGCCGCAGTCAACGTCGTCTTACCATGATCAACGTGACCTATCGTCCCTATATTTACATGTGGCTTGGTCCGTTCAAACTTTTCCTTTGCCATTTTTCTCTCCTTAAATTCTTAAAACTTTCAGGCAGCCAATCCCATTTTTTCCATTAATCTTTTCTTTTCTTCAGGGGTTACCGTCTCATATTGATAAAATTGCATGGTAAAAACAGCACGCCCTTGCGACATATTGCGCAGATCGGTTGCATACCCGGTCATTTCGGACAGCGGTACGGTAGCATCAATAACCTGTACATCGCCCCGCTGTTGATGTCGACTAATTTTCGCGCGCTTTGTAGATAAATCGCTTAAAATAGAGCCAAAATACTCTTCAGGGGTAATAATTTCCAGCTTCATCATCGGTTCCATCAGATACGGCTCTGCTCGCTTTGCCGCATCCTGCAAGGCCATGGAGCCGGCGATTTTATAAGCCAGATCGGATGATTCATCTTCACGATACGAGCCATCGACCAGAATAGCCCGAATGTCAATCATCGGAAATCCTGCAATAACACCACTGGTGGTTGCACCGCGTACGCCCTGTTCTACAGCCTGGACGAATTCCTGGGGCAATCGCTCCTTTGCAACCCGGTTGTCAAATTCAAAAATTTTTCCGGTTTCACTGGGCACGAACTCGAGAACGATGTGGGCAAACTGGTTTTTGCCACTGACCACTCTTTCATAGGTGATTTCAGAGGTCGCTTTTTGAGTAATGGTTTCGCGATAGGCAACCTGGGGTTTTCCAACATTCAAATAAACTTTAAACTCGCGTTCCAGCCGATCAACCAGTACATCCAGGTGCAACTCGCCCATGCCGGCGATAATCATTTGACCGGTTTCCTTGTCGGTTTTTGTTTGAAATGTCGGATCTTCATCTTCCAGAGATTTAAGAGCAGCTTCCAGCTTTTCTTCATCAGCTTTTGACTTTGGTTCAATCGCAACGGAAATCACCGGAACCGGAAAAATCATATGCTCCAGCTCGATGGGGTGTTTTGGATCACACAACGTGTCACCGGTCTTCGTATCTCTCATACCGACAGCTGCAAAAATTTCTCCGGCAATAACGCGCTTGAGATCTTCCCGCTTGTTGGCAGCCATGAGTAAAAGGCGCGAAAATCGTTCCTTTTTGCCCGTATCTGGATTCAGGGCCGTTTGCCCTGCTTCAATAGCTCCCGAATAGACGCGAAAATAGGTCAGTTTGCCGACATAGGGATCGGACATGACCTTAAAGGCCAGAGCACAAAACGGTTCGTCCGGGTCGGCGCGGCGCTCTTCGATTTTATCGGTATAATTGTTCTTTCCGGTTATGGAGGGCACCTCCAGCGGACTGGGGAGGTAATTCATTACAGCATCCAATAAATGCCGGACACCTCTGTTTTTCAATGAAGAGCCGCATAGAACCGGGACAAAACGGCTGTTCAGGGTGCCTTTACGCAGAACACTGTGAATTTCCGCCTCTTCGATATCTTGATTGTTGAGATATTTTTCCATAATATGGTCATCGATATCGGCAAGCGCTTCGATCAGTTTGGTACGATACTTGTTCGTCTCCTGTAAAAGATCATCCGGTATATCATATTCTTCAAAATCAGCACCAAAGGTTTCCTCTTTGTATTTGATCGCTTTCATGCGGATCAGATCGACCAATCCAATAAAGGAATCTGACTGGCCAATGGGTATTTGAATGGGTAGCGGGTTTGCGCTCAGCCTGGAAGTAATTGCATCGAGAACATTATAAAAATTAGCGCCGATACGGTCCATTTTGTTGACATAGACGATGCGGGGAATATGGTATTTGTCCGCCTGCCGCCAGACCGTTTCGGATTGCGGTTCAACCCCACCAACGGCGCAAAAAATGCCGATGGCGCCATCGAGAACTCGAAGCGAGCGTTCGACCTCAACGGTAAAATCGACATGGCCGGGGGTATCGATAATATTGATGCGATTTTTTTTCCAGAAACAGGTAATGGCCGCAGAGGTGATGGTGATTCCCCGCTCTTTTTCCTGCTGCATCCAATCCATGGTCGCAGAGCCCTCATCGACTTCGCCGATGCGATGGACCTTGCCGGAATAATAGAGAAAACGCTCTGTTGTCGTCGTTTTTCCGGCATCGATATGCGCCATGATACCGATGTTTCTGATATTTTTCATTGCAATTTGAGACATAAAAAAAACCACAATTCCAAGCAAGTTCAAAACGCAGAACAAAAAGAAGCGGAAAATATGGACGCTCTAAACTCGGGAAAAATTGTGGTTTGAAAAATCACAACTATTTTAAAGCGCCATATCTTGCAGCTACTTTCCATCCTATTTAACCCATAAGTTCAACCGCGAAGGTGGAGTTGGCATGCCAGTATGGCAAAATAACTCTACCACTTGAAATGAGCAAAAGCCTTGTTGGCCTCTGCCATTCTGTGGGTATCTTCACGTTTTTTTATAGAGGCTCCCTCGTTTTTGGAAGCTGCGAGAAATTCAAAAGCCAGCTTCTCAGCCATAGTTTTCTCAGAACGCGCCTTGGCATAGGTAATAATCCACCGGATCGCCAGGGCTTGCTGACGATCAGATCGAATTTCCACCGGAACCTGATAGGTAGCCCCACCGACACGCCTGGAACGGACTTCCAATATGGGTTTTACATTATCAATAGCTTTCTGAAAAAGCTCGACACCGTCGCTACCGGACTTTTCGTTGGCGATATCCATCGCCTTGTAAAAAGATTTTTCCGAAATACTCCGCTTACCGTCGTTCAATAATCCATTGATAAACTTTGTAACCAGAACACTTTTATATTTTGGATCTGGTAAAACCTTACGCTTTGTCGCTCGTTTTCTTCTAGGCATGAATACGTTCTTCCATCTAACCGTTCATTCACACAAAATAATTACTTTTTGGTACCATATTTGGACCGGCCATTGGCCCGATCCTGCACACCGCTGGTGTCCAGAACACCGCGCACGATATGATAACGAACACCGGGCAAATCTTTAACGCGGCCGCCGCGAATAAGAACAATCGAGTGCTCCTGCAGATTATGGCCCTCACCCGGAATATATGCCGTAACTTCAAATCCATTAACCAGACGAACACGCGCGACCTTTCGCAGAGCAGAATTCGGTTTCTTGGGGGTCGTCGTGTAGACGCGTGTACAGACACCGCGTCGCTGTGGCGAATGCACCAACGCCGGCGTCTTTCCTTTTTTAAGGACCTGTTTTCGTCCTTTTCGTACAAGTTGATTAAGTGTCGGCACTGTTCAATTTCCTCCTAAAGCATATAGCCTTATAATATAGCAAATTCTACAAAAGATGCAAGTATTTTTTTAATTTTCTTCTACAGCTTCAGCCTCTTTTTCCGATTGTGCTTCCTCAGTTTCGCTGATCTCCTCTTCCGGCTCAAGTTCCGGGCCGATAACACGGAGGCCGCGCATATTGGTAACACCCGTCCCCGCCGGTATCAGGTTACCCATAACAACATTTTCCTTCAAACCGTAAAGATTGTCGAGTTTTCCCTCCACCGAGGCATCTGTAAGCACGCGGGTGGTCTCCTGGAACGAAGCAGCAGATAAAAAGCTTTCGGTCGATAATGAAGCCTTGGTGATTCCAAGCAATAACGGCTGAAACGTCGCCGGTTGTGCCGGCCTGGATTGCGGAGGCGTTTTATCCTGCGACTCGAGCTTTTCCACAATCTTTTCAAACTCTTCAATGGAAACCAGCTGATTGGCGTTGAACTTTGAATCACCGGGTTCGGTGATAACCGTCAGAGAACGAATTTCATGATTGACACGCAAAAAGGAGATTCTGTCAGCCTGATCGCCTTCAAGATATTCCGTATCGCCGGGATCATCGATCTTAACCTTTTGCAACATCTGGCGCACGATGACCTCGATATGCTTGTCGTTAATTCGCACACCCTGCAAACGGTAGACTTCCTGTATCTCGTTCACCAGATATTCCTGCACTTTATTGGCACCCATAATGGCGAGGATGTCTTGTGGCGCCACGGCGCCTTCGGATAATTTTTCACCTGCCTTGACAAAATCATTGTCATGGACGAGAATATGTTTACCATAACCGATGAGGTAGCTCTTTTCTTCATTGCCGTCTTCGGAAACCACTGTCAGCTTTCTGACACCCCGACGAATTTCGCCAAAATGAACGATACCGTCGATCTCGCTGACAACAGCGGGTTCTTTCGGCCGGCGAGCCTCAAAGAGTTCTGCAACTCTGGGCAAGCCACCGGTAATATCGCGGGTTTTGGCAATCTCTCGCGGTATCTTAACCAGGCTGTCACCTCCACTTACCCGGTCACCATCGCGAACCTGAATAAATGCGCGGGTCGGGATCACATAGGAAGCAACCATCTCACCATCGTCATTAATGACTTGAATTGTCGGACTGAGATTTCTGGAACGCGTTTCGATTACAACTCGCTGTTTAAGTCCGGTGGTTTCATCGAGTTCCTCGCGATAGGTCACATTTTCAACGATATCAACATATCGAACCGTACCGGGTTCAGTGGTTAATATGACAGCTGAATAGGGATCCCATTGATAAATCATCTCACCCTGCTGAATCGCCTGCCCTTCTTTGACCTGCACGTTGGCACCATACGGAACGGTCAATCGTTCCACCACGCGGTCGTCGTCATCAAGAATATTAATACGGCCGTTTCGGCCAATGGTGACAACCGTTTCATCGCTTCGCTGCACAACCTTCATATTTTCCCACTGTGTTTTTCCGGCATGCTTGGACAAAATTTGCGATTGTGCGGCAATACGAGAGGCTGTACCACCGATATGAAACGTACGCAAGGTTAACTGCGTTCCCGGTTCACCAATGGATTGAGCAGCCATCACACCGACAGCCTCACCCATGGTGACATCTTTACCATTGGCAAGATTTCTACCATAACAGTCGCCACAGACACCTCGTGGTGCCTCGCATGTCAATACAGAGCGAATCATGACCGAATCGATTCCAATGTCAGCAATTCGCTGAGAGACCTCCTCGGTAATCATGGCGCCGGCTTCACACACAACATCACCGCTATCAGGATCAAAGACATCCTCAGCAGCAACTCGGCCAACGATACGGTCCTGAATGGATTCGATAATCTCCTCTCCCTCTTTGAGGGCGCCTACCCGCAGGCCGAGAATCGTACCGCAATCCCTCATGGTAATGATAACATCCTGAGCGACATCAACAAGGCGACGCGTAAGGTAACCGGCATCAGCGGTCTTTAAGGCCGTATCGGCGAGTCCTTTTCGGGCACCGTGAGTAGAGATAAAGTACTCAAGTACCGACAATCCTTCTCTAAAATTTGCAGTAATCGGATTTTCGATAATTTCACCCATGGAACCGGTCATTTTCTTCTGCGGCTTTGCCATCAAGCCGCGCATACCGGCGAGCTGCCGAATCTGCTCCTTTGATCCACGGGCACCGGAATCAGCCATCATATAGATCGGATTAAATCCCTGGCGGTCTCTACGCAGCCGTTGAAACATCTGTTCTGCAACACTGCTTGTGGTGTGGGTCCATATATCAATGATCTGATTATAGCGCTCGCCGTCGGTGATGATTCCGCGTTCATAGCGCTTTAATATGGCTTCAACATTGGTGTAAGCGCGTTCAAGAAGATCTGCTTTTTCCTCCGGCACAATAACGTCATTAATGCCAACCGTGGTGCCGGATCGCATAGCATAATAAAAGCCGACGTCCTTGAGCACATCGAGCATAATCGCTGTACGGTAATTGCCGAGCTTGGAATAGGCTCTGGCAACCAGTTCTTCGATGGCTTTTTTGGTCAAGAGTGTGTTGACAAAATCGACCTCATCGGGTAACGCCAGGTTAAATAAAACCCGTCCGACGGTGGTATCGACCAATTGGCCATCGAGGCGCACCTTTATCGGTGCATGCAATTCCAGGCGATCATTATCATATGCAATGGACACTTCATGAAGGCTGGAAAAAATCATACCATCTCCCTTTGCCCCGGTTCGTCGCTTGGTCAGATAATAAATACCAAGCACGATATCCTGGCTGGGTATGGCAAGTGGTCTTCCGTGAGCAGGAGATAAAATATTATGACTCGAAAGCATCAAAAGCTTGGTTTCGACCTGTGCATAATTGGATAGGGGAATATGTATAGCCATTTGATCGCCATCAAAGTCAGCATTAAAAGCGGAACACACCAGCGGGTGAATCTGAATGGCTTTGCCTTCGATTAAAACCGGCTGAAAGGCCTGGATACCCAACCGGTGCAGTGTGGGAGCACGGTTAAGCATAACCGGATGATCCTCGATGATTTCCTCGAGAATATCCCAAACTTCCAGGCCCCGTCTGTCGACAAGTTTTTTGGCACTCTTGACGGTTTTTACCATACCCCGTTCAACGAGTTTGCGAATAACAAACGGCTTGAACAATTCCAGTGCCATATCTTTCGGCAATCCGCATTCATGTAACTTGAGTTCCGGACCAACGACAATGACAGATCGTCCGGAATAATCGATACGCTTACCGAGCAGGTTCTGGCGAAAACGTCCCTGTTTGCCACGCAACATATCGGAAAGGCTTTTCAGAGCCCGGTTACCATCGCCGCGTACGGCAGAGGACTTGCGGCCATTATCAAAGAGTGAATCTACAGCTTCCTGAAGCATCCGTTTCTCATTGCGCAGAATCACTTCCGGGGCTTTAATTTCGAGCAGCTTTTTCAAACGGTTGTTGCGTATGATAACGCGTCGATAAAGATCGTTCAAGTCGGATGTGGCAAACCTGCCGCCTTCCAGGGGAACAAGCGGCCGCAATTCCGGGGGAATTACCGGTACAACATTCATAATCATCCACTCGGGACGATTTTCCCGAAAACGATTGGCCCGCCGAAAAGCCTCAACGACGCGCAAACGTTTCAGAGCTTCGGTTTTCCTCTGAATAGAGGTTTCGTGACGTGCCTGATAACGCAGATCGATCGAAAGCGATTCAATATCGATACCTTTCAACAATTCGAGAACGGCTTGTCCGCCCATGGTGGCATGAAATTTTTCTTCATCGGGCAGTTCCTTTTCCTTCTCTTTGAGATCCGCGGCAATATCCAGATATTCTTCTTCTGTAATCAGGTCTTTCACGGTCAAGCCGCTTTTACCCGGCCGTACCACTACATAATTTTCATAGTAAATGATGCGTTCGAGTTCTTTGATACTGATACCGAGCAGGTAACCGATCTTGGACGGCAATGACTTCCAGTACCAGATATGAATGACGGGAACGGCGAGGGTAATATGCCCCATACGTTCTCTGCGAACACTTTTCATCGTCACTTCAACACCGCATCGATCACAGACGATGCCTTTGTAGCGAATTCGTTTATATTTTCCACAGTGACATTCCCAATCGCGAACCGGACCAAATATTTTTTCACAAAAGAGGCCATCCTTTTCCGGTTTAAAGCTTCGGTAATTGATGGTCTCTGGTTTTGTGACCTCCCCGTGTGAACGTTCCAGTATTTTATCTGGTGAAGCCAGACCGATATAGATCGATGAATAATTTGGTCGTGGCTGAACCACGTCGGGTGTGATCATATAATTCAATATATCACCTCATAAATAGTTGAACAAAACAGGTGTTACTTGCGTTTAGAATCTTTTTTATCGGTGAGCAATTCGACATCAAGGCCGAGTCCCATCAATTCCCGTATCATCACATTAAAGGATTCCGGGATACCGGGTTCGGGCAGATTATCACCTTTGACAATGCATTCATAGGCTTTGGATCTACCTTTGACATCATCACTCTTGACCGTTAAAATTTCCTGCAAGGTATAGGCTGCGCCATAGGCTTCCAGGGCCCAGACCTCCATTTCGCCGAAACGCTGTCCGCCGAACTGGGCTTTACCACCCAGGGGTTGCTGGGTAATCAGCGAGTACGGCCCGATGGAACGGGCGTGAATTTTATCCTCGACAAGGTGCGATAGTTTCATCATATAAATCCATCCCACGGTAACCGGATAGTCGATTTGACGACCGGTTTTGCCGTCATAAACAAGGGATTTGCCGCCTTCGGGCACTTTAGCCCTTTGCATTTCTTCAGCAATTTCTTCAAGGGAGGCACCGTCGAAAACGGGTGTGGCAAAATTATAGCCCAAAATATTGGCCGCCCAACCCAGATTGGTTTCAAGAATTTGTCCCAGATTCATTCGTGAAGGCACGCCGAGCGGATTGAGAACGATATCTACAGGCGTTCCATCCGGCATATAGGGCATATCTTCCATGGGAACGATTTTGGCAACCACGCCCTTGTTACCGTGGCGCCCTGCCATTTTGTCGCCTACCATCAATTTTCTCTTTTTGGCAACATAGACTTTTGCCAGCTGCACGATGCCGGGCGGCAATTCATCGCCGACCTGGATCTTGAATTTCTGTAACTCGTACTTTTCCTCGACCTCGTGCATCTTTTTCTCAAAGCGAACCATTATCTTGCCGATCAGCTCATTGGTTTTTTTGTCTTTGGTCAAATCTTGTTCAAAATCGACCAAATCAAAATCGAGCTTTTCCAGATTATTCTCACTCAAAACGGTCTTGTCTTTAAGTATGACCTTGCCGCTCTCTTTGTCGCGAATGCTGTCAGAAACTTGCTCCTCAAGAACGATTTCCAGTTTTTGATTGCGCAGCTCTTGTATTCGTTTCTTTTCCTTTTCAAACCAGGTATCCAGCTCTTCAAGATCTTTCTTATCCCGGCGCTTGGTTGCGGCATCTTTCTTTTTTCGGGAAAATAATTTGGTATCAATAACGATCCCCTTCAAACCCGGAGGGGCCTTTAGGGAAGCATCCTTAACATCACCGGCCTTTTCACCAAAAATCGCTTTCAGTAATTTTTCTTCCGGTGTGGGATCGGTTTCTCCCTTTGGAGTCACTTTACCAACGAGAATATCGCCGGCCTGCACTTCAGCACCGATGCGGATAATGCCATTTTCATCGAGATCCTTGGTGGCCTCTTCACTGACGTTGGGGATTTCACGGGTCAGCTCCTCTTCTCCGCGCTTGGTGTCACGAACCTGAAGTTCAAACTCTTCGATATGCAATGAAGTATAGACATCTTCACGAACAACCCGCTCGGAAATCACAATAGCATCTTCGAAATTATAACCTCGCCAGGGCATAAATGCCACAAGAACATTTCGTCCCAAAGCGAGTTCGCCGCCTTGCGTAGCCGCGCCATCGGCAATAACCTGACCTGCTTTCACTTCCTGACCCACATTGACGATCGGATTTTGATTAATCGATGTATCCTGATTGGTACGTTTAAATTTTTTCAGATTATAAAAAACGAGATCCGATTTTGTAAAATCCAGGAGCTCATTAATATCGTTTTTGGCCTTTTGGCCACCGGTCTTGCGAATGACGATCGTATTGGCATCAACGGATTCGACGACGCCGTCACATTGACTGAATATTACAGAACGTGAATCATAGGCCACTTTTTGCTCCATCCCCGTTCCCACATAAGGGGCCGCGGGCTGCATTAGCGGCACCGCCTGGCGTTGCATATTAGAACCCATGAGGGCACGGTTTGCGTCATCGTGTTCGAGAAATGGAATAAGCGCTGCTGCTGCGGACACGATCTGGTTCGGTGATACATCCATGTGCTTGACGCGGTCCGGAGGAACGATGGGGAATTCACCGCGCAGTCTGGACGTCACACGTTCATTGACAAAGCGACCACTTTTATCGAGCGGTTCATTGGCCTGAGCCACGATCTGCTCTTCTTCATCGTCTGCGGAAAGGTATTCAATTTGACTGGTGACCTTGCCGTTCGACACCAGACGATAAGGTGTTTCGATAAAACCAAAGTCATTAATTCGGGCAAAGGTCGTTAATGAAGAAATCAGACCAATATTGGGACCTTCAGGTGTTTCGATAGGACACAATCTTCCGTAATGCGTATAGTGAACATCGCGAACCTCGAAACCGGCGCGTTCCCGGGTCAAACCTCCGGGGCCGAGTGCGGAAACTCTGCGTTTATGCGTCATTTCAGCCAGCGGATTGGTTTGATCCATAAATTGCGACAGCTGACTGGTACCGAAAAAGGTATTGATAACGGAAATAATCGTTCGCGCATTTACCAGATCTTGCGGTGTGGGGTTTTCGCTTTCACGCAGGTTCATGCGTTCCTTAATGGTCCTGGCCATCCGTGCCAACCCAACGCTCATCTGTCCGGCAAGCTGCTCACCAACGGTACGAACCCGGCGATTGCCGAGATGATCGATGTCATCCGCATTTCGCTTTCCGGTACGCAAATCGAGAAGATATTTGATAATACCGACGATATCCTCGCGCGTCAATGCGGTATGAGCGGGATCAACGTCGAGACTGAGTTTTTTGTTGAGCCGGTGTCTGCCGACATCGCCCAGATCGTAGCGCTTTGGATTAAAGAAAAGCCGCTCAATGAGCATGCGTGCGGTTTCGAGATCGGGTGGCTCACCCGAGCGCAATTGTTTATAAATCGATTCAAGCGCTTCTTCCTGCGAACTGGTGCTATCCTTTAAAAGCGTGTTGCTGATAATTTCCGGTCCGTAAATACGGTCAACTTTGAGAACCTCGATCTCTTTTTCATCCAGATTCTTCAACAGCTCGACTTTTTCAGGTGTAATGTCGCTATAGCGGTCCAGCAAAACCTCGCCTGTGGATTTATCGACAATATCTTCAGCGACGCGGGCACCGATATACTCTTCGAGATTGTCTTTCTTTGGCGAAATGGCCTGAACCAGTCCAAAGGCTTCCAGTATTTCCCGGTCGGAAGAAAAGCCGATTGCGCGTAACAGTGTGGAAACGAGAAATTTTTTGCGGCGATCGATATAGACATTCATCAGATCATTGATATCGGTGGTAAACTCGATCCAGGAGCCGCGCAGCGGAATAACCCTGGCATTGTAAATCTGGGTCCCGTTGGGATGAACCGTTTGATCGAAGAAAACGCCCGGTGATCGGTGCAATTGGCTGACGATAATGCGCTCAGCACCGTTAATGATAAAGGTACCGCGTTCGGTCATATAGGGCAGATTTCCCAGATACACCACCTGTTCGATAGAACCGGCCAACGGATCATTGGGATCCATTTCGTCTTTGATAGACAGACGCAATTTTGCTTTGAGAGATACAGAAAAAGTTGTACCCCGCTCCTGACATTCTTTAACAGAGTATTTCGCCTGATCGATGTAGTATTCGATAAAATCGAGTTGAAAATTGTCACGACTATCGACGATAGGAAATACGCTTTTAAAAACAGCCTGCAGGCCGCGTTCCTCACGCTCTCCGGCTTCAACATCGTGTTGTAAAAAGTCCTTATATGAACGTAGCTGAATGTCCAGTAAATCGGGCAATTCAGCTACAGTTTTGATTTTAGAAAAAGATTTTCTTTCTCTGAAAGATATGATCGACAATAGTATCTCTCCCTTACAGTCCTTTTGATTAAACGTGTAAGCCGGGCTCAAATTGAGCCCGGCTTACAGGGAACTTATTTGACCTCAACGTCGGCGCCAACTTCCTCGAGCTTGGACTTGATCTCCTCAGCTTCATCCTTGTTAACACCTTCCTTGACGTTATTGGGGGCGCCATCGACCAGCTCTTTGGCTTCTTTGAGACCAAGACTGGTGATCGCACGAACCACTTTAATAACCTGAATCTTTTGAGATCCGGCACCTTTCAGAACAACATCAAATTCAGTCTGTTCTTCTGCAGCTTCCGCACCTTCACCTCCGCCGGCAGCGGGAGCGCCGGCAGCCGCAACTGCAACCGGTGCGGCAGCGCTAACACCAAAATGTTCTTCCATTGCCTTAACCAGCTGCGACAATTGCAGAACCGTCATTCCCTCAATGCTTTTGAGAATTTTATCAACCTTGGGATCCAAATCCTGGGTTTGTTGTTCTTTTTCTTCAGCTACTTTTTCCTCGGGCATTTCAACCTCCCGTTAGAGTTACAAGTCAATCGTTTATTCTTCTTTTTGTTCCTTAATTGCATTTACGGTATAAACCAGACCAGAGAGCAGCGAACGCAATCCGCCGACAAATCCGGACAGGGGTGCTGCAAACACAGAGGCGACCTGACCAATCAACTCATCTCGGGAAGGAATCTTGCGCATTTCTTCTGCGTTATGCTCATCATAAAACTGCCCTTCGATGATGGCCCCTTTAATTGCCGGTTTTTCGCGGTTCTTTTTAAATTCATAGATCACCCTGACCGGAGCAATCGGGTCCTCTTTCGAAATGGCCAAACCAGTCGGCCCTTTCAGGTAAGGCAGCAACTTTTCAAATCCGGTTTTTTCCGCTGACAATCTGGCCAGAGTGTTTTTAACCACGATATAATTGACATCGACCTTGCGAAACTCGCGGCGCAATTCAGTTATTTGCTCTACGGAGAGTCCGGTAAAGTCGGTCAAATAGACTCCGGTGGCACCTTCAAGGTCTTTGTTTAGCTTTTCAACGCGTGTAATCTTTTCTGGATTTGGCATTTCTATGATCCTTCAATATCAATGTCTCATATATTATACAGGCACATCTATCAGTTGATTTTTATCGATGCGAATACTGGGACCCATTGTGCTGGATAGAAAAATGCTGCGAACGTAGATGCCTTTGGCAGAGACGGGTCGTAACTTGTTTATCGTATCCATAAAAGCATTAACATTCTCTTTAAGATTTTCCACCGAAAAAGAACCCTTGCCGACGGCGACATGAACGATTCCATAGCGATCGACACGAAAGGAGATCTTGCCAGCCTTGACATCTTTTACCGCGTCTTCAATATCCATGGTTACCGTACCTGATTTGGCGTTCGGCATCAATCCTCTGGGGCCCAATACTTTACCCAGGCGTCCGACCTGTCCCATAATATCAGGGGTGGCAATAACGACATCATAATCGATCCAGGACTCTTCCTGTATCTTTTTGATCATATCGTCTCCGCCAACATAATCAGCGCCTGCTTCTTTGGCTTCATTCTCCTTGCTGCCCTTGGTGAGTACCAGAACTTTGACCGTTTTTCCGGTACCATGAGGCAGGACCACGGTGCCGCGCACCATTTGATCGGATTTACGGGGGTCAACGCCCAAACGAACACTAAGTTCCACGGATTCATCAAATGTAGCGGTGGAGGTTTCTTTGACCTTGTTAACCCCTTCTTCCAGGGAATAGACTTTTCTGCTTTCAACCTGATTCCAGGCGTTTTGGTATCTTTTACTATGCTTCATTTGCCCTTGTTAACTCCTTTATGAAGAAATTATTCCTCAACAATAATACCCATGCTTCTCGCCGTTCCTTCGACCATCAGCATGGCATTCTCTACATCATTCGCATTCAGATCAGGCTCTTTGAGTTCGGCGATTTCGCGTACCTGGGCTCTGGTGACCTTTCCAACTTTTTCACGATTGGGTTCACCGGATCCCTTATCCAGACCGGCAGCTTTTTTAAGCAGAACCGCGGCCGGAGGGGTTTTGGTAATAAATGTAAAGGATTGATCTGCATACACTGTAATCACAACAGGGATAATCAGGCCCTGTTTGTCCTGAGTTTTTGCATTAAAGGCCTTGCAAAATTCCATAATGTTGACGCCGTGTTGGCCGAGAGCAGGACCGACAGGTGGAGAGGGATTCGCCTGGCCAGCGGAAATTTGCAATTTTATGGTAGAAATAACTTTTTTCGCCATGGTTATTGTTCCTATTGTTCCAGTTCAATTTGTAAGAAATCCAGTTCCACAGGTGTTGCACGTCCAAAGATACTAACCATCACTTTGACCTTGCTTTTTTCGTGGTTAATCTCTTCAATAAAACCGGTAAAATCGGTAAACGGCCCATCGACCACCTTGATAGGATCGCCGATCTGAAACGGACTGGCTGCGCGTTCCTTTTCAGCCCTCTCGCTTCTGCCGATAATGCGTTCAGCTTCGTCCGGCTTGAGCGGCACCGGCTCGTTACGCCGTCCGACAAAATTGGTTACACCGGGCATATTTTGAATCAGATGACGAGTCGATTTGTCGTATATCATGTGAACCAAAATGTAACCGGGAAACATGATCTTTTTGCGCACCTTTTTCTTGCCTTCTTTCATCTCGGTGATTTTTTCCGAAGGCACAACAATTTTATCGACCTTTTCCTCGAGATCGGCATGCCGGATTTCATTTTCCATGTAAGCTTTTACCTTGTTTTCATGCCCGGAAAGAACATGAATTGCATACCATTTTTGTTCATCTGATTCTGCCAAATGAAAACACCCTTATAAACTGTTGTATGATGAATTGTTCTAATAAATGAGGCCTAATAACCGAGATAGAATATGATCGATAACAAAAATAAACGCTGCAAAGAACAGCGATACGACGATAACGATAATGGTTTGGCTTTTAAGTTCATTCCGGGTCGGCCAACTGACTTTGGACATTTCGTTCTTTACATCGCTCAGAAATTTTGTAATTTTTTGGATCATAAAACCGCCACTCGTCTTATTTATTCACTCAGTCTTTGCATACTATCAGAAATCATTGCAGGCCTGGAGGGACTCGAACCCCCAACCTCCGGATTTGGAGTCCGGCGCACTAGCCAAATTGTGCTACAGGCCTCTAAACGTCCGTCCGGTTCAGCCGGACCTGGGTAGACTCTAACGCGTTTCTTTATGAACGGTTCTCTTATCGCACCAGCGACAATATTTTTTATGTTCTATGCGATTGGAATGCGTACGCCGGTTTTTGGTCGTTGTATAGTTCCGGCGTTTGCACTCTGTACATTCCAGTATGGCTAATTCTCTCATCTCTAATCCGATTGTTTATTCGATAATCTTGGTTACAACACCGGCACCCACAGTGCGACCGCCTTCGCGAATAGCAAAACGCAATCCCTCTTCCATCGCGATCTCACCAATCAGCTCTCCGGTGATCTTGACATTGTCACCAGGCATCACCATCTC
>WJMF01000187.1 GCA_014728085.1 Candidatus Zhuqueibacterota bacterium
ATGCAGGCAATTCGCCTCCATACCATCGGTAGCGCCTATGCCGCTTTCGAAGAAGATAACAAGGGATCGATTGAAGACGGCAAACTGGCGGATATGGTTGTCTGGTCGGATGATTATTTTACCGTACCGGTGAGTGAGATCAGGGATATAACTTTGACCTCGGTTATCATGAATGGCGTTGTTTATCAAAATGACCTTAGCGGCGTAACCGAAAATGATTTAAAAGTGATGCCCAAAAATTACGAACTATATCAGACCTTTCCGAACCCCTTTAACGGCACCGTATCTATCGACTATAGAATAAAAAGTAATCGGCCCGTTCCCGTTAACCTGACGATTTATAATCTGATGGGACAAAAAGTCACCACCCTGCTGGATAAAACACAAACCACCGGCCGATACCATGTCGTCTGGGATGGAAAAGATGCTGCCGGGCAAACGGTTGCCGGCGGACTGTATATCTGTGAATTGAGGGTTCAAAAGCAAAAACAATACGTAAAAATGCTGTATCAAAAATAACAAAAACACGGGCTGCTGAAACCACCATAAAGATACACACAACAAACGAAAGATTGGTCGCACAACACAGCCAACGCTATCACAAAGGAACTCAACATGATACCTGTACCGCAACTCATCTGGTGCAGGTATCTTTTTATCCGTTTGACACAACCTGAGAAATACGATTCTAAAACCCCTCTGTCTAAAATAATTCGTCCCCCGGCAGTACCAACTTTCATTTCACCTCTTGTTCAAAAATGCATAACGCGGAACCCCCTGCATCCATTCGGTCAGAGATGAAAACATAGTATTTGCAATCGATAGTTATATTTGATATATTCATAAAAATTGCGTATTTTTCGTCACAATTCAAACAAAACAGAGGAAATCATCGTGTCTGCAACTCCCATTTCTCTGCTCAGAAAAACTTTTGGCTATACCGAATTCCGACCCCGTCAGAAAGAAATCATCGACCGGGTTTTACAACAACAGCACACTCTGATCGTCATGCCTACCGGGGTCGGTAAATCGCTGTGCTATCAAATTCCGGCCCTCATCTTCAACGGCCTTACCCTGGTTATTTCCCCCCTGATATCACTGATGCAGGATCAGGTGGAGGCTCTGCGGCAGCTCGGCATCAAAGCGGCATTTCTCAACAGCTCCCTCTCCCCTGCAGAATTCGAAGAAACGGCTCAAGCGGTAACAGATGGCAGGCTCAAACTACTCTACCTGGCACCGGAAGGATTGTTTACCAGCCGTATCCAGACACTTTTACAGGATCAGCAAATCGATTCGATCGCCATCGATGAGGCGCATTGTATTTCCGAATGGGGACACGATTTCCGTCCTGAATACCGGCAACTCATCGAGCTGCGCCGCGCCTTTCCCGACGCTGTCTGCATTGCCCTCACCGCTACCGCAACGCCAAGGGTACGGAAGGATATTCTCACTTCACTGGACCTGCCCAAAGACTGCACCATCGTCACCAGCTTTGATCGCCCCAATCTCTTTTTGCAGATCATGGCAAAAAACAATCCGGCCGGACAGGTCATTGATTTTCTGCAGCAGCGCAAGGATGAATCCGGCATTATCTACTGCTTTACCCGCCGTCAGGTCGATGAGCTCAGCAGTTACCTGGATCATATCGGTTATTCGGTATTGCCCTATCATGCCGGACTGAACAACCACACCCGCACTGAAAATCAAAATCGTTTTATCCGTGATGATGTCCAGATCATCGTTGCCACCATCGCCTTCGGCATGGGCATCGACAAGCCCAACATCCGCTATGTCATTCATTATGATCTGCCGCAGAACATTGAATCCTATTACCAGCAGATCGGACGTGCCGGTCGCGATGGCTTGCGCGCCGATTGTCTCTTGCTTTTCAGTTACAGCGATCTAAGTAAAATTCGCTATATCATCGACAAAAAGGAAAACGCATCCGAGCGCCGTATCGCCGCGATCCACCTTCAGGCCCTGGTGCAGATGGCCGAATCGCATGTTTGCCGGCGCAAGAGATTGCTGCAGTATTTCGGTCAAACCTATGCAAAGCCCAATTGCGGTACATGCGACAATTGCCGCACCAACACCCCCAAACTTGAGGATGAAACCGTTGCGGCGCAAAAATTTCTCTCCTGCGTTAAACGAACCGGCGAGCGCTTTGGTGCCGCGCATATCATCGATATTCTGCGGGGCTCTGAAAACAAAAAACTGCTCAACCTGGGACATCAACACTTGTCCACCTATGGCGTCGGCCGCGAGTATGCCAAGCCGCAGTGGAAATATCTGGCGGGACAGTTTGTCTCTCTGGGACTTCTCACTGTCGATCCGGAGTACGGCAGTCTGAAACTGACGGACAAAGCAGCAGATGTGTTGTTCAGGAAGGAAGCGGTCATGGTGGTCGACCGCGAGCAGGGGCAACAGCTTGAAATCAAAGAGGACAAAAGCGCCATGTCAGGATACGATCGCGAGCTTTTCGAGCTCCTGCGCGCCGAGCGCAAAGCCATCGCGGACGCGCAGGGTATTCCGCCCTATGTCATCTTTCCGGATAAAACCCTGATCGAGATGTCGGTTCGATACCCGCAGGACGGCGTCACGCTGCGCTCGATTTTCGGCGTCGGCGAGGTGAAAAACAGGCGCTACGGACACCGGTTTTTACAGGTCATTCGCACCTATTGCCGCCAACACAATATCGAACCGGAGAAAGAATCCCCGCCTGCCGTCCCGAGATACCTCGGCGGCGGATCGGGACGGCATGTCTTTATCGGACGCGCTTTTGTTGAAGGAAAATCGATTGAAGAATTGCAAAAAATGTATGGCGTA
>WJMF01000036.1 GCA_014728085.1 Candidatus Zhuqueibacterota bacterium
TGCGGTTATCGTGTGCCCAATACCCTTCAGGGACATTCGCTGAAACCATTGATTGAGGATCCGGATGCCGACTGGTCTCATGTCGCCATTACGACCTATGGGCGCAACAACCATTCAATACGATCGCCGCACTATCGCTATAGCCGCTATGAAGATGGTTCTGAAGAGCTTTACGATCACCGCAGCGATCCCAATGAATGGCATAATTTGGCTGGTGATGAAAAATACAACCCGGTCAAGGAACGGTTGAGAGCCCATTTGCCCACGGTTAATGCCGACTGGCATCCTGAATCCTATCTTCCCGTGAATGATTATTTTGTCCGGGAACAGGGTGCTGCAAAGTGAAAGCAATTGTCTCAAATAATCGATCATATCAAAATCTTTTCATAAAATACTGATATTATTTGAAATCTGACAAGGATTTAAACCGCAGAGCGCGCAAAGATACGCCGAGAGAGAAAACGGTTTAAATCGAACTATCGGAACGTATAAATAAACTTGTCATATTTTGTTTCCACTGTCACTTTTTTAAGACAGACAAATATTCGTTCCCCATAGTTTGCCATCCATCTTTTTACCGAACATATTCTGTAACGACTAAAACATTGATATTAAATTAATTAGTGGAATGCCGGCTTTTTGCAAAGCAGGCAAATCGGTTCTTTCCCGGGCATAGAGTTTGCTGTAAAGTAGATGGATTTGAATGCTCAGGATATATAACAGGAAGGGATAATGATATGAGAACCAATGCGACTAGTTTAATTTTCCTGATGACTATTTGTATTATTGCCAATCCGGTGTTTGGTCAGTTAATTATTCGAAATTCTTCCCAGGCTGTTTTGTTCAAAGTTCTTTCAAACGGCAAGGTTGGTATCGGGCTCGGCAGTGCCGACCCTGATGAATTGCTGACCGTCAACGGCAAGACCAAAACCAGTTCACTTCAGGTCGGAACATCCTCCACCACGGGACATGTGCTGATTTCCTCGGATGCTTCCGGCACTGCCGGTTGGAATACGGTGGGCAGCAATGGCATTACGGACGGAGATGTTGCCGAGATGGATCTGGACGTGTCGAACAGTCCGCAAGCGGATCAGGTATTGGGATGGAACGGTACCGCCATGCAATGGCGCCCTTCGGGCATGACCAACTGGACCAAACTCTCCGAACCGCGAAGCATATTGATCAGGTTTCAAACCAGCGGTGATTATGGTGTGGCCAGTGTCTATTATAAGGATGGTCCGTCGAACGGTATCGGACCTGATGGCTCGCCTGATGGCAGCTGGATACCGGCTCCGTTGGCATGGTACGATGCAGTTGAATTGACTGAATCCGGTCCGGGCGTTACTTTTGAGCTCAAGGGGATCAAAGCCTCAAAAGCGTTGCTTGGCGCCGGAAATGAGGTCTATTCGGGTATAGTCATCCGGTCGAGCATGAAAGATTTGAATGAATCCGTTGATGCTCAGGGCATTATTGATTTTGCCGCTGATTTTTCCACAGTATATTATACGGAATTGTCCTGTTTCCCGCGCAAAGAGGCGGATGGTTCGTATGGAACCGCTTCGGGGATTTGTTCGCTCACGGCAAACGGCGAACTCTATATTTACTCTCAATACCAGGGAGCCGGCACCAATCAGAATGTCGAGTTTGCCTATTTTATGATTACCGGCTATTTGAAATGAGGGCTGGTGTCGAGCCGGAATTGATTTTTCCGGTTATTTTGTTTCTTTTTTTAAAAAGTTGGATAGTCAATTTTGATTTAATTGTCAACTATTCAAACCGCAGAGAACGCCGAGAAAAACCATTTTTTTGTCGAATATGGATCTCCTGATATGTCTGGCGGTGATACAGAAACATTTTCATAATAGCTGGAATGAGTTGCCGGCTAGTTATTTTACCTGAATTAAAATTCTTTTTTACCTGATGTCGTTCTGCATTTCTTCGCGGTTTAATGTATTCAATAAATAACCTGAATATATAATCAGATGATGAGTAAAACAGGGTCAGACATTTATCTGCCATTTTTTTATGCCCTGTTATAGATTACCTTGAAATTTCCCTCCAGCAATTATTTTTCCTCATGGCTTTTATTTATGCCTTTTTTTTCGTAAACTATTACAGGAAGAGATGTATAATAATCGAGGAGCCGGTATGGCTGCAAATTGTTATAACCGGCGGTCTTTTTTGAAAACCTCCGCCGTTGCGCTTCCCGCCTTTCAATTTATCAATAAATCTGCTTTGGCTCAACCTGTATTAAATAAACCAAATATTGTTTTGATTTTTGTCGATGATCTCGATTTTGACGAGACGAATGTGTACGAGCCAACACAGTATCCCTGTCGCACCGGTGCACATCAATTGGGATTTACGCAGTGGCGCGAGCCCTGGCGATACTATTCCGACCCGCGCATGCTGACGCCCCATATCGATTCCCTCGCCCGGGACGGGGCGCTGTTCAGCCGCTTTTACGTCACCACCGCTATCTGTACCCCCAGCCGCTATTCGTTGTTGACCGGACGTTATGCCAGTAAAAGTCCGGCATTTTTGCAAAACCATCCACCCGGAACACTGGCCAATATCCGCTGGGATACGCTGCTGCAAAGCGATGAGCCCAATCTGGTACTGCAATTAAAGAAAGCGGGATATCATACCGGTATGGTTGGCAAGTGGCACCTGGGTGACCCGGTCGGTCGCTTGCAGGGTATCCCCGAGGATGCGGATGCACGCCGTCCGGATGTGGCGCGGAAAATCAGAGAGCATTATGAGCAGGGCGAGGACTATCTCAGGGAGGAGATCGGGTTCGATTTTGCCGAACGCATCTATCTGCGCAACAAGGAAGCGCTTGGCCTTCCCGGGGCGCTGCAGCATCACAATGTCGAGTGGATCGTGGAGGGGGCGTTGAACTTTATCGAGCA
>WJMF01000037.1 GCA_014728085.1 Candidatus Zhuqueibacterota bacterium
ATGTTTTTCCGGATAAAGCATATGTATCCCTCGAAGATCTGGAAATGCGCTCTTTTGCGACGGAAGATCCAAAAGGGTTTTTAGCCTTGTATCCAAACGGAGCGATTCTGGACGAGGTACAACGCGTTCCCACTCTATTTTCCTATCTGCAAGGGCTTGTTGATAACAAGAAAGAGATGGGAATGTTTATACTCACCGGTTCACAGCAATTTGGTTTATTGTCGGAAATAAGCCAATCGCTTGCCGGCAGGGTGGCTTTTATAAAGCTATTGCCCTTTTCCATTTCAGAGCTTGTACGTGCCGGCCGGTTGCCGGAGGATTTTAAAGATGTTCTTTATCAGGGGTTTTATCCGCCGATTTATGATCGAAACTTGTCGCCATCGGTTTGGCTGGAAAATTATGTACGGACGTATGTGGAGCGCGATGTTCGTCAGATGATCCAGGTACGGGATTTAGCTGCTTTTCAAAAGTTTGTTAAAATGTGTGCCGCCCGCATTGGGCAGTTGCTTAACCTCTCGTCTCTTGGCAACGATTGCGGCATTAGCCATAATACCGCAAGCGCCTGGATTTCCATTCTTCAGGCCAGTTATGTGATTACGTTGCTGGAGCCGCATCACGAGAATTTTAATAAAAGAGTTGTCAAGGCGTCAAAGCTTTATTTTTATGATCCCGGTTTGGCTGCCTGGTTGCTGGGTATTCAAAACCCGGAACAGCTTGCCTTTCATTCACATCGCGGTGCGCTTTTCGAATCCATGGTTATCGGTGAGGTGATCAAAACAGGCTATAACCGTGGCCGTGACGCGCGGATTGCATTTTGGCGCGACCGTACCGGCAATGAACTCGATCTTGTTCTGGAGAAGGGCAGACATCTTGTGCCGGTGGAAATCAAATCATCCAAAACCATCAATACCGACTATTTTCAGATTCTATCGAAATGGTCCAAATGGGCCGGCAAAAGAGCCGGTACTCCTCACCTGATTTACGGTGGGGACCAGGAGCAAAATCGCAGTGCTGCACATGTATTACCGTGGTTTAAGACAGAAAAAATTGTCCCTGCAGCTGGATGATTTTTGCGGTTTGGCTCGCACAAAGGCACCAAGACACCAAGACACCAAAAGAGTGGGGTAATACTTGAGTTCAGAGATCAAAAGTCAGCAAAGACGAAGGCACTTGAAAATATTCTATGCATTAAATTGCCAAAAATGGTAAATTATTGCAATGAAACTTAAAGAGTTGGTGGAAATTGTGGGGGAATTGCCGGTTTTTGAGACCGGGTTGCTTCTGGCGGGCTCGGAACGTCCGGAGCATGTCATACGGCAATTGAGCCGTTGGGTGGCGGGCGGCCAGGTGATTCAATTGCGCCGGGGGCTCTATATGCTTGCACCACCCTTGCGAAAGATCAATCCCCATCCTTTTGTGATTGCCAATCATCTTGAACCGGGGAGTTATGTCAGCTGCGAGTCTGTGCTGGCCTATCGGGGTTTAATTCCCGAATATGTGCCGGTCACAAAAAGTGTGGGGCCGGTACGCTCGCGTCGCAGAAAGACTCTTGCGGGCATGTTTGAGTTTCACCATTTAAAATCAGCTTGTGTGTTTGGATATCAAAAAGAAGAAATAGCTCATGGCCAATCGGCTTTTGTCGCCACATCCGAGAAAGCGCTTGTTGACCTGATTTATCTCACGCCCGCAAGCGATGATAAAGCCTTTATCCGGGAATTGCGTCTCAGTCCTGATGAGCCTCTGGATAACGAACGTCTCTTTGAATATGCCGAACAGTGTAAATCTCCAAAACTCTTGCGGGCCGTAAAGATCATTAAACAGGTAGTATTCGAAAAAAAAGGCGAATACAGGGAAATTTGAAAGATTATTTATTTCAAATCTTAAATCCTGACGATTCTGTGCTATTTTCCCGTAATAAAGTACGGGAATATCTGCAAGCGCTGATTCTCAGTGGAATGCAAAAAAGCGCTGCCATGATTTCATGTGCATTTCATGGCGGTACAGCGCTTCGTTTTTTATATGGTTTGCCCAGGTTTTCCGAGGATCTTGATTTTGCACTGGAAAGGGATAAACAGCATTTTGATTTCGCCTATAGCCTTAAGCAGATCAAAAAAGAACTGATACGCAATGGATTCAAGGTGACAATCCGGGCCCGGACCAGCCGAATTGTTCAAAACGCATTTATTCATTTCCCTGGTTTGCTCTATGACTTGCACCTTTCACAGCATGTCACCGAATCTCCGGCCATAAAAATTGAAATCGATACCCGGCCACCGGCCGGTGCAACTGTCGATACAACACTGATCAGACGATATGTACCCCTGAATCTGTTACACCACGATCCGGCAACTCTGTTAGCGGGCAAGCTCAATGCGATTTTAACCCGCGATTTCAGCAAAGGTCGTGACTGGTTCGATTTGCTGTGGTATCTGAGTAATCCCGACTGGCCGGCACCCAATCTGGTTCTTTTGGAAAACGCCTTGCGGCAAAAATTCAATGCTGCTACCCACTTAAATGCCTCGACATGGCGCGACCAGATTCTGCAAAAGGCACATAAACTGAATTTTGATCGCATCCGCACCGATGTGAGTCCATTTTTGCAGGATGAACGCGAGTCAAAATTGCTCAATTTTGAAACGTTCCAAAAACTTTTAGTAAATGACCTCTGACCGCTGACCTCTGATCTTTTTTTGGCTAATTGTAAATTGAATTGACAATCAGCATAAATAATAATATTATTTCTTATGGATAAACCGACCACAATAGTAATCATCGGCGCAGGGGGGCATGGGCAGGTGGTGGCTGATATCCTGTTGAACCGGAACCGCGCCGGGGAGAATATAAACATTCCGGCTTTTCTGGATAAAGATAGCCGATTGACAGGCAAGAACCTGATCGGGATTCCGGTTGCCGGCGATGAAGAAGAGCTGGCCACGATTTCCCATGATGCCCTGGTG
>WJMF01000188.1 GCA_014728085.1 Candidatus Zhuqueibacterota bacterium
CCATGATACTGGATCCTACGGGATTAAAGCTTAATGTGGGAGGGACGGTAACCATTGCCGCTTCTCTTGTCGAGATTAACTCAGGTATGCTGACCGTAAATGCCGGCATGTCAATATTTTCCGGCACACTGCAATGCGATACCATGATATCCAATTCAGTGATTAGCTCGACGTATACTCCCGGTGCCGGAAATATTTGGTAGGGAAATTGCATATGGTTCGTCAATTGTTTTTTTACTGCTGTATTTTTGATGATTTCTGACTGTTGCTCGGCATCGGCCGTGCTGAATATGGACTATGCCGGAATACTTGGATATAAAAAAGCCGGTGTTCAGGATCGATGCGATCTATATAATGACTGATTGGATGGAGATCTCAATGATCCGTCCGGTCATTTCGCAGGGCTTTAAGCCTGAACTCTGCAATTTAAGTACCGGTTTGGAGAGATGAGTCCAGTCCTAAAGAACGTCAAGTACGATAAAGAGGGTATAATTCATAGAAAAATTTTGACCGGAGAAAAAATGATGAAAATTGCACTCGTTGTCATCACCGCAATTCATGCACTCATCCATTTATTGGGCTTTTTAAAAGCTTTTCATATTTATGCTGTCAGGGAACTCTCCCTGTCCGTTTCAAAATCCCGGGGCCTGGTTTGGCTGCTCGCTTTTCTGTTGTTCGTCACCACAGCTGTTCTCTATAGCTTAAAGATGAATACCTGGTGGCTGTTCGGCTTTCTTGGCGTCATCGTGTCACAGATACTGATCATTTTTTTCTGGAAGGATGCCAAATTCGGAACGATTGTGAATCTGATTATACTTTTATTTTCGGTTTACGGCTATAGCTCCTGGAGTTTTAAAAGCCAATATATATCCGATGTCCGGGAGGGCCTGCAAAGGACAACTACAATGCAGAGCGAATTGCTCACCGAAAAAGATTTGGCTCCGCTTCCGGAATTGGTACAAAATTACCTGAATTATGTCGGCGTTGTCGGCAAACCCAGGGTTAAAAACATGCGGGTGGTTTTCAAGGCGCAAATGCGCAGCAAGACCCAGGATTGGTTTTCACTCGAAGCAGAGCAGTACAATTTTTATGATCAATCGGAACGTTTGTTCTTTCTCGATGCCCGGGTTAAAGGGTTGCCGACACAGGGGTATCATGTCTATAAAAACGGTCAGGCTGGTATGTTGATCAAACTGTTTTCGCTTTTTCCGGTTGTTGATGTGAAGGGAGAGGAGCTCTTCAAGGCCGAAACGGTAACCCTGTTCAATGATATGTGTTTTCTGGCACCTGCAACACTTGTCGATGACAACATCGAATGGGAACCTTTGGACAGCACTTCTGTCAAGGCCACCTTTACCAACCGAAATCACAGCATCTCGGCAACCTTGTATTTTAATGACAAGGATCAGCTGGTCAATTTTATCTCTGACGACCGCTATGATGTGAATGAAATGAAAAGATACCGATTCTCAACACCCTTGAGCGAGTATGGTCAAATCAATGATTATCGTCTTCCTGCTTATGGAGAAGCGGTATGGCATTATCCGGAGGGCGAGTTTACATATGGCAAATATAAGCTTATAACTGTCGACTATAACGTTACAAACTACCGGGCTGTTGATTGAATGGGTAGACCTCTTGTACGCTTAAGCGCGGTCTGTTTTTTTTACAAAGGAGCCACATTTTATTTTACCTTAAATGCCGCATCTTGGCAAATCTATTTCGGGAAAGCGGCGAAACTCGTTATACAACGGACGTTTTTTTAAATGCCCTTTAGTGATTCGATGATTATTTCTGGTTCTGCATAGCCGGATATGATAGCCTCATTCTTAAAGATAGAGTAATATGATATTGGTTTCAAATCGGATTAAAACGTAATTCCGGATTTAATAATTTATACTTGATATTATAAAGGCGTATTATTATGAAAATGATTGGTCTCCTCGGCGGTATGAGCTGGGAATCCACGAGCCTCTATTATCGGCTTATTAATCAGGGGGTCAAGAAGAGACTCGGGGGATTGCATTCGGCGCGCATTGCCCTCGTTAGCGTTGATTTTCAGGATATCGAAGAGATGCAACAAAACGGGGACTGGGACAGCGCCGGCCATGCTCTGGCTGAATCAGCAAAACAGATTGAGGCAGCCGGGGCGGATTTTTTGCTCATCTGTACCAATACCATGCACAAGGTCGCACCGCAAATTGAAGCGGCAATCGATATCCCGCTTTTACATATTGCCGATGCCACAGCCCGGCAAATTCAGATGGCGGGGATGAAAACCATAGGCCTGTTGGGTACACGCTTTACTATGGAGCAAGCGTTCTATAAAGGCCGGCTCGCTGAGAAACATGGATTAACCGTGCTCATCCCGCCAGAACAGGATCGTGAAATTGTCCATCGCATTATCTATGACGAGCTCTGTTTGGGGCAAATCAGGGATGAATCGCGAAAAGCCTACCTGCGAATTATGGATGATTTACAGCAACGGGGAGCGGAAGGCATTATCGAAGGATGCACGGAAATTGTTACCCTGGTTCAGCAGCAGCATACCGATATTCCTCTTTTTGATACGACGTCTATTCATGCCAAGGCGGCAGTGGAGGAAGCGTTGAGGTGATTTTTGGATGGCCTTTAACCGGTATGTTCACTTTTTTCGAACGGAAAGGATATTGTTATGAATTTCAGGCACTTTTTATTTTTTCTTTTTCTCTTTGTTGTCTGCACCTTAATAGCCGCGGACAACAAACCTATCGATATCGGTACCCGGCTTGAACCGCTGGTCGATGACTATCTTATTGATTCCATGCAAAACCTTGAATTGATGTTACACCATCCTGAGCGGCGCCAGGTGGTATTTGCCGCCGATGCTGCATGGGAGGATTCTGTGGCCGCATTTATACGGGTGCTTGAAGACAGCGGCGTGGTGCGGCTCTATTACCGCGCCGGCATGACCGGTGAAGGAGAGAATCGAAAACCGATTATGGCCATGGCGACAAGTTCCGACGGTGGCTATAGTTTTCAGAGGCCAATCCTTAATCTGACCGAGTTTGAAGGCTCGAGCGAGAACAATATTCTCGCCATAGGTGGTGCCCCCACTATTCCGCCACCGTTTATCGATAGCCACCCGGAATGTCCGCCGGACCAGCGCTATAAAGGACTCTCCGCCTCCTGGCAAAAAATCTATGCCATGTGTTCAGCCGATGGGTTGCGCTGGCGGCTGATGCATTCGGACAGCCTGGCGATGGACGGCACCTTTGATACCATCAATACCGCTTTTTGGGATGAAAAGATCGGTAAATACCACTGCTTTACCCGCTATATGGAAAATTTAACCGAGGAGAGTGACGAAGAGGATGTGCTCGGTGCTCATCCCACTGTGGTCAGAGCGATACAGAGCTCTACCTCGAATGATTTCATCAACTGGAGCCCGGTCGTACATCATACCTATGTCGATGGCGAGGATGAGTGGCAGCTCTATACCAACGCCACTCTGCCCTGTCCGGGCGCAGAGCACATTTATCTTTCCTTTCCCAACCGCTATGTGCAGCACCGCGTCGTCGATCCGGGCCGGAAATACCCCGGCGTCAATGATGCTCTCTTTATGACCAGCCGTGATGGCGTACACTGGCACCGTTTTCTACAGGCCTGGGTGCGCCCCGGACCTGATCCTTACAACTGGACCGACCGCAACAACTATGTGACCTGGGGACTGATTCAATCTCCGGATGAGTGGTCTATGTATATCAGCGAACATTACAGACGCGAGGGAGTGCCGCCGCGCCTTCGCCGGCTGGCCATTCGACCGCATGGATTTGTTTCGCTGCATGCTGATTGGGAAAACGGCAAAGCAACGACGCTGCCATTGCGGTTCAGCGGCAACCGCTTGAGGATTAATTTTTCCACCAGTGCAGCCGGCTGGATCAAGGTGGCCATTTTAGATGGCAGTGGCTCTGCAATCCCTGGCTATGGTGTAGATGATATGACGCCGATTTTTGGCGATGAGCTCGAACGTACGGTGACCTGGGATAGAGGATATGATCTAACTCCTCTCGTCGGCCAGACGCTGCGATTGCAATTTATTCTCAAAGATGCCGATCTTTATGCCATACAGTTTTCACTCTGATATGTTATTTAGTATGGTTGATAAACAGCAGGTATGCATATGTTTTTGTTTCCGCAAGCTTGATCGCGTTGGATTTTTACTCTAGTCATTGATAAATATGGAAAAACTCGATATAAATATGCTCCATCCCCGAATAGTGATCGAGTTTATTCTCTTTTTGCTCTTTATGATGATTTGCGTCCAGCTGACAATTTTAAGGGCAAACTATGCCGGTCATCGGAAATGCGATATGATTACTCGAATCGTAACTTGGCTTTTGGTCGGGATGTTTTTTTCAATACAATCGGCAATCTTTTAGCAGTTATCAGTTCGGTCATATGACTGAACTGGTAATAAGTATAAGAGTCAAGAAAAATGTAAGCTAAAATTCGTAACTGACACCAATTGACGGCAGTATACCGATATCACTGCTGCTGCTGATACTGTTTTCCCAGAAATCATATCTGGGTCTCTGCGGAATCTTATAGTTGTAGATATTCTGGATGTCGATGTATACAATTAGCGTTGTTCTGGAAAAGTTAAAGGTACGGTCGACCCGAACATCGAGATGATGACCGGGCCGGGTTCGATCTGCCAGGTATTCCGCCGGCAGGTTTTGAATTTGCCCCGGATTCAGGGGGTTATCCTGAGGCCTGTAGATTGGGGTATAGGGTACGCCTGTAAAATATCTGAATTTGGCGGCGATTTCCCATTTTTCAGTAAAGATGTATCCACCGGATAAATTCAGGATAAAACGCTGGTCATACTGGCCCGGATAGATCAGGCCATTTCCCGCTACCAACTCGCTTTTGTTTAAGGTGAAACTGACCAAACCATATAAGGGGATATCTGAAAACTTTTTTTGCAGCAATAGTTCTGCACCATATGAACGTCCCTCAGCTTCAGAAACGAGATCGAAATAACCGAAGGACTGAAAGTCATCCTCGCGTCCGCCGAATCCGGTGCCGGTATTGGTTAAAACGATATATTCCGAAACACCCGGAATTGTACCGGTCGGCAGGTCGCGGTACCACTTTTGGTAGACCTCTAACGACAGTCTTAAATCTTCGCGAATAAGATAATCCCATCCGGCGACGACCATATTGTTCTGCAATGC